>JBKPEE010000069.1:0-80113 GCA_046728235.1 Acidobacteriota bacterium
CCGCAAGACGATACTCGATCCATTCCACACGCACGTTGGGTTCGGCGCAGCGCTAAAGGGTCATAGTCTCAGGCTGGATGAGATTTATCTGGCCCGTTACGTTAAGCTGGACCGGACAGTTGCTGAAGCGAAACCCGGCGCCACCATCGTCGTGTCAGGACATTTATTGAATACCCGCCACTTTCTTAGCGAGATCGCGGTGTTCTATGAACCGCCACCAAAGCCACCGGACATCTCGTGGCTGCGTGTGCTGCGATCCGCTTCGCTCCCTAACGATGTGATGCGGTTGCGCCCGCGAGCTCCCGATCAATTCTTGTACTCGGACGGTTCACATGGCGATTTTGATTGGGATCACAATGGCTGGTTTCGCGCGTGCGTAAAGCTTTACAAACCTGATCCGGGCATTTATACGATCGTCTGTATGGTCCGCCGCGTGCCCAGCGATAAGGGGTTTCCCGGCGCCCAGGTTTGTATTCGCAGCGTGACGTCCTCAGTTCGAAATCAACAGGAGTATCCAGGAATTAAGCATGCGTTTTGAAGTCCCGCGCCGGTCATTCCTGAAACAGACCGCCTTATCAATGCTCGCTCTCAACGCCACGCCCGCCCGGATTCGTCTCACCAGTCTGATCGATGATGGAGACGTCGTTCCCATGCAGCATCATCTGCTTAGCCTGGTGAATGAAGAGCGCGCTGAGGCGGGCTTGAGCAAGTTGAAATTGGATCAGTTTGCCTGCAACGTCGCGCAGAAGCACGCGATTGAAATGGCCGAAAACGATTTCCTGAGTCACTGGGACCGTGCCGGGCTGAAACCATATCAGCGTTATTCGTTCGCGGGCGGCACTGACGCCACCGGTGAAAACGACAGTGCCGCTGACTACTCAAAACCTATCGAGTCAGACGAGATGCCGTTTGCTGTGGTGCGAATGCACAAGGCCATGCACGATGAGCTTCCCCCGAACGATGGCCATCGCCAGACGATGCTGACGCCGCAGCACACACACGTGGGTTTTGGCATGGCCTGGCGCGGACTTCACATCAGGCTGTGTGAAGTTTACGTGTCACACTATGTCAGCATCGACCCATATCCATTGATAAAGCGGCCACAGAGCCGGTTCGTGTTAAGTGGCGGCGTTTTGGACCCCAGATATTCAATTGAGGCTTTGGACGTTTACTTCGAACCGCCGCCGTCGCCACCCGCCAGGAGCTGGTTGAAAACACCGCGCCAGTACGGCCTGCCGCAGGATCGCGTGACGTTCTATAAAAAGCTGCCTCTGCACAAGGCCTATGATGACGGCAGCACCGGGACCATCGAGATTCCCAGCCATGGACGGTTTAGCGTGCCGGTTGAGCTGAGCCATAAGCAACCGGGCATCTACACGCTCGTTGTTTGGATTTCGCGATCTGAAACTGAACACGCGTTTCCCGCGACGCATATCTGCGTGCGCGCCGAATGATGTCGCTCAAGCGGTAGCTGCAGAAACCGAAATGAGACTCATTTTGCCGAAAAGTCGACTTGGAATCGTAGCTGCTGCTTGGATGGTAATTCTCCTGACCGCAACGCCGCTATTTCCGCAAACGCGCGTCGATCTTCAAAACCAGGTACGCACCGAATTCCTGCATGCCTGGAACGGCTACCAGCAATACGCCTGGGGGCACGACGATCTCAAGCCCTTAAGCAAGACCTATCACGATTGGTACGCTGAGCCGCTCCTAATGACACCCGTCGACGCACTCGACACGATGATTTTGATGGGTTTGAAAGATGAAGCCAGAACGACGCGCGAATATATCGGCACGCATCTGTCTTTCGATAAAGACATTTCAGTTCAAAATTTCGAGATCACGATTCGGCTCCTTGGCGGCCTGCTGTCGAGTTACGAGATGACCGGCGATAAGCGGCTCCTGACTCTCGCGGAAGAGCTGGGCAACCGTTTGCTACCCGTTTTCAATTCACCGACCGGATTGCCTTACCGATATGTGAACTTAAAAACCGGCGCAGTAAACGGCAATGTGACGAACCCGGCTGAAGCGGGGACTCTTTTGATTGAATTCGGAACGCTGGCAAAGTTGACGCACCGGCAAATTTTTTATGACAAAGCGAAGCGCGCACTGGTGGAGATCTACAATCGCCGCTCGCCGATCGGTTTGGTGGGCACCTGGATCAACGTGGAAACAGGTCAGTGGACCGACACCGACAGTCACATCAGCGGCGCGATCGACAGCTATTACGAATATCTTTTGAAGTGCGCGATTCTGTTTGATGATCAGGATTGCCGGCGGATGTGGAATGAAAGTATCAAAGCAATCAATAGATATCTCGCGGATCCGCGCACCACTGAAGTACAGGTGATCACCGGGAGTGGGCCGAGCCCGATGAACGGCGTTCAGCCCGTACTCTGGTATGGTCATGCGAACATGAACACCGGCCAGCGCACGTCGACTACCTATGGCGCGCTCGATGCTTTCTTCCCGGCAGTGCTGGCGCTTTCCGGCGACCTCGACAAAGCGAGTTTGCTTCAGGATTCTTCTTTCAGGATGTGGACCAGGGAAGGAATCGAGCCGGAGGAATTTGACTATCAAACTATGCAGATCACTTCGCCCGGCTATCCGCTGCGCCCTGAGATCGTCGAGTCAACTTACTATCTCTATCACTACTCGTTAGCGTCCTCGCGGCGCACTTCGCGCCGGCTAAACGGGGACCGCGACGCCGGTTATTATCAGCAAATGGGCCAGACGATGTGGCGCGACTTCGTCAAATACTGTCGCCACGATGTTGGCTATGCGGCGCTGAAGAGCGTGGTGACCAAAGAAAAGGCCGATTCAATGCAGAGCTTTCTGTTTGCGGAAACCTTCAAGTATTTCTACCTGCTGTTCGCGCCGCCGCGGACTCTTGATTTCGAGACAGTTATCTTCAATACAGAAGCGCATCCCGTGCGCAGAAAAATCAAATGATCACAGAGGCAGACAGCCGGCAGAAATTGATCGCCATTCTCCAGTCGGCATATTCAGGCGAATTGGCCGCCGCCTATGCGTATCGAGGCCACTGGCGTTCGGTCAGAGCTGCGGACGAGCGCGATGCCATTCACAATATCGAAGCAGACGAGTGGCGCCATCGCCGGTTAATCGGCGAAATGCTCACAACTCTCGGCAGCGGACCGAGCCGGCGGCGCGAACGACGAGCCGCAATTATCGGTCGCACTCTGGGCCTGTTGTGTTATGTGATGGGTTGGCTGGCGCCGATGTACGGTGCGGGAAAACTCGAAAGCCGCAACGTGCGAGAGTATGAAACGGCGGCGCGTTATGCTCGTGACTGCGGCTGCCTCGGGTTCATCGACTGCCTGCTGGAAATGGCCGAGGTCGAATGGGATCATGAACACTACTTTCGCTCGCGCGTGTTGAGCCACTGGCTGGGCCGGCGTCTGTCGCTATGGCCGCTGCCTCCACCAAAAGAGACAATCCGACTCTCGCATGAAAACGAAGGCGGCAAATCCGGACTCGAAGCGCAGTTGCCACCAGGCGCTGAACCAATTACCCGCACCGTCTGATCAAAGGCATGAACTTCACCAGATTCACGTCGGCACTTTGCACAACTGCCGCGCTCGCGTGCTTCGCGGCCGCGACCGCATCCGTTAAGGCCCAGCAGAGTCAGTTTTCAAGGGAGCAACTTATCAGCACGGCCCGCGAGATCATGACTACGACTCGCTACTGTGCGCTGATTACGACCGACAATCATGGACGCCCGAACGCTCGCACGATGGATGCGTTTGCGCCTGACGAGAAGATGGTCGTCTGGCTCGCCACCAATCCGCTTAGCCGCAAAGTGGCGGAAATCCGTCGGAACCCCCACGTTACGCTTTATTACTTTGATCGTGAGAACCAGGCCTATGTCACGCTGCACGGCATTGCCCGGCTGATCAACGACAAGAACGAAAAGGCCCGCCATTGGAAGGACGAGTGGAAGGCGTTTTATCCCGATCGCGACCAGAGTTATTTGCTGATCGAGGTGCGTCCGCTCAAGCTCGAAGTCGTGAATGTAAAGACGGGCGTGGTGGGCAAGTCGCGGAACTGGGATCCGCCCACGGTTAATTTTCCGATGGGCAAAAGAAAATAACTACGGTCAGAATTCCTGATCCCCGACCCCTTCTCCCAAAAGGGAGGGGGGAAGATAAGGCTTCCTGTTAACAGTTGCCACGATAATACCGTCTATCATGCTGATCGGTTTTCAATTTCGACTGGAGCGCAACCGTTTCGGTCGCTGGGTTAGCAAGCGAGGACGCTTGCGCTCCAGTCACCGTCTTTCATGCTGATCGGTTTTCAAAAGCCGGATTGAGCGGCGATTTCGCGCGAGTCAGCCCCAACAGCTCTCCCTTAAAACAAAGGCAGAAGGCAGCACATGCAGCGCTGCAAACACTGCCGCCCGATAGGAGAGAGATCATGAAGCCTCGACACCTGGTGTTTTTCCTCATAGCAGTCTGCTCAATTCTTGCAGCTTCACAAACCCGCGAAAGAAAGGTGGGTTCCCAGGACGAAACCAATGCGCCGATTAAGCCGACGCCGGAGGTCGTCAAGGTCGACGTAGATCTGGTGACAGTTGACGCCCTGGTGCTGCAAAAAAACACCGCCCGAATTGTTGGCGGGTTAAAGAAAGAAGACTTCCTCGTCTACGAAGACGGCGCGAAGCAGGAGATTACCCACTTCAGTCAGGACAGTCTCCCGCTTTCCGTTTTGCTTCTCGTTGATCGCGGTGGCTGTCTCGATCCGTTCGGAGACAAAGTTCATCGCGCGGCCCGCGAGGCTGTCGAACGCCTGAAACCGGTGGACGAAGTTGCGGTCATGACTTATCACGACACCACACGGCTGCTTCAGGGATTTACGAAGAACCGGATGCTGATCGAGGAGGCGCTCAATCGCATACCGCCTCATGACGAAGAAGCTGATCATTGCCTTAACAAATTGTTTGCTGACGCCGCTGATTACATGATTCGCGCCGGCAATCCGGTGGGCCGTCGGGTGATCATCGTGATTACCGGCGTGACGCGTAACTTTGATTGCATTGATGGGCCATCCGGCAAGTCTGCGGCCCAGGCAATTTATGAATCAGGCAGTGTTGTCTGCGGCATCATCCCCAAAGAGATGGGCCAGGGACTTGAAAATGGAATCATGGTTTGGGCCACCCGGATGGGCAAGCTTGGCGGCGCGCCTTATCTTGACATCGAAACTCTGGCGAATGAAACCGGCGGTGAGCTTCTTTCCGACAAGCCCGAGAATCTCAGTACGACATTTCAGACGCTGATGGACCACCTGCGGAGCCGCTACAACCTGGCGTTTGTTTCCACGAACAAACAGCGCGACGGAACCACGCGAAAGTTGAAAGTGGAGGTGGAGCCATCGCTTACCGAGTCCCAGGGGAAACTGGTGGTGAAGGCAAGGAAGAGTTACGTGGCGCCGAAAACTTAGCGGTCAGGAACATGTAGAGGTGGCTACTCTGGTGTCGGCCTCCTGATCGGAGGCGTTTGGATTCGCTTGATTCCAGGTGCTGGCGTCGGCGTCGGCGGCGGAGGCGTTTGGATTCGCCTGATTCCAGGTGCTGGCGTCGGCGTCGGTGTCGGAGGCGGCTTGGCTTTCCCAAGCGGTTTCCCTTGGTCTTTTGCTCTGCAGGTGATGATCTGAAATGCGGTACAGAATTTCTGGTTACAAATCTGATTTGTGCCTATCAAGATGGTGGGTTGAGTACCGACGCCTGGGTCCGCCTCGTAGAAGATAGCCTCCAGAAATCCCCTAGCCCGGCAATAGGCATCGGCGGCAGGTTTACCACAGTCTCGCTCCCAGTTCAGGCACCAATCCAGGCGGTATTGCCGTTCCTCGTTTAAAGGCCAGGCTGGTGGCGCAAACACCTGGGTATGCGGAAGTGGTCCAAAACAAGTAATGTAATCGAATCCCGTACACCAGGGTTGATTGCAAACCTGATCTGTGCCTGCCACCCGTGTAGGCTCGTACCTACCAACATTCGGCTCGGCGCGAAAGTCTTTCGCGCCGCTGAAGCGTCTTCGTCGGCAAAAATGGTCGGCCGCCGGTTGGCCGCAGTCTATGCCCCACTTAAAGCACCAATCAAGCCGTTCGTCCTTCCATCTGGGTTTTCTGTAAGTTTTGTCTTCGTCTTGCGCAGTGTCCATTCGCAAGTTGTCTTCGGACGAAGCGAAGGCGTCTGTCGTTGGCATGTAGGCCTGAGATGCGAAATTCGCCAGACCTATAGCGCAAGTCAGCAAAAAGAGACTACCGACTACGAAAACAATAAATCGCTTCCAGTTATTCATTACCAGATCTCCGCCTCAACCATGACAATTTGGAAGCCTAAGGATAGTTGCTAAATCATTTGCTGCGGTGCCTAATATGTCAGCTGACCTCAAAAGTCAAGCGGTTTGTATGAAAAGCGCTGGGGTGATTCTGTGTTGTTGGTCCGAATGGCGGTCGAATGTTGATAGTTGCGTGCCCCAGCTGCGGAGCAGCTGGTTTCATTTCGTCGTCAGAACTTTCGCCATTGTCACCAACACAGAATTACCCCACTACCGTATGAAAGGGTAGTGAGGTAACTTTGTGTTGGCCGACGATCAGTTGCTGCTTCGCGGTATTCTGATATACTCCCACCGCTTCAGCGTAAGCTAATACCCGCGGTGCTATAGGAGGCTAAATGCGTAGACTCCTGGTTCGCCTGGTGCTGGCGCTGATATTCGTTTGGATCCTAGCGTCGCTCGGCGAACCACTATCTCATCCGGTTGTTGCGCAAGCCGACGATCCAGCACAAACTTCAATCAGCCAAACTCAATCTGCCAAGCATGACGTCTGGGATCGAGTCGAGACTATCTCCAGAACGCTATCGATTGCCGCTATCCCGGTCCTCCTGGCCATAGTAGGCTGGCTCGTGCAAAGACAGGTACAAAAGCAAAGCGTCGGGAAGGATTACGTTCAACTCGCCGTATCGATTCTCCGCGAGCCGGATTCGTCAAAGGTCAACTCTGAACTGCGGAGTTGGGCCGTTGATCTGTTGAATGCATATTCGGTCGTCAAACTCAGCCCCCAGATGTCGCAAGTCTTGAAGGCGGGTCAGGCCGTGCTGCCACCGCTCGAGGGATTTGCGGCCACTCCTTCGGCGGCGCTTACGCCGGAACTGCAGGACAAAGTCCAAACATCGTTATCGAGCTTTCAACAATACTTGAAGCAATGCGGCTTCCCGATCAGATCGGAAGGTACCATTAAGTACGAGATTGTTCCCGGCGACACGATCCACGAGCAGGGCTATCAGTATTACGCGTTCTATGATCCCGAAAGAGAGACGATGAAGGTCGGGGCAGCATTCGCAAACGAAACGGACGTGATCAGGCACGAATACATGCGTCACGTGCTGACCGATTCCGATCACGGTTCTATGGACCTGCACTGGGTCGAAGACGGATCGCCCTGGTGGAATGGGTTTGCGATTTCTTCCGGCCTCGCTGTCTATTTCCCCTGCAGCGTCAAGGGTGAACCTGTATTCGCGCAAGACCATCGGGAACTGACCGTGAATCTGAAAAACCGGGCCAAATTCCGTGGCCGCGCTGCGGACATCTTTAGCGCAGATAACATAGGGGACAAGGTCTGGGGAGGCGCCTTTTGGGAGTTGCGAGAGAAGTTAAGCGATCCGAAGTTGGCGGATCAGTTGTTGGCTGCCGCCTGGGTCGCCTGGAAACCAAAGAATCCCAACGCCGATCTCTTCGTCGAGTTCGCCAATCAATTAGTGGAGACGGACAAACGGCAAAGTGGCGGCGACCATGTGGAAATTATTCAGGCTATCTTGCGAAAAAGAGGCCTCGCCATCTGAACGCTCGGCGACATTTGCGACCAAACAATGCGCGTGAACTTTTCGTGCCACCGTTGAGTGAAACCACAACTGTAAAAAGGAGAAACATGTCCCGATGTACGGTTAAGAGCGAATTTCGTATTATGCCTGCAAGACAGTTGAGTGTCTCCCTCGGCATCCTCATCCTTATCTTATGCACGATAGTGCTTCAGAGCTGCGGCCAGACCGCGAGTAGCAACGTTATGCACCTTAAGTCGGCTACGACGGGCGAAAAGGATCTTGGGATCAAATCCGGGTATGCCTTTGCGATTACCAAGACTTTCAGTGACATCAACGGCAAAATGGCGACCGCCTCTGTCTATAATGTTTATCTCGCCAACTACGATCTGGATTCAAAAAATTTCGCAATGTCGATGGATAAGCCGTTAACTGGCGACGATCAGGTGCGAGTTGTCTTTAACCTGATCGGCGACGAAGGCACCAACGACAAGTCGCCGCCCAAAGCAGGCACCTATTCGGCGAAGGCTGAAAGGTTTATGAAGTCCGAAAGCGTCGGGTTAGTCGCGCGCAGGAATAGCGCCGATGTTAAGTCGTGGTTGGATCGCACCACCCTGTCCGGCGAGGTGAAAGTGACCTCCGCTTCCAGCGATGAAATCAGCGGCGATGTGGACTTGACTAGTGGCGACACATCGATCAAAGGCTCGTTTAGCGCGAAGGTCTTGAAACGTAAGTGAGTGTGTCGCCCTGGCGTGCTCGCGCGAGATTCGTGGGCCGCGTCAAAACAAACCGAGCCGGCCCATTACGAACCGGCTCGATCTGCTTTAGAGTACGCTCTCTCCTCTGCTCTACTGGTTACGGGTGTTTCTTCCCTGGCGCCTTAGACTGCGCCGCAGGCGGGCCCTGCTGCTTCTGTTGCGGCTGAGGCCGTGCCTGTGGTTGAGCTTGCGGGCGCGGTTGCGGTTGCGCCTGCGGTGGGCGCACCATTTCTTGTTTTGGTTGCGCCTGCGGTCTCGGCTGCGCCTGTGGTTGTGGACGCGGCTGAGCCTGAGACGGTCGCACCATTTGCTGTTTCGGCTGCGCCTGCGGTCTCGGCTGAGCCTGAGGTTGTGGCCGCGCTGGTTGCGAGCTTAGCACCTGCTGCTGTTGAGAATGCCGAACCGGCGCCTGCTGGATTTGATTCTGCCGGCGCTGCTCACGTGCAGCTTGAATCTGCTGCTGCGCTGCCGCGCGTTGTTGCTGCTGCGACTGAATTGTCTGTTGTCTCTCAGCTTCACGTTGCGCCTGCTGTTGCTGCCGCAGCATTTGCCGCTGATCCTGCGGACGAACCGGCTGACCCACGGGCTGGCCTTGCGCCTGGATGCCGGCGCCTGCAAGTGATCCCGGATTCAACTGCTGTTTGCGCAACTCCTGCATCTGCTGCCGCGCATTACGGTCACCACGAGCTGACTGCTTAGCCAGGTCAGCCATCTGACGCTCGCGCGCCTGCTCGGCCGCGATGTTTGATGGCTGAGTCACCTGGCCCTGCGCCGCCCGTTGATCGGAGATCTGCAGCTTTTGATTTTTGGCCTGAGCTGCAACCGGTTCAACGCGTAACGAACGCGCCAGATCCCGATTAAATCGGGCCGTGGGAATCGTGCTCGCCACCACCGGCGTGTTAACGATCTGCTGCTCGACCTGTCGCGGAACGTCGATCCGCTGACGCGTCTCGCGAGTCTGGAACGCAGCCGTGCGCAATGGGTCCACCGTCAAAGGATTCAACACCGGTCGCACGCTGGCGAGTGTTTGCGGATCGACTCGAGTGACGATTGTCGGATCAATAACGCGACCAAAATCATACGTCGGCACAACCGTGACCGCCCCCGGCACGTTAATGTTCACTAATCGATCGACCACCACGTTCGAAGGATACGTGTAGGTCGGCTGCCAATATGGATCGTAATACGTTACCTGGTAAGGATCGCTCGGTCCCAGGGCCACCCACGCCACGCTCGAATTGCCCAACGGGATGAAGGCCGTGAGCGCGGGCGAGTACGTCGGGTAAGTATTGATTGAGCCGGGCACCCAGAACCATTCGTTCGAGGCGTATGCCCAGCGACCATAGTGATAAGGCGCGTAGCCCCATGGCTCGTTTGAGACCCACGTCAAGCCATACGGATAATCCATTGTCCAATAGCCTGACTCGTACGGGGCCCAGCCGGTGTCCACGCGCGGGTGCCAGGCATAACCATAATCGCTGACGTATTGCCAGTCGCCGTAGTCATCGAGATCATAGATGCCCGGAACATAGTCGCTGACGTAGTTGTAACTTGCGTCGCTCCGCCAGGGATCGTAGTAGTCGGGATCGTCCAGGTACGTATAGTAGTTGCGATAACGGCCGTCGTACTTCTTCGGATAACGAGAGCGATAGTAATTGTCAATCAGATAACCCGCCTGGTTTGGTTCCACCTTGGACATCACCGCCGGCGCATTGCCCTGACAGGGCACGGCGAGGTACTCGCCTTTCTGAATGCGGCCCGAACCGCCCTGCCCAACTACCTGTGCCTGCCCGTTGAAGACGGTCGCCACCGCATTTCCGCTATCATTAATCGCGATTTGGTATAGTCCCGGCTGCTGAAAATCGACCGCGCCGCAGGGTGTCGCGACTTCGAACAGATCACCTGAGGCAACTGAACCAACGTCGAACAATGCTGAGCCCTCGCGCAGCGCTACCTGGGTTCGCTGTTGGGAAAGGTCGAGAACATCCAGGGACGTGTTCGCGTCGAGAGTCGCCAGATTTCGTCCGGTAAATCCAATCTGCGTTCGTGAATTCTGTTTTGTATAAATGCGATCGCCGACGGTAACCGGCATATTCGGCGTCGCGGAGATCCATTTCGAGTTGGTAGAGTCAGTCGCCGTCTGATTTACGCCGGCCTGGCCATCGACCCGCTCAATTCGCGCAGCATTCGGCAGCGAACTAGCCTCTGCGTGCCGCTCGTATTTCTGCCACAGCAGTGCGCCAATCGCACCAACAACAACGAAAGCCAGAATAATTAGCGCTCCGTGTGGCCACATTCTGATCCTATTCATATTAAGCCTCCTGATTGCTCTTTTATCGGGAGTCGAACGGAGAGAGCTTTGAATATGACGCAAATTATGATCGCCACATCATCAGACGGCACCGACACAAACGAATTGCCATACAAAAACTCGACAATCGCAGGATTATGCGGCACCATAACTTTTCTGCCCCCAAATGAAGCAGGAGGGGAAGGTCTGTAATGACTACAGCAAATCAGGAACGGCGGCCGACTGTCGGTGAAGAGATAGCGAATAGCCTGAGCCATGGTGTGGGGTTGGCGCTGGCAATTGCCGGTACGCCGATTTTAATCATCGCCGCCGTACGCTATGGCACAGTCTGGAATACCGTCGGGGTCAGTGTGTTTGGCGCGTCGATGATCGCGCTCTATCTAGCGTCAACGTTGTATCACGCGCTGACACATGACGGCGCAAAACGATTTTTCCGCGTGCTGGATCACAGTGCGATCTTTATTCTGATCGCCGGCACCTATACTCCCTTTACGTTCGGTGTGATGCGCGGGCCATGGGGCTGGACGTTGTTTGGTCTTGTCTGGGGTCTGGCGTTGCTCGGTGTGATTAAGAAGGCCATCTTTGGCGCGCAATATGTCTGGTTGTCAGTTGTGTTGTATCTCTTAATGGGCTGGCTGGTCCTGATTGCCGGCCCACAGGTTTGGCAACGCGTTCCGCTGACTGGCCTGGCATGGTTGCTTGCCGGCGGTGTCGCTTATACTACCGGCATCGCTTTTTTTGCGGCGCATCGCTTTCGCTACACGCATTTCGCATGGCATCTCTTCGTAGTTGCCGGTACTGCCTGCCATTTCTTCGCCGTTCTTTGGTATTCGGCATAATTCGTGTTTGCTCGCATGAGATAGTAGTTTGCAGGAAACAGTCCGCTGACGGCATGGAGTCAGTACCGGGAGCGGTAGCGACCGGTCTTAACCTATCTACGATCCAGGATCGCGATCACGAGACCCGGTCGCTACCGCTCCCGGTACTGACTATCCTCAAATAGAGACACTACCCACCTTGCTAACGATCGCGTCTCCGCGGCCTGGATGTGATATTATTGCCTCTCAAAAAGCCATGTCCGACCGTCGCGTCTTACACCTGCTGCCCGTCGTCTCGCGCGCGAACCTGTTCGCTGATTAGTTAATCATCATCTCGGATTTCGTCTCTGATCCGGCACTTCAAAAAAGTGCCTGTGTTGGCCTTTCTCGACAAGGAGTAAAAAGATGATGGCAACCGCAATCGCACCAAAGAAGCCTGAACTCAGGACTGAACTTCCAGGGCCAAAGGCCCGCGCGATCGTCTCCGCGGACGCGCAATTCGTCAATCCGGCCTACCCACGACCGGATTTCAAACTGGTCGCCGAAAGCGGGGCCGGCGTGTGGGTAAAGGATGTTGATGGGAACGTCTTTCTCGACTGTAATGCCGGAGTCGCCGTCTGCTCAACCGGCCACTGTCATCCCGACGTGGTCCGCGCGATTCAGGACCAGGCCGCCAAACTGATTCACATGTGCGGCACCGACTACTACTACTCGCTCATGCCCGATCTGGCGCAGAAGCTGGACGAGATCGTGCCCATTCAAAGACCCACGCGCACGCACTTTGCCAACAGCGGCACTGAAGCAGTCGAGACCGCCTTAAAGCTTGCCATGCACGCTACGGGTCGCGAGAAGTTCATCTCTTTCTTCGGCAGTTTTCATGGTCGCACGTTGGGCTCGCTCTCGCTCACTTCATCGAAGGCCGCGCAGCGCCTCGGCTTTAAACGGCAGGTGCTCGACGTGATCCACATGCCTTATCCCAACGAATATCGCAATCCGTTCAGCGCTGATGACTGCGGCAATGGCGGTGTCGTGCAGGGCGCGGTGAATTGGATTGAGAATCGTCTGTTCAAGACCACTACGCCGCCCCAGGAGGTCGCCGCCATTGTCGTCGAACCAATCCAGGGTGAAGGCGGTTACGTCCCCTCACCTGCCGGATTTCTCAAAGAGCTGCGGCGAATCTGCGAGGAGCACGGCATCCTTCTGATCGTCGATGAAGTTCAGAGCGGCATGGGCCGCACGGGTAAGATGTTCGCGCTGGAGCATTATGGCGTGCAGGCCGATATTGTCTGCATCGCGAAAGGGATTGCTTCGGGTTTGCCGCTGGGCGCGTGCGTGTCGCGCGCAGATCTGATGGACTGGAAGCCCGGCGCGCACGCTTCGACATTTGGCGGAAATCCGGTGGCAATTGCGGCCGCCCTGACGACGATTGATTTGCTGCAGCGCGAATTGGTAGCGAACAGCGCGGATGTGGGCGCGTATCTCAAACGCGGTTTGGAAAAGCTGGCGACCAAATACGACTGTATCGGCGATGTACGCGGCATGGGCTTGATGATTGGCGTTGAGTTCGTGAAGGACCGCGCCTCAAAGCAGCCCGACGCTGAATTGCGTGATCGCGTCGAGATGGCGAGTTTCAATCGCGGATTGATTCTGTTAGGCTGCGGCGCGAATTCGATTCGCTGGTCGCCGCCGCTGGTTTTGACCAAAGAGAACGTCGACGTTGCTTTAGAGATTTTTGATGACGCCGTAGGCGCGTCGCGATGATAATTTGGAAACCCTATGTTCGAAGGCACAATCGTAGCAATCAACATCGCTTCGTCAGCCGAAGCGCCCATGCGTTCAGTCGACGAAGCTCGCGCTGTTCCCGGGAAGGGGCTCGAGGGCGATCGTTATTTCCTCCGCCAGGGCACTTACTATAAACCGCAACCGGATCGCGAGCTTACTCTGGTTGAAGCCGAAGCGATTGAGGCGTTTCGCGAAGACTTTAAGATCGACTTCGATCTTGCTGCGACCCGCCGGAATGTGGTGACCCGCGGTGTCCCTTTGAATCATCTGGTGGGCAAAGAATTTTGGATTGGGGAAGTAAAAGCGCGCGGCTTACGCCTGTGTGAACCATGCTCACATTTGCAAAGTCTTTCACATCCGAAAGTACTGCCGGGACTGGTCCATCGCGGCGGCTTGCGCGCGCAGATCCTGACTGAGGGGACGATTCGAGTCGGGTCAATGGTGTCAGAAAGGAAGGATTGACTCATTGGTTCATCGGTTCATTAATTCATTTGATAGCGCGACGTCAGAAATCAATGAACCAGGTAGTGGCTGAGTTTCCCTCTTTCATTCACACCGTGGCTTTAGCCCGGTGTCCGAGCCACGCCACGTCTAAGGAAACCGTTTAAACGGTTTCCGCTTTCGGGCGAACGAATTCTCTCAGGGTGAATGGCGGGAAAGCCCTCCCTTACGGGTCGGGCCTCCGACACTTACAGTCGATACCGCACCTTCTTCCTTAACTCTTCATCTTCAACTTCGATATTCTGCAGGCGCAGCATCACGTCAGCATTCAAATCCCAGCCGGCGCGCTCGCCCGCCTTCAACTTCACCGTTCCGGCCGCAGCAATCATGGCGGCATTGTCCGTTGATAAGTGAGGTGACGGGAAATAAACCGGTATTCCCAACTGATTCGCGGTCTCGCGAGCAGCCTCACGCAGCGCGCCGTTGCAGGCCACGCCGCCGGCAACGATCAATGTTCTGGGATGATATTCGCGCGCCACGCGCTCCATAGTGCTGACCAGCGAACGAATAACGGTGCTCTGAAAGCTGGCGGCGAGATCCTTAATACCCTGGGAAACTTCTCCGCCATTCCGCTGGGGTTGCAAACCAGACTCGCGGACATGTTTGGTGACGGCGGTCTTCAATCCGCTGAAACTGAAGTCAGGCCGGTTGTCACCCATGCGCGGCAGGGCGAACTTGACGGCATTCGGGTCCCCTTCCCGCGCCAGCCTTTCGATAATTGGACCACCGGGGTATCCCAGCCCAAGCAGTTTGGCCACCTTGTCAAACGCTTCGCCCGCCGCATCATCACGCGTACGTCCCACGACTTTGTACTGACCGGGTTGCGGCACATAAAACAAATTTGTGTGGCCGCCAGAGACGATCAGCGCCAGCGCCGGATGTTCGACCGGCGGATTCTCGAAACAAACTGAATAGATGTGACCTTCGATGTGGTTAACGCCCACCAGCGGCTTATTCAAGGCAAAGGCCATCGCCTTGGCGTAAGAAACGCCGACCAGCAACGAACCGACCAGGCCTGGGCCAATGGTCACAGCGATGCCGTCGGTCTCGTCCTGAGTCACGCCCGCGCGCGCGAACGCTTCCTCGACGATGGGAACTATTTTGTCGAGGTGCTCACGCGAAGCGAGCTCCGGCACCACGCCGCCAAAACGCGCATGGGTTTTGATCTGCGACGCTATCACCGACGAGACAATCTCGCGGCCATCGCGCACGACGGCGGCGGCGGTTTCATCACACGAGGTTTCGATTCCGAGGACCAGCATAAATACTTTCGATTGGTACGATAGCTCCGAGCACCTATCGGCGCAACTTGACGATCGAGTTCTTTCGATCCTGTAAAGACAGATCAGACACGGAATGGAGTCAGTACCGGGAGCGGTAGCGACCGGGTGCGTCCTCAAGAACTCAGGAGGTCTCTTCGACTCCATCACTTTGGGCAAACAACCAGTTACCCGGTCGCTACCGCTCCCGGTACTGACTCCATTCCCTCAACTACCCAGAAACGTTTGTCGCATACTTTTGAGACTACGCGCCACATCGATAAAAACTCAAAACCGAATCGCCCTGCTTTACCTGACGAAAACGGCGCAAATTCCCGACTGCTGCCGCCAAATCTTTCTTCTTGTAATGCTCCGCGATTACTACACCCTCGGCGGTCAAAAGGCCTTTTTTCTCACCGAGATAGTTCAGAACGCTGTAATCCGTCGCGTAGGGCGGATCGAAGAAGATGATGTCAAACGGTTGGTCCGATTTGTTTGCGTAACGACGCAGGAAATCAGACACCTCGGCAGTGATCAGCTCAATCTCATCCCGGTCGATCTTCAATGTGTCGCAATTCTCTTTAATGAGTGCCAACATTCGCCGCGACTGATCGACAAAGGTGACATGCGACGCGCCGCGGGACAGCGCTTCAATGCCCACCGCGCCTGTACCCGCACACAAATCGAGTAATCGCGCGCCTTCAATAGACGGCGCGAGAACATTGAACAACGTCTCGCGCAAACGATCCGAAGTGGGCCGCGTCTCGAGCGATGCCGGGCTTTTTAGTCTTCGACCCTTGTACTTGCCGGCAATGATCCGCATTGCTCTATCGTAACGCATGCGGTTAGTTTGGGGGCAAATTGCCGGTTCGTGTTCGCGTGAGATTCTGTTCGCGCTTCGAGCTCAGTTGCGGGCGGGGCGCCCGCGCTCCCAGTTCACACGCGCTCGGTGAATTCGTGGAAATCACACAAGGAACAGACCCAAAGCCGCGTTATAATCGCTCGCCATGAAGAAACTTGCCGTGCTTTTTCTGCTACTTGGTCTGCGCATCATTGCCAGCGGACAAGCTAGCACGACTGCCATCGATTACAGCGCGCCTCCGAACGCGCCGTTCACCGCGGAGGAAGTGACCGTCAACGCCAAGGGATACACACTGGCGGGCACGCTGCTGCTTCCAAAAAATGCCAAGGCCCGGTTGCCGGCAGTCATCACCATCACCGGCTCAGGCCTACAGACGCGCGATGAGCCAGTGCCATTTCCCAACCTGGAAGCTTATAAGCCGATGCGCCAAATCGCGGAGTCGCTCGCCGCGCGCGGCATCGCTGTTTTGCGAGTTGACGATCGCGGTGTCGGCGGTTCGGGCGGTCGAGACACGTTACAAACTGCCACGACTTCCAGTTTCGCTGATGACGTGCGGACCGAAGTCGCCTACCTGCGTTCGCGTGCCGAGATCGATCCCAGGCGAATTGCGCTGGTCGGCCACAGCGAAGGCGGCATCATCGCGCCGATGGTCGCCTCAACCGATCCGCAGATCGCGGCCATTGTGCTGATGGCCGGCAGCGGCAAGCGCGGCGATCAGATCAGTATGGATCAGTTGAATGATGTGCTTGACAAAACTCCCGGCATCACTCCTGAAATAAAAGCGCAGCAGCAGGCCAAAGAGCAGGAAATTATCAAAGCAGTCCAGACCGGCGCCGATCTTTCGAAATACCCGGCGCAGGTAAAGCTGCCCTGGATCAGGGAATTCTGGACCTACGATCCACTGCCGGCGATCGGCAAGGTGCGAGCGCCGATATTGATTCTGCAAGGCGGACTGGACCACCAAATTACTCCGGAGCAAGCGTCCATGCTCGAGACTGCAGCGCGCGAAGGCGGTAACAAAGACGTCACCAAACGGATCTTTCCCACGCTCAATCACCTGTTCCTGCCGGCGACGACTGGATCAGCCACCGAGTACTCGTCGCTGACGATAAAGGCAATTCCCGATGAGGTATTGAAGGTGCTGGACGATTGGTTGGCGGTAAAGCTGAAAGCGAGATGAGCCTCGAAGGAGCCCGCGTTTCTTGTGCGGTGTCTCTAAAGTTCGGGTAACAAGTCATTCCTAATGTCCCGGCCGCAGAGCGGCCAAATGTTTGTAGGTAAAGTTGGCGGCCGTGCTTCTTTCGCTCCGTAGGAGCGTAATGGACTATCCCGCGAAGCGAATATCTCGCTCCTCTGGAGCGAAAAGGTCCCCGAAGGGGGGACTTTTTTCGATAAACATTTCGTCCCTCCGGGACGGAGACGGAAGCAACCGACGGTCCTCATTTGTTAGCCGAACTTAGAGACACCACACTAGCGCGTGCACCCACAGGCAGACGCCTGTGCATTCTTCTGTTCACCCGACCGCTGCCAGCTTCATGCGCGCATCATCCTGCACACGTTTGATCATCTGTGCAGCTTCTGCTGATTTGTCTGCCTGATTGAAATAGAACTCCGCTTCTTCTCGCGCGGCTTGCAGGATGTCGAGGTCGCGCACGAGATTGGCAACGCGGAACTCAGGAAGACCCGCTTGTCGCGTCCCCATGATTTCACCGGGCCCGCGAATCTCGAGGTCTTTCTCGGCGATCTTAAACCCGTCGTTTGTTTCTTCCATGATCCCGAGTCGCTCACGCGCGACGTCGGTCTGCTTATCAGAGGCGAGCAGCACGCAGTAGCTCTGTTCCGCGCCGCGGCCCACCCGGCCGCGCAACTGGTGAAGCTGTGAAAGACCGAAGCGTTCGGCATGCTCGATTACCATTACCGATGCATTGGGGACGTCGACGCCGACTTCGATCACCGTCGTCGAAACCAGGATCTGAATGTCGCCTTTGACGAAGCGTCGCATCACTTCGTCTTTCTCTTCCGGTTTCATTCTGCCATGCAACAGACCCACGCGAAGCTTCGGAAAGACCTGGTCGCGTAAGTATTCGTAACGGCGGGTCGCATCGCGCAAGTCCATCTTTTCCGACTCCTCGACCAACGGGTAGACGACATAAACCTGCCGGCCCGAAATGATTTCGCGAGTCAATAGCTGCTTCACTTCTTTGCGGTCGGCGGCGTTGTCGGCAAAAACCCGGGTTACGATGGGCGTTCGCCCGGGCGGCAGCTGGTCGATGATCGAGACGTCGAGATCGCCATAAACAGTCATCGCTAAAGAGCGCGGGATCGGCGTGGCGGTCATAACCAGCACGTCCGTGTTCAGGCCCCGGGCGCGCAACTCCGCGCGCTGCATTACTCCGAAACGGTGCTGCTCGTCAATTATCGCGAGACCCAGCTTCTGAAAGTCGACACCTTCCTGAATTAAAGCGTGGGTGCCGATGACCGCGTTTACTTCGCCGGCAGCGATGGCTTCGCGCAGCCGTTTCTTTTCCGATGATTTCAACGAGCCGCTCAGAAGTTCGACGCGATATGGACTCGCCGCCAGAATGCGTTTGATGTTGCGCGCGTGCTGCTCGGCGAGGATTTCCGTCGGCACCATCAAGGCGGTTTGACAATCGTTCTCCATCGCGGTCAGCATCGAAATCACAGCGACGATCGTTTTGCCGCTGCCGACATCGCCTTGCAAGAGACGATTCATCGGGGCGGCAGATCGAAGATCGCGAAAGATTTCCTTGACGACGCGTTTCTGAGCTTCCGTAAGTTTGAATGGCAAGACTGAGGCGATCCTTTTCTTGATCGGATCGTCGATCCTGATCGTTGAGTTCTTCCGTTCCCGGATGCGACGGCCACGCTTCACCGACAAACCAAGCGCCAGCCAAAACAACTCTTCAAATATCAAACGGCGATGTGCCGGGCTGCGCGCGTTATGGTAATCATCCAACGACGCATCGCCAGCCGGAAAATGGATGTGACGCAGGGCTACTTCGCGCGGAACGAGTTGGTGCCGCGCGCGCAAATCAGCCGGCAGCGTCTCTCCGATCGATTTGTCAGAGAGCCGAGCCAGTACCTGATGCATGGTTTCGCGCAGGCGTTTGGTGCGAAAGTCTCCCAGCTTTCGATAGATTGGCACGCAGCGCCCAACATGAATTGCCGCCAGCGCAGGATCGGTTTCGCTATCGGTCTCTTCATCATCCGGTACGGCCACTATTTCCAACTCGTCCGGCTTGTGAAGTTTGAGCGAATATGTGCCGCGCTGACTGTCCCATTCCCAGGTACCGAAGGCAACAAATCGCGCTCCGGGAGCTAATCGTTTCGCGTAATAGTCAATGATCTGTTTCGCGCGGGCGCCCGAAATAAACCACCAGACGACGACCGGACGTCCGGTCCCTTGCTGATCGCTCGCGCTGATCTCAAACTTATAAAGTTGTTGCCGAAACGAACGGCGATTCCGCACCGGATAACCACCAGAGATGCGGACAGTCAAATCAAGCGAAGCTTCGAGACCATGGTACAAATGCTTGATCTCGACCATGCTCGACCGATCTTCATAACGCGTGGGAAGATAAGTCAGCAGATCTTCAATCGTCACGCTGCCTGCATCCGTGCTCCGGAAGACTTGCGCGAGGGCGCCGGCAAGTTTGCGCGCTGCTTGCATCCCGAAGCGTGGAAAACCATGTTCAGGTAGACTGAGAATTCGAGTCTCGAGCGAGAGAGGTGCGCGTTCGGACATCGACTGGATCATAGCATAGCAATTCTAGGATAATATTTTAGCAGCCGCGATTTGGAGTGCGCTGACTTGTCAGCGCTTTCGATTCGATTACTAAAAGCGCCGACTAGTCGGCGCACTCCAAACTTTTTCGTGGATCACGCATAATTTGGAGCGATGAGCAGTTGGGAATCGCTGGTCGATAAAAAGATTCGCGAGGCAATGGAAGCCGGGGAATTCGACAACCTTGCCGGCATGGGTCAACCAATCGATCTCAGTGAAAATCCATTTGAGGATCCGGACTGGCGCACGGCACACCGACTACTGCGTAACGCCGGTTTTGCGCCCTCGTGGATAGAAGAGCGGAAAGATATCGACGCCGAGTTGGAGGCAGCACGAATTGTCCTTACGCGCAACTGGAAGGTCAAGCTAAATGCCCGCGGGACCCGGAACGAGCAGGCAGCTGATGAGCGGTGGGAAAAAGCCGTCGCGGCTTTTCGTGACCAGCTCCTGGAACTTAATCGGCGGATCGACGCCTGGAATCTTAAGACACCAGGTGTAGGCTTCCACCGAAACCGGATCGATATTGCGCGTGAGATTGCTACGGTGCAGGCTCGGGAGCTGTCGTAATTCTGTGTCACGCGTCACCAGCGGGCATGCCACTTTTTCAAATCAAGCGGGCTGTGGCGTACACACCTCTGCAAACGCACGCTTCAACTCAGCCGCAATTTCTTCGGGCCCGCGGCCTTCGATCTGATGGCGCTCCATCATGTACACCAGTTGGCCGTCTCTCAATATGCCGATAGAAGGCGAAGACGGACGATAACCGGTGAAATAGTCGCGCGCTCTTTCCGTCGCCTCGATGTCAGCTCCGGCAAAAACAGTTGCCATTCGGTCGGGCCGCAGCTCGTCTTGCAGGGCCAGCGCCACACCCGGGCGCGCTTTCCCGGCAGCGCAACCGCAAATCGAATTGACGACAATCATCAGGGTTCCGCGCGTATTCTTAACTGCGTCGTCGACTGCTGCTGCAGTTTTCAACTCTTCAAATCCGATGCGGGTCAAATCTTCGCGCATGGGACGGATCATGATCTCGGGATATTGCATGTGGCGTTCTCCTCTTTAGGTCGATTCTAGCATAAGAGATTGATGCTTTGAGATCGTTATACGGCGCGGCTCGTCCCCGTCGCCTGAGATCGAGATCCGCCAGACACTGTCCGGCAGAGGGTAGTGACCCAGGCGCTCAGCCCATTCGATGATCACAACCGCTTGTTCGTCCGTGAGCACCTCATCGAGATCGACCGCGTGCGCCGCACTTGCTCCTTGATCAAGCCGGTAAAGATCAATGTGATAGACCAACAACCGGCCCTGATGCGGATTGACCAGGGTAAATGAGGGACTGGTCACTTCTTCCTGATCGATCCCCAGGGCGGCAGCAATTCCCTTCACCAGCATGGTCTTGCCCGCGCCCAAAGGCCCATCCAACAAAATGATCTCCCCGCCCTGGAGTTCCCTTCCCAGGCTCTCCCCGAGCGCAAAGGTCTCCCTCTGGCTGTGAGAACTGACGTTGGCATCAGAAGATCGCATCGCTATTCCTTCACTTAGGGTCTGGTATGCAGATTTGTGAAAGCGAATGACGCAAAAAAGCGATCGGTGCTCGCTGAATCCTCCGAGCCCTTTGGGCGCTCAACCGCAATTTGATGAATACGATTCCCAAACACATAGAAGCGGCTTTTGAAGTAATACTGATCGCTCTCACCGGTGAACTCAAGGCCTGAACGTCCAGCGAGTTCAATAGGTTTGCTTGACGTAAGCGCGGCGTTGAGTCCCCGCAGAAACTGGTCCCGATTGATGATTAGCTCTGTCGAGGCGTCGAGGCGAACGCTCGGTGCGTAATCGACATAGCCGGCGATATAGACGGCATTCCCTCTTGTCGCGGTGAACAGATGCGAAATGAAATCCTCTTTTGGTTTGACCTCGATTGGTCTTGGCGGTGATGGCATAAGTACAGTAAAGCCACCGCCTTCGGGTTCAAATTTGATCCAATCGCCATTCTGGGAGGCTTCGAGCGAAAAAGGAAAAGCCAGCAGGAACGTCAATAGCCAAACGATGCGCCTTAAATCAGTCATTTGGATCTAAGTGGATCTAAGTCGTCAGCCCAGGCCCTTCACCAAACGGATCCAACAGACGAAAGGCCTTACTGAGATGTTCACGAATGTCCGAAGCGATCATCGCGCGCATTCCGAGTTCTTTCGCGGCCAGGTCTCCGGCGAATCCGCTGACATAGACCGCAGCCACTACAGTTTCAAAGGCATCCATCTGGTCTTTTAGGGTCCCGCGCGCCTGTGCCAGAAAACCGGCGATGACTCCCGTGAGAGTATCGCCTGAGCCGCCAGTTCCCAGACCGGCATTGCCCGTCGGATTAATCGTCACGCGCCCGTCCGGGGCGGCCACCAGGGTGCGCGCTCCTTTCAATACCAGAATCACTTCATGCGCTGCGGCAAAATCTCTCGCACACCTGACGCGGTCTTCCAGGCTCGAGTTGTCTTCTGTGCCTAGCAGACGCAGCATCTCACCGGGATGGGGAGTAAGAATCAGCGGGTTGTCGCGAGAGCCTCGCAACGAAGCCGGCCACGGCGCCAGGCAGTTCAGACCGTCGGCGTCAATTACCATCGGCGTGCTTCTCTGCTGGACCAATCCGCGGACAAAGTTTCGAGTCCGGTCGTCTTCCGCTGACAATCCTGGCCCAATCGCTATCACCTGCACCTTGTGGCTGAACTGCAAGATGTAAGCGAGGGCCTCGTCACTGACAGCGCCGCGATCGGTTTCCGGCAACGCAGTCGTCATGACTTCCGCGATCACCTGGGCGGCAACAATCGGTTGAGCTGAGACAGGCGTCGCGACTGTCACCAAACCCGCGCCCGCTTTCATCGCTGCGTTGCCGCAAAGCGCCGCTGCCCCGGTGAATCCGCGCGAGCCGGCGATGACCAATGCGTGCCCGTGGGTGTTCTTATATGACGACGGCGTGTATCGCGTTTGGATCAACCAGCGGCGGGCGTCAACGGCTTCTGTAACGAACAGTTGTGACCGGGTCTCATCAATCAATTCGTGAGGCGAACCTATGTCCGCGACCGCCAGTTGGCCGCCGTAATCTGATGCAGGCGGCAGAACGCTCGCGCGTTTCGGCGCTGTCATGGTGATTGTGATATCAGCCTGGACTGCGTCGCCGATAAGCTGCTCGCAATCCGCGTTAACCCCCGATGGGAGGTCGATTGAAACGATCGGTGAAAACTGATTTGGATCGAGGTCCCGACGTTTACGAAGATCCTTAAGGTGCCGGATTACTTCACGATGAAGTCCTTCCACGGGCCGTGTCAGCCCCGTTCCGAATAGGGCATCAATTACGATATCGTGATTTGTCGCAAGTAGGCTTGCCAGCAGCTGCTCCCAGCCCTTATCGGATTCGCATTCGAACAGATTGACGGTTCCCGTCAGAGGCGCCGGTGTTTTGCTTTCCTGTAGGGCCCGCTCATCTTTCCAGCCGCGCAGTCGACTAAAATTCTCGCGGGCATCACCTTTCGTCTCGTCAACCTTTCCGATCAGCACAACGTCAACGCGAGCGGCGGCCGTCGCCAACAGGCGCGCAACCGCCGCGCCGTCGCCGCCGTTGTTACCCTTGCCGCAGAAGATTAGGACTGTCTTGCCGGCGATATCACCTTTGAAGAATTTTGTGATCTCGCGGACGGTCGCGCTCGCTGCATTTTCCATGAGCGTCAACGACGGAACGCCGTGTCGCTCAGTCGTCACACGATCGATGTCGCGCATTTGCGCTGAGGAGATGACTGCCTGCACACGGCGATGATAAGGAGAAGGTTATCGGAGGGTCAATTGGCTGACTCGGGCGACGATGTTTCAGTAAGTAAATAAAAGCGCGGCCCGGGAGTTTCCCCGCCGCCGCCGCTGCTCCAAACCGATCCGTCTTTTCGGGATACTTGTCTAAACCGTTAATGGCTCAGAATCTCCAGAATTTCTTTAAAAAATATTTTTTAGCTGAAATGAGTAGCTCCTTACCCGACTCTAAGCTGCCGTCATTCTGATTGACCGACCCTTCAAATTGACCTTTCCCATTGTTTGCTTCCGGCCAGATTTCGCCAAAACGCGCCCAAAAACGCGGTCTCGCGGGTGGCATGCCGCTTGTTAATTGGGCCGCGGGTGTATCTCTATTCGCCCCAACTGACTCGCTCCTGACTCGGACTCGCACATTGAGAAGAGGAAAAAGAATCCCCCGAAAGATACGTTGGCGCTGGGCGACAGCCCTCGCCCTCTCCCTATCCTTATTCACCGGAATTGTCCTGTCCAAAGCGGCGAGGGCCCAGATTGGTCAGCGCCAGGTTCACACGGTCAATCCCATACTGGCAAAGTATGTCACCGATTTAACTACCGCCGCCGAGCACGGCAAATTCGCCTCCCTCGAGGTAAATAGCAAAGATACTGAACGCGCTATCCATATTCTTGCCAGTCATCAAAAGAACAATCCGGTCGTCATCAGCGAGTCACAAACCGTTCGTGACATGGTGATGATTGGCGTGGCCACACGGATTGCCACTGCCGACGTACCGGAAGAATTAAAGAACAGCCGCTTATACAAACTGAAACTCGATGCAATTTTTCATGATGCGAAGACTCCGGCAGAGCTCTTGACCACGATCTCTGCAATCCTCAGTGAGCTGGGCCAGACTAACTCAAGATCAATCGTAATCGTTGATCCTCTGCAATCTTTGATTGGGCCATCGAGCGCCTTCGATGGCGCTGCCTCGTCTCTCTTGCGCGATGCCCTCCAGAACAGTCAGCTCCAATGTTTCGGTGCTTCAACTGAAGCCGCTTTCGAAAAGAACGTGGCAAACAACGTCGACCTTGCTTCGCTGTTTTCAAAGGTCGAAGCCGAAGCTGCTGTCACGCCAGGCGATAAGACCGATGCCGCCGCGGGCGAGAACCAGGCCCTCGGTGAAGAGTTCGTGGGCGACAAAGTCTCGCCCGACTTGCGCGAAATGCTGTCCCGCGCAAATGCACCCTCGCGCGTTAAAGCCATACTGCAGGTAAATGACGCGAATAACCCCACGCTACGCCATAAATTGGCTGAGTACGGAATTACGATCGACTCCCAACTTCCACGCCTGGGCGCCCTGGCGGTCGACATGCCGACCAGGGCAATTCAAAAGCTGGCCGACAGCGGCGCCGCTAACTACTTGACACCAGACCGTCGTATTGAAGGGCTGGGTCACGTGGAAGAAACGACCGGCGATAACACCATGCTTGCCGAACCGGGCAACGCCCTGCTTGATGGAAGTGGGATTGGTGTCGCCGTTCTCGACTCAGGTATCTCCACAAAAGCAAAAACTCTTTTTGGTGCGCTGGTTTTCAGCCGTGACTTCACCGGCGAAGGCACTACCGATGACATCTACGGGCACGGCACTTTCGTCGCATCGATGATCGCAGCCAAGCACGGTTCTTATGGCGGTATAGCTCCCGGAGCGAAACTGCTGAATTTCCGCGTGCTGGATGCAAAGGGCACCGGGAGCATGTCAGCGTTACTCAACGCGCTTGATGCTGTCATGCTCTATCGAAACGAGTACAACATTCGCGTCGTGAACATGAGCCTCGGCCTGCCGGCGATCGATTCCTACACGAACGATCCCGTCTGTCGCGCGGTGCGACGCCTGGTCAACGCGGGCATCGTCGTCGTGACGGCTGCCGGAAACGACGGCAAGGACGCGACCCATCCAAAAATCTACGGCCGAATTCATTCCCCCGGAAACGAACCGTCGGCAATTACGGTGGGCGCCGCAAACACCTACGGCACTGATGGTCGAGCAGATGACACGGTAACGACTTACAGCTCACGGGGACCGACTCGCAGTTACTGGACAGACGCTTCCGGAGTCAAGCATTACGACAATCTTATCAAGCCTGATTTGGTTGCGCCGGGGAACAAGATTATTGGGGCGGCTTCGCCAGATAACACGATCGTCACCACGAATTCGGATCTATGCGTTTATGACTGCGGCGGCGCTGCGAACAGTGGCAGAGGGACAATGCAACTCAGCGGGACTTCGGTCTCCGCGCCAATCGTCGCCGGCGCGGTCGCGGTGTTACTTGAAGCGAACCCGAAGCTGACGCCGAACATGATCAAGATGATTCTCATGTACACGGCGCAGCCACTTGCCGGCTTCAACATGCTCGAGCAAGGTGCGGGCGACCTCAATGTCGCAGGCGCCGTGCAGCTGGCCAAACTGGTCCGCACCAACTTGACCTCCTGGACTCCGGTGGGCTCGCCCTTGCTGATTGGCCCTCCGCCGGACCCGCAAACAACGATTGCTGGTCAGACTTTCAAATGGTCCCAGGGCATACTGTTCAAATATGACTGGGCCAGCGGCTCCGCGCTAATTACCAACTACCAGGGTATATACGATCTGGGCGTTCTCATCAGCGATGGCGTCGTCGTCAGCGATGGTGTAGTCGTTAGCGATGCCAGGCTCCTTTCCACAGGCGTTGTGGTCAGTGACAACATCATCATCAGCAACGGCGGCACCATGAGCGAAGGCAGCGTGCTGATCTCGTCCGGCGTCCTCGCAGGTGACGGCGTGCTCGTCGGCGATGGCGTGATTGTCGGCGATGGAGTTGTGATTAGCGATGGCGTGGTGGTCAGCGATGGCCTCATCCGCGGGACGGGCATCATGACGGCGGACGGTATTATGGTCGCCGACAGCGCTATGGCCGGCGACGCCACCTCGGCTATGGGTCGGGAGTGAACATCACCCCGCAGGCACCGCGAACTCTCAAAGCCTCTTTCTCTAGATAGTCTCGACCCTTCTCACACGAAGGCAGTTGCCGTCATCGACGGCTTCAGCCTTCGTGTGTTATTTTTGCGCTGCCGGGAATCCTCGGCGTCGGAGAGCTGAGTTCTCTGACGTTATTCTCAGTCTCTTTGGATTAGAAGCAGGATTTCGTTTCTCAGGCGCATCTGTTGAGCAAGGAATTCGAAAGCCCTGACGATACGGTCGTCGATCTCTCCCGTGCACGCGCACGACTGCGAGGGGGTTCTCAACAGTCTCACGCATTTACCAAAGAGCTTGGGGTCATCGAGCAACTGCTCGATACCGGCAACTCACTCGCCGCCATCTCAGAGCTCCAATCTCTAATCTCTTCAACT
This sequence comes from Acidobacteriota bacterium, assembly GCA_046728235.1. Lineage (GTDB taxonomy): Bacteria > Acidobacteriota > Blastocatellia > Pyrinomonadales > Pyrinomonadaceae > UBA11740. Next base: position 27,072 of record JBKPEE010000069.1, read on the forward strand.
CGGGACGACAGGGACGCACTGGCGAAAGCGCGCCTGTTGCTTTCAACCGCGCTGGAAATGCACGGCCGGTATAAAGAATCTCTGGCCGCGATCTCGATGTATGAAGCGCCGGACGCGCGGGCCAGACTGACGTGGGACCTTGTTCTAAGAGTGCGCGCCCAAATTGCGCTGGCTTATAACTACACCGGCGAACATCCGAAAGCGATTGCCATTCTCAACACCGCCCTTAAGGAACAACCTGATGAAACGTCACTTCACAGCGGGGTGATCTATGCGGCGCTGGCCAAGGTTTACCGGACCATCAACGAATATCCGATTGCGCGCGACTACTCTGAGCGCGCGAGGGAAAGCTACCGGCAGAGCGGCGATTGGCGCGGTCTGGCCGAATCGTATTTCGGCATCGCGCTGGCGGATCAACATGAAGGCCGGCACGATTCCGCGCTGGCCAATTATCAACAGGCGCTGCAGCTAATCGGGGACCATCCGGCGACTTTCATGCTCGGCAAAATTTACGCGAACATGGCCGGCGTCTGCCGCGGGCTTGAACGGCCTCTTGACGGAATCAAGCATCTTGAAAAAGCGATTGGCTATTACGAGCGGACCGACCACAAAATTCTCGCGGCCAAGGGTCACAACAACCTGGGCGTGAATCTTGTCCTGATCGGTCAATGGGATCGGGCCCAGCAATCATTCGAACGGTCACTCAATTTACTTACCGAGGTCGATGAAAACGAGAGTTCGATCCCCATGGCCCTCGACTCGCTGGGCGAATTGCATTTGCTGCGCGGCGATCTGTCGGAAGCGCGGGATTATCTCGAGCGCGCGGTGACGATGGCAGCAGAAAACGGCAATAAGTGGTACGAGAGCCAGACCCTTCGCACTCTCGCGCGGTGCTACCTCACCATGGCCGCTAAGGTTGAGGCATTCGGGGCCGGCAGTCGGGCTCTGGCAGTTGCGGAACGTATCGGAGACCGTCAGGCCATCCTCGAATCCAAACTCCTGCTTGCCGAAAGCAATCTGGCAATCGGCGACACGGACGCCTGCTCAGGACTTCTTGCCGACGTGTCGAACGATACGTCCGACGCCTCGTCGGACATTGCCATACGGGGCGAGACAGACCGGCTGCTGGGATCAGTGGCGATCGCGAACTCAGACAACACCGCGGCGATCCAGCACTTTGGTCGCTGTGTTTCAATTTTCGACCTGCTTGGTGATCGTTACCGCACCGCTCGAGCACATCTGGACTTAGGTCGCGCTTACATGCTCGCGCAATCAGAGCTCGCGGGTGAACATCTCTCGCGAGCCGTCAACATCTTTCGGGAGCTCGGCGCCCGCCGTGACCTCGAACAGGCCGTAGCAGCCAGCGACGAGTTCGGCCGTACACCGCGACAACAAGAACGCCAGCGTGAGGCTGCCGTGCAACTGATCACGCTGCGATTGGCTGAGGCGGTAGCTTCGCGAGCGCTGCTGTTGCGAGAGCTCGCCGCAGTGATCCGGCAGGAGACCGCCGCCACCCGCGTCATGATCATCGAGCCTGACGAAGAACAGAAACAAAGAATCGTAGTTGCCCACGGATACGAAGACAGTCAGGCAACGGCGATGCTTGATGAATTTACTTCGCTGGATAGCGATCGTGCCCGTGAAAGCTTTGCGCAGAAGTGGGATGTGAAGCTCTTACCGCTCAGGTCGACAAACTCGTTGCCCGTCACGTTAATTATCTCGCCGGCAGACTCAGCCGAACTTTCGGGCGGACTGCCGCTTGAGCCGCTGCTGCGCGTGGCTGAACTCGGCATGGACGTTTGTGCGCTGCGAGCCCGCACGGCGACAGACGAAGGTCCTGAGCACCATGACACCAGCGCCGGCGCCGGCCTGCTTTCCGGCTTTATCCACTCAAGTCCGGCAATGACCCGCCTGGTCGAAGAGGTCAACAAGATTCGATCATCTGATGTCACCGTGCTCGTGACTGGCGAATCCGGCACTGGTAAGGAATTGGTCGCTCGCGCAATTCACGCGTTGTCGGCGCGCCGCGACAAGCTTTTCGTACCATTCAATTGCACCGCGGTTCCCAAGGAACTTTCTGAAAGCTACCTGTTCGGACATCGCCGTGGCGCCTTCACGGGTGCCATTACGGATTCGCCTGGCGTGATTCGCTCCGCCGCCGGCGGCACGCTCTTCATCGATGAAGTCGGCGACTTGCCGCTCGATGTGCAGCCAAAACTGCTGCGTTTTCTGCAAGAGGGAGAGATTCAGCCACTCGGCGAACAGAAACCAACGCAAATCGACGTGCGCATCATCGCGGCGACGAACACAGATTTGGAAGAGCTGGTCGCCCAGGGGCGCTTTCGTGAAGATCTCTACTACCGCCTTAATGTGATTCGCTTGCGCGTCCCGCCGCTGAGAGAGCGACGATCCGAGATTCCGGCAATCGTCAATTACTACATCAACCATTACTCGTCCAAGTTTGGTCGCCATGACATTCAAATCACTCCGCCGGCTGTCGATCTGCTGATGGTCGCCGAGTGGCCCGGCAATGTGCGCCAGCTCTGCAACGAAGTGCAACGGATTGTCGCACGGGCTGAGAACGGCACCGTGATCACGCCGGAACAATTATCACCTGAACTCCGACAGATGGGAGTGCCGACAGTGCCGGCGGGCGTGAGCGCCCTTAATACAGCGACTGCCGGAAGATCGGAAGTTGTGCCGCTCGAGAATGTCAGTCTGGCTGAAGCCCTGGAAGAGGTTGAGCGTCGCATGATCGGCGAGGCCATGCGACGGCATAAAGGAAATATCTCACGCGTGGCGCGCGAACTCGGGCTAACGCGGCGCGGACTTTATCTAAAGCTGGATCGCTATCACATCAGGGAGCGTGAGGGCACAAATGATTGACATAGTTTGGAGTACCGCCTTCAGGCTGCAAGCGCATGAAGATGACCCGCCGCTTAAAGGGCGGTACTCCAAGCCATCATCTAACCTCGTTTCCTGATGCCAATCATCCTCAGCGCCCGGCCAATGACGAGGTTCGCTTCAGGTACCTTCAACAGCCCCACGACGCCGAAATAGACCAGTCCATAAGGAATCAGCACCAGAGCAGCCACGATCACGGGATGTCGGGCGCCGATAGCAATTTTGATTGCCCATGCGACTGCTGCGCCCGCCAGGGCGCCGGACCAAAGCTTTACGACAAACGAGAGCGCCAGTCCGGTCCGCCCGATCCGCCGGTTAAGCGTGCGGCGCAGTAACATGAACTCGACCCATCCCGCGATCCCCGCGGAAACAGTCAATCCGGCTACTCCCCACTTCGGATCGATTCCAATCAACGGCGGAACAGGAATCGCAAATAAATATCCGAGCCCGGTCGTCAGACTCACGCGCACAATCGCATAGCGCAGAGGTGAGCGCGTATCGTGCAAAGCATAATAAGTCGATGCATAAAGACGCCCCAGCGTCGAAGCGAGCAGCCCAACAGTTGACCCTGCGAGGATCCCCCAAACATATCTCGCATCATCGTGTTTGAATTGGCCGGTCTGATAAAGACAGGCAGTGATTACATCGCCCAACGCCAGCATTGCCATTGAAGACGGCACGATAAAGACGGCGATGCGCTTGAGCCCGGCGTCCAGTCGATCTCGCAACTGATGCGCGATTTCATCGGTCGATCCCAGTGCGCTCGACATCGCCGGTAGCTCGGCAGCCGATACCGACATCCCGAACAAACTCACGGGCAACGTGTAAAGACTCTGCGCATAATTCAATGCGGCAACCGCGCCGATGTAAGGGACCAAACTGGCAAGTGCCGCATCAACGAAAGCGCTGATTTGCACCACGCCGCGGCTCATGAATACTGGAAAGAAGTTGCGAATCACAGTTCGCACATTCGCACTGGCAACGTCGAGCACCGGTCGCAGGCCCCTCGCCAACCACAGAACCGTCGGCAGTTGCACGGCGAATTGCAAGCCGCTGCCGATGACCGACCCCCAGGCGGTGATGACGGCCAGGTGGGCCTGAAACGCAGCCAGGGAGGTTTGTGCATATCGACCGTTGCGACCGCCGAAGAAGATCATCGAGGCTATGATGGCGAGGTTCCACACCACCGGCGCCGTGTACGAGAGAAAGAATTTCCGGTGGCTGTTCAGCACTCCCAAACACCACGCCGACATCACCAGCAAGCCGGCGCCTGGAAAGAAGATTTGGACCAGCCGGATGGCGAGATCCCGCCGCTCGCCCTCGAATCCCAGAGCTACAACTGAAATGATGTAAGGTGTCGTGATTACTCCCACCAGAACAATGATCGATGTCACCAGGGCCAGCAGAGTGAGAACGGCGCTGGCGACCCGGCTGGCTTCTCTTTCGTCTTTGCGCGCAAGCAAATTCGCATAGACGGGAATGAATGACGCTGATAATGCGCCCTCGCCGAAGACGTTCTGTAAAAAGTTCGGGATCCGAAACGCCGCCGTAAACGCGTCCGCCGCCAGCGAGTTACCGAAGTAATAAGCAAAGACCCGCTGCCTGATCACTCCGATGATGCGGCTGATTAGAATTCCCGCGCCCACCATGAATGCCGATCGACCGGTGCTTTCGCCGCCGCCGTCGGCGGCGGCTTCGACGCGCGGGAATTCACCCGTAGCTTCGCCGACCACGTCGATCGTTTCACCTGAGATCTCGGCGGTGCTGTGATCGTGCCTCAGTCTGCCGAATGAAGATGTGGCGGACGGTTCAGAATTGCCGCCGTCAGATTGAGAGGAAGTGAGGTCTTGAACTTTCGGATTTTGTCGGTGACGCCTGGGACTTTCGTCCCGCTCTTGGTTCATTCGTTAGAGATTATACTCTTTAATTTTGGTCAGGAGCGTCTTGTAACTTACCTCTAATGCCTCGGCGGTGCGCGATTTGTTTCCGTCATGCTGTGCCAAAGCATCGGCGATCTTTTGTCGCTCGACGATCTTTACCGCGCGCTCGGCCGCCTGGCTCAACGATCCGGACAGATCGAAGCCCAGCGCGGTTGCATCACGCGCGCCGTCGGCGACCAGGCCCAGGTCGGCAGGTTGCAACTCCGCCGCGTCCGCCAGAATGCACGCTCGCTCGATCGAGTTCTCCAGTTCGCGCACGTTACCGGGCCAACGACGAGAGCGCAATGCCTCGATTGCCGGCTGGCTCAAACTCGCCTCGCGGCCGCGCATCTCTTTTCCGACCTGGGCGGCAAAATGGCGCGCCAGCAAAACCACGTCCTCGCCGCGTTCGCGCAAGGGCGGTATATCGATGGGAAAGACTGCCAGCCGAAAGAAGAGATCGCCACGAAACTCGCCTCGATCGACCGCCGCCCGCAAGTCCTTGTTCGTCGCCGCCACGACCCGCACATCGACGGGCACCGGCGCGCGTCCGCCGATGCGATCGATCGATTTCTCTTCGATGGCCCGCAAAAGCTTTCCCTGCACGGCCAGCGGCAATTCGCCAATTTCATCGAGAAACACCGTGCCGCCAGACGCCAGCTCAAATTTGCCGGCGCGTCGATCTGCGGCCCCGGTAAACGCACCGCGCTCGTGGCCGAATAGTTCATTTTCAATCAGGGTTTCCGGGATAGCCGCGCAATTGATCGCCACCAACGGCTGTTTGCGCCGGTTCGAAAGATGGTGGACCGCGCGCGCAAACAACTCCTTACCGGTCCCGGATTCGCCCAGCAACAACACAGTCGCTTCCGTCTGCGCAACCCGTTGTGTTTCTGCTACTGCGCGTTTGATTGCCTCAGACTCGCCGATTATTCGCGGGAACCCATAATGCTTGGCCCACTCCTCGCGCAGCAGAATGTTTTCGGTCCGCAAGCGCGATTGCTCCAGGGCCCGCTCGACCAATAACAGCAGGTGATTTGAATCGACCGGCTTTTGCAGAAAATCATGGGCGCCGTCCTTCATTGCCTGGACGGCTTCGTCAATTGAACCGTAGGCGGTCATGACGATCACGGGTACATCGCTATCCGAGTTTTTCGCCGCTCGCAACACGTCGATGCCGGACCCGCTCGGCATACGCAAATCCGTCAGCACGATCTTGTGAGGCACGCGTCCGATCTCAGAGATGGCCTCGCCCGCGTCAGCGGCTTCGGTGACGGAATAGCCTGCGCGCTCGAGCGTCAATCGCAGCACGCGACGAAGGCTTTCCTTGTCTTCGACGAGAAGAATGTCAGGCATGAAAGACAGTAGTCAGTAGTCAGTAGTCAGTAGTCAGTAGTCAGTAGTCAGTAGTCAGAATGATTATTGGCGAGGCAATCGCTGAGGTCAACCGTTAAATCAAAGCACGAGATGGTTCGTCAGTTCGCGTAAATTCGTGGATCGCTCTTGCGTTACCAAAATTAGATCCACGAAGTCACACGAACATGACGTCTGACGTCTGATGTCTGACTTATGGCTTTTGGATTCTTAATTCTTCGGTTCGACCTCGCCGCGCGCCCTGGCGGCTTCGTAGTCGGAATGGGCAAGACGTAAAGCGAGTTTTACGGGCTGGTATTCAAATGCGGCGGGTCCGCCCAGTGAGTTTTGAATCGCCGCCACGATCGTGTCCTGATTCTGTCGAAAGCGAACTACGTTGCCGCGCTGGTTCATAATCACAAACAGGACCACGCGCCCGCTTTTGGTTTTCATCTGGCCTACCAAAGAACTGGCGCCCCCATCGGTTCGCACCAGGGTACCCGTCTTCGCAATGACGCTGCCTCGTTCCTGTGGATCAGTATAGCGGTCTTCGAGCGTACCCGGGTCGACCCCCGCCACGGGCAGAATGTCCGCAAGAGAAAGCTTGCTCTTCGCCAACTCATCACGGAGCGCGCGCAGAATCTTCATCATCGCGCGTGGGGTCACTCGATTTATCCCCAGGCCACTGGTCGACGATAACGACAACTCATCCGGACTGAGATTCAATTGCCTGGTGAGCATGGCGCTCACGGCTTCCGCTCCCCCGAGACCTTCGCCGATTCTCTCGGCCATGAAGTTATTCGAGTAGCAAAGCAGCGCCTTTAGAACATCAACTAACCTGGTAGATTTATGCGTGAGAATGGGCAGCGCGCCCGGCGGCGCGGTGCCGACCTGAACTTCCCCGTTAACCACCACACTGGGAACGCTGCTTAAGCTGTTCTGGTCACCGATCAGCGTGCGTTCGTCCAACCACGCGCGGGTCGCCGTGGCCGATCGTTTGGCAGCGTCCAGCGTTTCGCGAAACATTTCGCCGGAATGTCTCGCCGACCAATCGAAGTTCATGGTGAAATTCGGGGCCACGATTATGTTTCCGGTAACCGTGCGGATGCCGAGTTCGTTAAGCTGGCGCGCGATCATCACCGCGTGTTCGTAATGCAGAGACGGATCGCGACCGGTCACAACCAGATCGCCAGTCACAGTTCCCGTTGCTTTATCGATTGAGCCTGCGACCCACACGGCCGTGACAAACCTGTGGTCAGGTCCCAATGTTTGCAGCGCCACCAGCGTCGTCGCCAGCTTTACTGATGACGCGGGGTTGAATTTTTCGTCAACTGCCTGCGCGGCCACCGTGGACCCGTCAATCGTTTCTGCCAGCACGCCCTGATAGCCGGCGATCGGTGTCAGATAAGCCGGTTGCGCCACGGCTTGTGTGGCGCCCTGCTGGTTGCCAGACGGTGATTGGGTTTCCTGGCCGGCGGCAGACGGCGATTGCGAAGGCTTCTGATCGGGCGGCGCGGCGGGCGGGGCAACCTGTGAGAAAACACTGACAGAACCAGCCGCGATCAACAAAATCGCCAGGGATAAGTTCCCCAGTATTTGCATCCTCTTGATCATTTTTTAGTCTCAGGCCGGAGCCCTTTTGCATCATAACACACGGTGCGGCGGCCGATTTGCGCACAGCCCGCGTCACGTATGATGCGGGCAGCTTGTGCCGAGATGTACATGCTCGCGTCCGGCCGTGACCCGCGCTGGTCACGCTGGATTGCGTGCTCACTGTCTCCCCCAAACTCGTTGACAGGCTTACGAACACACTTCTAGAATTCCTTCATTGAAAATTTGTGAGCGCGAAACGTGACACCGTAACGATCGATAAGTTGCTCGCGACCTACGCCGAGCGGCGAAAAGAAATTCGATCGCGGTTGCGTGAATTTCGAAACGTTTGGGAGACGGCTTCGGATGATCGGCTGTGGGAAGAGATGGTCTTCTGTATTTTCACGGCGGGCGCGTCGGCAAAGATGGGGTTACGATCGGTCGAAGCGTTGAGGTCTTTGTTGCAGTCGGGGGCTCATCACGAGATGAGTAGCGCCTTAATTGCCGCCGGTGCGCACCGGTTCCCAAATGCCCGGCCAGGCTACGTGGTGGTCACGCGAGATTACTTGCGCGAATCATTCTCGATGCGCTTACGCGATCGCTTGCTGAGTTTTCGCGATCCTATTGAGCGGCGCGATTGGCTGGCGCAGGACCGCCGGGTGAAAGGCCTCGGATACAAAGAGGCCAGCCATTTCTTACGGAATATCGGATTCAAAGGATATGGCATTCTGGACAAACACATCGTCCGCTGTCTGAACGAACTGGGCGTGACCGATTCGCCAAAGCCGCCTACATCTCGCGGCCGGTATCTGGAAACCGAGAACAGGATGCGGCAATTCGCAGAGGAAACCGGGATAAACTTCGACGAACTTGATCTGCTGATGTGGTCGATGAAAACCGGCGAGATTTTGAAGTAGAAACTATTATGAACTATTCCGCCAAGCGCCGTCCCGTAAATCCGCTGCTGAGGTTGCGAAGTTGCTTGTTGATTGCGATTTTAGCCACCTGTGCTTTTGGGGCCAGCGACAAAAACGCCAAGAGTCTCAGCCGCGCGGACAAGGCGCTAAAGTCGGGCGACTTCGAACGCGCGGAACAAATCTACCGCGACATCCTGGCTAAAGATGATCAGGACATCGAGGCGCGCCTCGGCCTCAGTCGCGCGCTATTGAAACAGCGACGCCTGCAGGACGCGTACGACCATGCCGCGCGCGTAATTGCCATCGATCCGTTGTCCGCGCGCGGGCATGCCTTGTTGGGAGCGGCCGTGCTGGCCTCGGGCGACTTTCGTCTGTCGGTCGAAGAGTTTCGCACGGCGTTGAGTTTGAACGAGAATGAAGCGATTGCCATTGCCGGTCTGGCGATGGTCGATTACTACGAGAATCGAACCTATCCGTGCATTATCGGTTTGCGGCGCGCGGCCGCGATCGACCCGGACGAGCCGGATTATGTTTTCAATTTGGGCCAGGCCGCAGCCCGATCCGAACGATACAAAGAGGCCGCGGATGCCTACGAACGTTTTCTCGTGATCGCGCCGCGCACTGACGCTGAGCGGCGCGCGCGAATTCGCGGGTTGATTGATTTTCTCCGTTACCTCGGACAGCAGGGCAGTCTTTATAACCTCGAGGGCGCCGACCACACCCTGCTCCAGTTTGAAAGTCCGGACTACCGGCCGGTAGTCAAGATCCGTATTAACGGCTCGAAACAGTATCTTCGCTTTGTGCTCGATACGGGCTCCGGGATGTCGGTGTTGTCAGAAGAGACAGCCAGGAAGATTGGCGTAAAGCCGGTCGCCCGCGGTGGAATGGCCCGCGCCGTTGGCGGCGGCGGCCGTTTTGAGATCGTTTACGGTTACCTGAACTCGCTCGAGATCGGCGAGATCCGAGTCACGAATGTGCCCGTGTACATTCGTCATTTTTTCGATGAGCAGAACGCGGTCGACGGCTATCTCGGCATCGCGGCAATCAGCCGGCTGGTCGCCGCGGTTGATTACGGGACTGATCGATTAACACTTACGCGACCGCGAGTGAATGACGCGGACACGACGGCGACGCGCGCGCCCACGGCCGATTTCGAAACGCAGCGGCCAGGTATCAACATTCCGGTGCGCACGACCGCCAGCGGATTTTTGAGCGGAGAAGTAAACATCGCCGGAATCAGCAAGCCGCTCAATTTCATCATCGACACCGGCGCTACCGTGACGGTGCTTTCGGCAAAGGCCGCGGCAATTGAAGAGGCCCAGCCATTTATCAGGCAGGGGAAAATGAAAGTCTATGGCGCCGCCGGAGTTGAGGATAACGTGCGAATTGCGACGCTGCCGCGGGTGGGCATTGGGGCGTACAGTCGCGAATGGATCGACGCGGCGGTGCTGGATCTCGAACCGGTCAACGAGACCGCCGGCTTTCAGCAGAGCGGAATTCTGGGCGGTAACTTCCTGCGACACTATCGCGTGATTTTCGATTTTCCCAGAAGTGTGGTCCGTTTTGAATCGCTGGAGTCGGGCACGAATTCAAAAACCGGTCCCACACCTGAGATTCAGGATCGTGAATAGCGTTTATGAAGCCGAGTACGTATCTGGAAACATCAGTCATCGGCGCGTACCTGGACAATGGCGAGCCGTTTCGGCGCGATCTGACGATTCGCTGGTGGGAGCACGAACTGTCGGAATACCGCGCGGTTATTTCGCCGCTCGTCATAAGCGAACTGCAACGTCTCACTGAGCCGCATCGCTCAGCGTATTTGAAACTGGTAAAGGGACTCGAGCAGGTAGAACTGACTGAAGAGGCTGCCATCCTGGCGGAAGGTTATGTGTCACGCGGCATCTTTCATCGCAAGTACATCGCCGATGCGCTGCATGTCGCAGTTGCTTCGTTTCATAAAATCGATTATCTAGTTACATGGAACTTCGGACATCTGGCAAACGTTCGCCGGCAAGCGCGCATTCGTTTGTTCAACACGGCCGCCGGATTTTTTGTGCCGATGATTGTCACGCCGGAGTTTCTGGTTTCGGAAGCGACCGAAGTTGAAGTCAGGAAGATCCCTTAGGTTTTCCGATCTTAGATCTCAGATTTCAGATCTCAGATCTCAGATCTCAGATCCCAGATCTTAGATCTTAGAATTTACCAAATGTATCGTCGGCCAAAATTCTTGACTGTGTTGCATCAGATTCGCGAGGCTATGTCACGCGAGGCTGACTATGACGTAGATCTCTTCGCTGAAATGGTCCGCGCCGGTGCGCAACCGGAGTACGGACCAAAGCGAAACATTCGCGGCTTTGCCAAGCGTGCGCCGCGACGTGATATCGAAGAAGGAGAGGCCCGTGAGGCCAGAGAACGAAAACGGGTCAACTCTTAGTTCTTAGTTCTTAGTTCTTAGCTCTTAGCTCTTAGCTCTTAGCTCTTAGAATGGACGCAACCTTCGAAACCATCGGGCTGGAAGTGCCTAGCGAGAAGGCCATAAACTTTCTCGCGGAGCGCGCCGAAAACCAGGGGGAGCCGACGCAGATACTGCGCCGGGGCGCGGTACTCCATGGCCGCTGCTGGAAGCTTGGCGAAGGCCTCGAGGTCTGGACCGTGCTTTACGAATCCGAAACCGGCGACGTCTTTTATGCTAATTGCCGCCCGGGTTTTCGCGCGCGCTATACCCAGCGCATCGGCCCCTGGGCCTTGACTGAATACGACGAAGAAGGCGAAGCCGTCATCCACGGCTATTGCGACGGCAGTGACATTGAAGTTCTTTTCGAACTACAGAACCTGACCGAGGTGGGCGCCAGCGGTTTCCGACTGCCGGCACTTCATGTCGGACTTTGCGGCCTCGCATATCGGGCGCGAGTTTGCGCCCGCGAGATGACTGCCCGCTGGCTGCCACTCGAGCGAGCAGTACCGTCACGCGCTGCTCATGAGAATGACTGGATTCTCCGCGGACGTGTGATCGCTTTCAAGCCTTTGCGTAATCCACTTTCAGGCAGCGAGCTTTACTGGGTGTATGTAGATTTAGGCGCGTTGAAACTGGAGGTGCTGGTGAATTCGCGCGCCCTGGCAGGCGGTCCGCTCCACGTAGGCGCGACCCTGTCCGCCGAAGTCTGGCTTCAGGGGCACGTGCTTACCGATCACACCCTGCGCTTGCGCTATGAAGGCGTCGACCGCAGCAATGGCGCCGACCATTTCTGGTCGCACTTCTCACGCACCAACTGACAGCAGCAGCAGAAATTTAATTCTCACCTTCCCTTTGATTGACTCGGCGCGTTAATCTACGTAACCAATGAAACGCGTGGCAGTCATCCTCATCGCTCTGATAGTTGTCGTCTGCGGAATCTATTTTCTCGACCAATACTGGATTCATCGTTACGATCCGGTAATTGCCCGTGAGGCGGCCCGCTATCATGTCGATCCCGATCTGGTTTGGAGCATCGCTTATGAAGAGAGTTACTTCAGCCCCTGGAAAAAGGGACGAAACGGCGAGATTGGTCTGATGCAGGTCACACCGGGCGTGGCGCGTGATTGGGCGTCTGAGGCCGCCAGCGCCAGCATGCAACAGCGAACTCAAACTGAGGTCGACAGCGTGTTACGAGACCCGGACCGAAATATTCAGATTGCCTGTTGGTATCTGCAGAAAGCCGGCGAGGAATATAAAGACACGCCGGGACGTGAGGCCCGCATGCTCGCCGCCTACAACGCGGGTCCCAGCCGCGCCGCCGATTGGAATCGAGTGGAATCCGGCACGCCCCCGCTCAACGAACAAGAGTTCATCGCGCGCATCGATATTCCTTCCACCCGAGCCTACGTAACCTCAATCCTGGAACGTTATCGACGAGTCAAATCCGCGAAAAGTACTTCGGTCGTGCGCGCCAAATCAACTTCTGTCGAAATAGGTCTGGTAGCACTTGACTGGAGTGCAAGCGTGCCGTTGGCAGCCCAGCTAACCGAGACGGTTGCGCGCCAGCTGCACCCAAACTAGCCAATCGCTCCGCCGCAAATGTCGAAAATATATTCAGCGCGATGGGTGCTTCCGATCAGCCAGCCGGTAATTGAAGCAGGAGCTGTCGTCATCACCGGCTCGAAGATTGCAGCCGTCGGCAATCGCACTGATATTCTGGCCGCGTTCCCCGCCCTACCGCATGAAGATTTTGGTGACGCCGCAATTCTGCCCGGATTCGTCAATACTCATTCACATCTTGAGCTAAGTGTGATGCGCGGTTTTCTCGAGCCAGTGGAACATGACTTCTTTGCCTGGCTCAGAAAGCTGACTGTCGCGCGACTCAACATGAGCGAAGAAGATCTGTTCATCTCTGCCGCCTGTGGCGCGCTGGAAGCGGCGCGGGCGGGCATAACCACCCTCGGCGACTCCAGCTCGTTCGCCACGCAGTCGATGCGGGCGCTGAAAGAACTGGGCCTGCGCGGAATCGTCTACCAGGAGTCGTTTGGTCCGGATCCCAAACTGGCAACCGAGAATGTCGCTAAACTTCGCGCGCAGCTCGATGCGATGCGCGTCATGGAAACCGACCTGGTGCGCGCGGGCGTTTCGCCGCACGCGCCTTACACCGTCAGCGCGCCGCAACTGCAAATGATTGCGCGGCTCGCAATCGATGAAGCACTGCCGCTGATGATGCATGCGGCCGAGTCTGAAGCCGAGCGCGAGTTCATGGTCCAGGGTACTGGACCATTCGCTGATGGGCTCAGGGCGCGAGCGATCGCCTGGCAGGCACCTGGAGTTTCAACTGTGCGCTACCTGCATGATCAAGGCGTGCTGGAGACAAAGCCGCTGCTGGCCCATTGCATTAATGTGGATGAAAACGATCTGCAATTGATCAAGAACGCGGGCGGCGGAATCGCCCACTGTCCCAAATCAAACGCCAAGCTTCGTCACGGCCGGGCACCATTCGCCAGGTTCGTCGAGCAAAAAATTAACGTGGGTCTGGGCAGCGACTCAGTCGCCAGCAATAACTCGTGTGACATTTTAGAAGAGGCGCGGTTCGCTACGTTGCTGGGGCGCACCAGGTCACCCGTCACGGTCTCTGCGACCGAGGCTCTGTTCGCTGCCACTCAAGGCGGCGCCCGCGCGCTCGGGCTGGCGGATCGAATCGGATCGCTGGAGCAAGGGATGGCCGCGGATCTGGCAGTGGTTAATCTTGGCGATTGGCATCAAACACCGGTACGCGATCCGGCGGCTGCTTTAGTATTTTCATCGTCAGGTCGCGACGTACTTCTCACCGTCGTCGATGGGAAGGAGATCTATCGCAGCAATCGCGCTACCGGCCGTGAGGACAATCTGCAATCGCGCCTGGATGAAATCAGAGCCAGACTGGAATTCGCGAGCTAGGAATGCAGTCAGTACCGGGAGCGTTAGCGACCGGGTGCACTCAGAAAACTCAGGTGGTGTATCCGAATTCACATATAGATACCCAATTAGTTACCCGGTCGCTGCGCTCCCGGTACTGACTTCACTCCGTCATGGTCTCAGAAAACTTGTGGCGCATACTTTTGACGTAAGCCCGAATCCACGCTCAACCTTACCGCACACCCCACTCCCAAATTCCATACTGGATCTTCTTGTCTATGTGATGGCCGTTCTGCTTAAGCAGCAGGATTATCTGTCCGCGGTGATGCGATTCGTGCGCGACGAGGTAACCAAGAAAGGCGGCCGCGTGAGGTTTGAAGCCCTTTATCTTGCCGTCCGACTCGAGACTTTTCTTTAGCAGCGCCTTGACCGCGTCAGCCGAAGCCGCGAGCGACCGTCCCAGCAGTTCCTTCCTGGTCGCGCTATTCCGCTCGATCTTTTTCTGCTTCTTAAATAGATCGGGCGCGGCCACCTGCAGCCACATCAGGCGCACGTTGTGAAGATGCGCGAACTGCTCGCCCGCATTGCGGCCTTTGGATGCCGACACGTCCTTCAGATGTTCGGGCGCGATGGCGTCGAGCAGAAAAAGATTGATTCGGTTATGTATCTCCCAGGTTTCCAGTAGTTGATTGGTATCCATTTGTTTTCACTTCAATGCCCTTCCGTGTGGCTTTGCTCAAAAGTCAGATCGAGTTCTCTAATCAGAAGTGTTCCGTTCGTGTTGCTTCGTGTGATTTCGTGGATCGTCCTTGTTTCCCGAACGAACAGAAACGATCCACGAAATCACACGAACTACACGAAACTCATTACCACGTTTAATCGACTTTTGAGGCAAAGCCGTCGCGAGTAATAAATGTCGCCGCCGCCGATTATAGAAATCGAAAATAGTTCGTCAAATCGAAATAACAATTTAATCGATGCTCGTGATTCCGCACATTGGGCGACAATCCGTTACAATTAGCGCGGTCGCAATTCGATAAAACCGAAAAACTATTGGCTAACAAGATAATGGGTAACCCGAATGCAAATGGGTTCCGCGTTCCCGAGAAGCAGGGAGCGCTGGACTTTGTCTCTTTAGGCGCGGTCGTACACCGGCTTGATCCTGGAATCGTTCCCTTTCGCAAGGCCCATCAATGCGAGATTCACGTGAGTGGCGGAGAATACAATGTCGCCGCCAATCTCGCGGACTGCTTTCGCCTCAACGCCGGCGTGGTGACGGCGATGGTGAATTACCCCATCGGCGAATTGGTCGCCGCGCGGGTCAAAGCAATGGGAGTCAGGCCTTTTTACAAGTGGTTTGAGCACGACGGAGTCACCGGCCCCAACATCGCTACGGTCTACAGCGACCGCGGTTACGGAGTGCGGCCGCCGGTGGTCTTTTATAATCGCGCGAACGAGGCTGCAGCGCGGCTCAAGCCGGGCGACTTTGACTGGCCGTCCATCTTCGGCGAAGGGGTACGCTGGTTTCACAGCGGTGGCATCTTTGCGGCTCTATCAGAGACGACCGCCGAGTTGATCGCCGAGGGCATGCAGGCCGCAAAGGCCGCAGGCGCCGTCACTTCATTCGATCTTAATTTTCGCGAGAAGCTTTGGAACCGTAGCGGCGGTGTGGAACGCGCCGTCGAGGTGATTGAAGGCATCGTCCGACACGTCGATGTGCTAGTAGGAAACGAAGAAGATCTGCAAAAAGGACTCGGTATCCCGGGACCCGAGGTTTCATCATCCAAGTCCAAACTCGATCCGGCTAACTTTTTCGTGATGATCGATCGGGTGGTGGAAAAACATCCGCAGATAAAAGTCGTAGCCACCACGCTGCGTGAAGTCTATTCGTCGTCGCGCCACTGTTGGGGAGCGGTGGCCTGGGTCTCTGGACAGACGCATGTCTCGATGACCTGCGATCTCGATGTGCATGACCGCGTCGGAGGCGGCGATGGTTTTGCGTCCGGCTTTTTCTACGGGCTGCTGGCCGGTGAATCGCCCGCCGATGCCTTAAAATTGGGTTGGGCCCATGGCGCGCTGCTGACTACTTTCCCCGGAGACACCACCATGGCTACTTTGGAGCAGGTGCGCGCTTTCGCGAAAGGCGGTTCGGCGCGTATCCAACGGTAATTTTGGAGTGCGGCGACTCGTCGCCGCTTTATGAGTGACGAAACAAAAGCGCCGACGAGTCGGCGCACTCCAAGTTGACGGCCTTCTATTCTGGCAGGGCCTCGTTACATTTAATCATGAGTTCTAAACCAGCACCATCCTTCATCGGCAGAGGTTCACCGGATCTTGATCTGTCACCCGGCGAGCTGCGCGAAATCCTCGAACAGGGATTGCTTCGCATTGCCCCCGGCGCGCGCGTGCTGGCAATCATTCCCGATAAGACTCGTGACGACAATACGGATTTGTTGTTCCCGCTAGCGGTCGATATCCTGACCGCACGTCAGGTGGCGCAGTTCGACGCCTTGGTCGCGCAAGGCACACACGTGCCAATGACCGATGATGAGAAGCGATCGAAAATTGGATTTAACCAGGGCGCTCCGTCGGGCGTTTTGGGACAGATCTTCGACCACCAGTGGAACGTTCCTGAAGAGTTGACGACCATCGGCGAATTAAGCGCCGCCGAGGTCTCCCGGCTGACGGGTGGACTGATTAATGATGCCGTTACGGTGAATTTGAACCGGCGGCTGGCGCCGGGAGTCTATGACACGATCTTAGTTTTCAGCGCCACGGTACCGCACGAGGTTGCCGGGTTCGCCGGGGGCGCCAAGTATTTTTTTCCCGGCGTCGCCGGACCTGACCTCACGCACGCGACTCACTGGTTGGGCGCACTGGCGAGTATTGAGAATGTAATCGGTCGAGTCGAGACGCCCACCCGTCATATGATCGAAGCGGCGGCTGATTTTGTCCCAGCCCAAATTATCACGCTCAATTCAGTCGTAACCCGCGACGAGAAAAACGGTTTACGCACTCATGCTTTGTTCACCGGTGATTTTCGCGCAGCCTTTCGCGCCGCTGCCGAAGTCAGTCGCCAGGTTCACATCCGCTACACCGGCCGCAAGTACCAGCGCGTCGTAGCTTTGCTCGACGAGCACTATGACGAACTGTGGGTCGGCGGCAAAGCCAGCTATAAGCTCGGCGGAATTATTGAGGAGGGCGGAGAGTTGATTATCTACGCGCCCCATCTCCGCGCGATCTCTGAAACGCACGGACGTTTAATCGAGAAATACGGCTATGCGCCGCTGGATCGGGTGCGCGAGATGGTCGCGCTCTCGAGTGAACTGCAAAATAATCTCGCCGTCGCGGCGCACCTGGCGCACGTGTCTTACGCCGGCAAGCGCAACGCGGAAGGAAGGGTAATCCCTCGCTACCGCATCACCATGGCTTCAGCGCTCGACGAAGAAACGTGCCGCAGGGTAAATCTGAGGTTTATGGATTATAAAAAATTCCGGCGTGAAGACTATGAGAACGAGCCGGACACGTTAGTAGTGGAACGCGCGGGAAGAGATCTGTATTTGGTTTGATTACTTTCTCATTAAAGCAAGAGCGAAAAGCCGATCCACGAATACACACGAAGAATCACGAAGCCGTTCATTCGTGTTTGTTAGTGTGACTTCGTGGATCCTTAGTCCGCCATCGGCGCGGTTCCTGCAGGCCAATTGCGACCTACGCTATCTACTATCCGGCCGGCCCTGCGTCATCAACTCGCGATAGAAATTCTGCAGCACGTAGAACGCTTTCTTTCGCTCTCCGTTTTCCGAAATAAGTCCTTTGCGGTTGTAGCCGTCTTGAAGCACGGGCAGGTTTCGGTGCGGTGAGCGGAAGTCTTTCAGTATCCACGGACTGGTGCCGCGCAGGAAAGGGATCTTTCGCAAGGCGGCGATCTGGTGTTTGTAAATCTCTTCCTGATTCTCTTCCGTCCATCGCTGTGAAATGGCGCCGTGGAAACCGTACTTTGCCTCGCCGCCAAACTCGCTGACGATCATCGGCTTATTGTAGGGCGTCGCCCACGTAGTGATATCGAGGTCCGCCGGCACCCCTTCGTACCAGCCGATATATTCGTTGACGCCAAAGACATCAAGGTCGGCGATGATCGGATCGTCGAACACCTTCTTGTGCGGCTCAGTCGAATTGGTTTGATTCGTGGCGGTCGTGATCAGGCGTGTCGGATCCAGCGTGCGCGCAGTTTTGATAAGCTGCTGAAGAAAGGCATTGCGTTCGGCGCCTTTCGGAGTTTCATTGCTCACCGACCAGAGAATAATCGCCGCGCGGTTTCGATCACGGGTAATCATTTCGGTGAGTTGTTGTGTCGCCTTGGCGAGTGTTTGCTGATTCTTGAAATTAACGCCCTGATAGACCGGGACTTCCGACCAGACCATCAGGCCGAGGCGATCGGCGGTGCGCACCATGCTCTCGTCGTGCGGGTAGTGCGCCAAGCGCACAAAGTTGCAGCCGAGTTCTTTGGCGAAGCCCAGGAGCGTGCGCGCGTCCGCTTCGCCATGCGCGCGGCCTGCACGCCCGACCGCTTCCTCGTGCATATCGATGCCGCGCAGGAATACCGGCCGGCCGTTGAGAAGAATATCGGCGCCACGTGTCTCGATGGTGCGGAAACCAATATCTTCGGTGATCTTATCGGTCGCGGTGGCAATCTCTACGTGGTAGAGTTTCGGTTTTTCCGGCGTCCACAACTCCAGCCCTGGTGCGTCCACCGAAAAGTGAAGCAAACCGTCCGTCTCAGCGGCCGCGGTGGCTGATGCTTTCAATTCAGGAATCCGAACCGTGGCCGTTTGCGATCCTCCTGAGAGGCGAATCCAGCCCACAATACGACGAGCATTCGTGCGATCCAATTGGACGGAATATTGCTGAACGAAGTCTGGCGGCACGGCGACGAGCATGACATCACGAGTCAGGCCGCCGTAATTGAACCAGTCGGGCGTCAGCGAGGGAATGTCGTCGGGACGGCGCGTGTCGTTCACTGAGACGATGACGACGTTCACGCCGTCCTGCAACTGAGAAGTTGCTTCGCAATTGAAAGGCGTGAAGCCGCCTTCATGTTCGCAAAGCGGCTTCTCGTTCAGCCAGACACGCGCGCGGTAGTTGGCCGCGCCGAAATAGAGAAAGACGCGCGTGTTTGCCTGAGCGTGGTAGTCAAACGTCTTCTGATACCAAACCGTGCCTTCATACATCTGCAGCTCGGGCCGCTGAAAATTCCAATCGCCGGGGACCCGCAAGGTTGGCGCGTTATTGAAACCATATTCCACAAAATCTCTATTGCCGAAAGGCTTTCCATTAAGGTAATAACGCCGCGACATTCCGTCGTCATCCTGATCGACGAGGTAGTGCCACTCACCATTCAGAGAGACAGTTTTGCGGCTGGCGACATTTTGGATAAGTGGCGAAGGAGTCTGAGCAACTAAACTTGCAGCAGCGATGAGATTCGCACAGACGACACCGGTTAGAACTAATAACGAGCGCCACATTAGCTTTCGCTTTCGCATTTTGGTCCCCATCACGCAGTCAGTACCATTCGCGTCAGCGAATGGGATCAGGAGGTGACTCGCGTTTACGCTTGATCCCATCCGCTCACGCGGATGGTACTGACTCCATTCCAAAGTTTCTCAATCGGAGACAACTCTTAGTTAGTAAACGAGGCAGCTGCGCTCATCTTCCCATCCAGCCGCCATCGACCACCAAAACCTCGCCGTTAACATAATCGGAAGCCGGCGAAGCAAGAAATACTGCGGCGCCGGCGAGATCCTCAGGTTCGCCCCAGCGGCCGGCCGGAATACGCTCCAGGATTTGGCGATTCCTCGTTTCATCCTGCTGTAAGGCTTTCGTGTTGTCGGTACGCATATAGCCGGGCGCGATCGCGTTAACGTTGACCCCCTTCCCGGCCCATTCGTTTGATAAAGCTTTCGTCAATTGGGCCACGCCGCCTTTAGCAGCTGCGTAAGCCGCCACCGTGATGCCACCCTGAAACGAGAGCAGCGAGGCGATGTTAATGATCTTCCCTCGCCCACGTTCGATCATGTGACGACCTGCAAGTTGCGAGAGACGAAACAGGCTGTTGAGATTGACTTCGATGACATCCGTCCAATCCTTTTCCGGGAACAGTATCGCCTGCGAACGTCGAATCGTACCGGCGTTGTTGACCAATATGTCCAGGTGGCCGAAGTGAGCAATCGTTTCTTCGATTAAACGACGCGGCGTTTCTCGATCGCCGAGATCACCAACTACGGCTAAAGTTTTGCGATCGTTTTGCAAGATTGCTTTGCAGGTCGCGTCCGTAGATCGACTGTTTCCATGACAAGCAACATCGGCGCCGGCTTCCGCCAACGCAATCGCTATCGCCTGACCCAACCCTGCGGAAGCGCCCGTCACGAGCGCAACCCGCCCTTCCAATTTGAATTTATCCAGAATCATGTGTTCGCCAAAAAGTCTTCTCGCAGCGGAGTAAAAACATCGATCAGCACGACTTCTTCATCCATCATCGTCGCGCCATGAAGACAGTTTGAAGGAAAGTGCAGCACGTCGCCAGGCGAGCAGATGCGCTCTTCGCCTTCAATGAAGAAGCGGACGCGGCCACTCATGACCAGGCAGGTCTGCTCATGAGGGTGCCGGTGCTCAGGCGTAACCAGGAACGGAGCAAAGCGAAAGCGGCAGATCATCAGGTTCTGTCCCACCACCATCTGCCGTGCGATTCCCTCAGATGGAGATTCGACCGGAATGGTCGACCAGCTCAAGTGTTGTGCGGCTATCGCCGCCATGGAATTCTGTGTCGCTGACATATGTTTTCTTAATTGGCTATTAACGTCCTTGACTCATGCTTTAAACGCCTTAGCGGCGATACGAGCGCGCGGAGAGCGCGACAAATTTGGAGTGCGCCGGCTTGACGGCGCTTTGGTTTGCGCATGAAAGCGGCGTCGAGCCGCCGCAATCCAAAAACAACCTATCGCCAGACTGTTTTCATCTGCTGCCCGCCGGCAACCTCGCCAATCGCACTGCTTCAACATATGCGCGCGCTGCTTCCGTAACCTTCTCAGGCTGCCCCGCGCGAATCGCTTTGAAGTCGACGAGATCGGCGCCGACCCCGATTGCGGCGGCTCCAGCCTCGATGAAACTTGCAGCTGTCTTGAGATTAACACCGCCGGTCGGGACTAATTCAATCTGCGGCAGAGGCGCTTTCAGAGACTTGATATAGCTCGCTCCTCCCAGGGCACCGCACGGAAAAACTTTGACGAAATCAGCGCCGGCATTCCACGCGGTTACGATTTCCGTCGGAGTGAGCGCGCCCGGCATTATCACAACGTCTTTTTCTCGGCAGCATTTGATCGTTTCCAGATTCAGCGCCGGGCTGACAATGAATTGAGCGCCGACCGCCATGCAAGCCTCCGCGACTTCCATGTCCAGTACCGTGCCGGCGCCCACCACGGTCTGATCGCCAAACCGCTTTACCAACTGCTCGATCACCTGCACTGCGCCCGGCACAGTCATCGTGATTTCGAGAAGCGACACGCCGCCGGCTTTGATCGCCTCGACCACCCGAATCGCTTCCTCGGCGGATGAGGCGCGCACGACCGGAATCACGCCCACGTCGCGGATGCGTTGAATGATTTCGGATTTCGTCATAGATTTGGAGTGCGGCGGCTTGACGCCGCTTTTCCATTTGCGGATTCCTACATTAGCAAACCAAAAGCGCCGTCAAGCCGGCGCACTCCATAAATTCACCGCGCCACTCGCGCCGTTCCGCCTTTCATCACCCGCTCAACTTCTGCCAGGGTGGCCATCGACGTGTCACCCGGAGTGGTCATCGCCAACGCCCCATGCGCTGCGCCACAGTCAACCGCGTACTGAGGATCTCTGCCGGAGAGAAATCCATAAATCAGTCCGGATGCAAAAGAATCGCCGCCGCCTACGCGATCGAAAATCTCGAGATTCGCCCGGGTGATCGCCTGATAGAACTCGCCGCCGGCGTAACACACAGCACCCCAATCATTAACCGTCGCGGTTTGGGCGGTCCTTAAGGTCGTCGCTACTACCTTGAAATTGGTAAATTCCTTCGTCGCCCGCTCAATCATCCGGCGAAAATTATCGATCTCGAGCCGGGAATGACCTTCGTCCACACCCTCAATCTCAAAACCGAGGCAGGCGGTGAAGTCCTCTTCGTTGCCCAGCATTACATCAACCAGCGGCGCCAGCTCACGATTCACTTCCTGCGCTCGCGCCTTGCCGCCGAAAGATTTCCAGAGCGAGTCACGATAATTCAGATCATAGGAAACGATGGTGCCGTGCTTCTTTGCCGCGTTCATCGCTTCGCGAGCCACTTGGGGAGTCGTCTCTGAAAGTGCGCAGAAGATACCGCCCGTATGAAACCACCGCGCGCCTTCGCGGCCAAAGATCTGGTCCCAGTCAATCTCGCCCGCCTTGAGCTGCGATACAGCCGTGTGCCCGCGATCCGAACAACCCAACGCGGCGCGCACGCCAAAGCCCCGCTCCGTAAAATTCAAGCCGTTGCGCACCCGGCGCCCAACACCATCAAACTTTGCCCAACGGATATGCGACTGATCGACTCCGCCCTGATAAATCAAATCCTGCACCAGCCAGCCGACGGGATTGTTGGCCAGCGCCGTGACGACCGCAGTGTCCAGGCCGAAACATCTCTTGAGGCCGCGCGCGACGTTGTACTCGCCGCCGCCCTCCCAAACCTGAAAGCTGCGCGTAGTTGCGATCCGCCCGTCCCCGGGATCGAGCCGCAGCATTACTTCGCCGAGACTCACCAAATCCCAACGGCATTCGTTTTTCGATCTGATTTTCAGGGTCTGATCGTCTGACATGCTGAAGCCTTGACCTTATGCGCTCGTGATGTTTACATGACGAATATTTCAGCTCGGTAAAGTCCAAGAAGAAGTTCGATGAATGACTGCGTTTGGAGCCGCTAACAAGATGCGATTGAACGGTTCGCTAATATTAGAGAAATATTCATTTGGAATGGGCGATCGATTCGCCCGCCAGGCCCACGCCCAGCTCCGCGCTTGCATGCAAATCGTGGCCAAAGGCATCGATGTCACGCCAGTGTGGAACAAATCCCATCGGGAACACGCCATCGTCGGATCGAGACCTGCGAGTGTTCGCGTCGCGGCTGAAGCGGCCATCCGTGAATTAAACTGGAGCGATCCCTTTTACATCGACGCGGATCACATTCGTCCTGACACGGTCGACTCGTTCGTCGCCAGCTCAGACTATTACACCCTCGATGTTGCCGACGCCATCGGACAACCCGCTGAGCCCCAGGTGCTGGCAGCCTTTGCCGGCCGCCACCCTGAATTAGTTGGCACCACACAGATTCCGGGCATCGATGAACCGTTTGTGACCACGCGCGCCGACATTGAAAAGATTGCCGGGAAATACTTAAAAGCCGTCCAGGAGGCGAGTTCTCTCTACCGGCACATCGAATCGGCAAAAGGAAAGGGCAAGTTCATTACCGAAGTTTCGATGGATGAGACAGACAGCCCGCAAACACCGGTCGAACTTCTGGTCATTCTGGCGGCCATTGCCGATGAAGGCATCCCCGCGCAGACCGTAGCCCCGAAGTTTACTGGACGATTCAACAAAGGCGTCGATTATGTTGGCGACCTCACCCAGTTTGAAAAAGAGTTCAACGAAGATCTGGCCGTCATCGCCTATGCCATTACCAAATATCAGCTGCCAGCGAATCTTAAATTGAGTATTCACTCGGGCAGCGACAAATTTTCAATCTACGAACCAATCCGCAAAGCGCTGGCCCATACCGGCGCCGGCATTCACGTGAAGACTGCAGGCACCACGTGGCTGGAAGAAATCATCGGTCTCGCTGAATCCGGCGGCGAAGGGCTGCAAATGGCGAAACAGATCTACGAACAGGCTCTCGACAGTATCGACGAGTTGTGCGCGCCCTACGCTACCGTGATTGACATTGATCGCAAGCAGCTGCCGGCAAAAGAGGAAGTCAGGAACTGGTCGCCGGAGCAGTTCGCAAATTCTTTAAGACATAATCCCCGGTGCCCGGATTACAACCCGCATCTGAGACAATTACTTCATGTCGGCTACAAAGTCGCGGCCAAAATGGGCCGGCGTTACACGGATATGCTCGAAGCGTGCGAACCCGCCGTTGCCAGGAATGTCACCGAGAATCTGTTCGACAGACATCTGAAACCATTATTCATCGGGTGACAGCCCACGGGGGAGCCGAACCCTTATTTCACTCCGCTGCCAGCCGGAGCCGCATCGAGGTCTGCCGGCTCGAGTTTGGGCACCAGCAAGTGAAAGATTGCCAAAGCGATCAGATAAGCGCTGGCAGCGATGATGAAGATCGGCACATAACTCCCGGTGGATTGCAAAATCCAGCCAACTATTTTCGAGATCAACATGCCCCCCACCGCGCCGGCCATGCCGCCGATACCGACGATCGATCCAATCGCCTTCCGCGGAAACATGTCTGAAGTCGTCGTGAAGATATTGGCGGACCAGCCCTGATGCGCGCCCGCCGCCAGCCCGACCAGCAGGACCGCAATCCAAACGTTGGAAGCTTTCGCCGCAAACACCACCGGCACCACGGCGATCGCGCAGATCAACATCGCGGTCTTGCGCGCCCGGTTGACCGGAACGCCGCGTTTAATCATTGACGACGACAGCCAGCCGCCGGCGACGCTGCCTGCGTCGGCGATCACATAAACTATGATTAGCGGCAACCCAATGCTCTTGAGATCAATGCCATAGCTCTTTTTCAGGAAATCGGGCAGCCAAAACAGATAGATCCACCAGATCGGATCGGTCATGAATTTGCCAATCGCGAAGGCCCAGGTTTGCCGGTACGGCAGCAAACGTCTCCACGGAATTTTTGCCGGAGCGTCGGCGGGATCGCTGCGAATGTAATCGAGTTCAGCGCGAGACAAACGCGAATGTTCTTCGGGCCGCCGGTAGAAAGCCAGCCACAGAGCCAGCCAGGCAAAGCCTGTCAATCCCGTGACCACAAAGGTCCAGCGCCAGCCATAATTCAGAGTGAGCCAGGGAACCGTAACCGCCGCGACGAGGACTCCTACGTTGGTGCCGGCATTAAAAATGCCGGTTGCCAGCGCGCGTTCTTTCTTCGGAAACCATTCGGCAACTGTCTTGATGCACGCCGGAAAGTTGCCGGCTTCGCCGAGGCCCAATGCGAACCGGGCCACGCTGAAACCAACAACCGTGGTCACGAGCGCGTGGCCCATCGCCGCCAAACTCCAGACCAACACGGAAAGCGAGAACCCCTTGCGCGTGCCGAGCCAATCCATCACGCGCCCCGTAATCAGCAATCCTATCGCGTAGGCAGCCTGGAAGAAAAAAACGACCCAGGCGTAACCGTTCTCGTCCCAGACGTGCGCTTGCTGCAAAGTGTCTTTGAGCGTGGCAATCACTTGCCGGTCGAGATAATTGATGGTCGCGGCAAAGAACAGCAGCGCGCAGATGGTCCAGCGGAAGTTGCCCACGCGCGTGTGCACGTGAAGGGCCGCATCGGCGGCGCCGATAACGCTCGCGCCAGCAGATTGCGGCGGGGCGACTGTTGACTCTGATTTGGGTAGCGCGGTGTCCTGGACTGATTCGCTTATTTGATCCATCTATTTGGAGTGCGCCGGCTTGACGGCGCTTTTTCAATGTCGATACTAAAATGGCTCCGTCATTCCGGAAGGCCCGCCCGCTCTGACACGCCCCGGGTTCTGACACACAAAGCGGCGTCAAGCCGCCGCACTCCAAATTACTGATTGACGCCGCTCGCCAGAAAGCCTCCGTCGACAACCAGCACTTCGCCGGTTATGAAGCTGGCGGCGTCGGAAGCCAGAAACACCGCGGCACCAGCGAGCTCCTCGACCCGGCCAAATCGCTTCATGGGCGAGCGCACCAAAAGTTCGTGTCCACGTTCGGTCTCATCCAACAGCCGCTGATTCAAGGCCGTGCGAAAAATTCCGGGTGCAATTGCATTCACGCAGACACCATGTGGCGCCCATTCAATCGCCAGCGATTTAGTGAGCGCGCCCACGCCCGCTTTGCTTGCTCCATAGGCGGCAACTTCAAACAGCGCCACAAACGTCGTGAGCGAAGCGATGTTGATTATCCGCCCATAACCTCGCTCTACCATGTGGCGGCCGAATACCTGGCAGGAGCGCAGTGTTCCGGTAAGATTGGTATCGAGAATGTCGTTCCAATCATTCTCTGCGAACTCTACGGTCGGCGCGCGCTTGGTGCGCCCGGCGCAATTCACCAGAATGTCTACGTGTCCCAGCGCGGCGATCGTTTGCTCCCGCGCCTTCTCCAGCGACGACCTGTCAACCACATCGGAAGTGATGCGAAGCGTCCGCCGGCCCCGCGCTTCGATCTCACTGGCCGTCGCGTCGACCTGCTCGGCGCGGCGCGAGGTGGGCACCACGTCAGCTCCGGCTTCAGCCAGTCCATGAGCAATCGCGCGGCCAATTCCCGAAGTGCCGCCGATGACGACGGCTACCTTGCCAGCCAGATCAAGCGGAGTATAAGCCATTCGTCGTTAACGGTAACGGAGCTGCCGGCGCAACTGTCGGAAGTACGCGCAAAACAAACGGCTTCCTCCCCAAACTCGTTCTCACTTTACGGTCGGGCCTTCGGAATACTTCCGGGATTACCAGCGTAGCCATTCTACTGTCGATTTGGAAATCTGTCTGCTACAAAGATACGGTTTGCTCGGCCCAGAACTGAAATTCTCGATGTTTGTTAATTTCAGCCTTCGCCATGACTTTACCATCGGCCACTTTGACCATGTGCTTGAACACCCGTCGCCCGACTTCATCAATCGTTTCAGTGCCGTCGATGACCCCACCGGCTGATAAATCCAGGTCGTTACGCATTCGTTCGAACACGGCTGAGTTCGACGCCAGCTTAATCACCGGCGTAATCGCATTCCCGATGGTCGTACCTCGTCCGGTGGTAAAGACAACGATCGTGGCGCCCGCAGCCACCAGTCCGGGCGTCGATTCCTGGTCATAACCCGGCCCTTGCATTAGGTTAAGCCCGCGATTGCTCGCAGTCTCGGCATATTGAAGCACGCCTTCAACCCGAGTCTTACCCGTTTTGGCTATTGCTCCGAGCGATTTTATGGTGATGTTCAGTAAGCCGCCCGCCTTATTGCCGGCACTCGGATTCTGATTAAACACCGCGCCAAACTTCGAAGCATAGTCCTTATACCAATCAACCATCTCGTAAACGGCTTTGCCCGTTTCGTAATTTTTCGCGCGATTAGCCAGGATGTGTTCCGCGCCACAGAACTCAGGCACTTCCGTGACCAGAACGGTCCCGCCGGACCGAACGAGTAAGTCTGCCGCATGGCCCAGCGCCGGGTTGGCCGAAATGCCCGAAAATCCGTCAGACCCGCCACACTTCACGCCCAGGACCAATTCGCTGATCGAAACTTCCTCACGGGTGGCGCGATCCACTTCGGGCAGCATGCGCTCAACTTCCTTCAAGCCCTGCGTGATGGCCGCCTGGGTACCGCCGACTTCCTGAATCCCGATTTTGGCCACCGGCTTATGAAACAACTTGTCGCGATCAAGCAAATACTTCTCGACCACCGCCAGATTTGTTTTTTCGCAGCCGAGATCTATCAGCACCACGCCGCCGACGTTCGGGTGATCGGCATAATTGGCAAGTGTTCGTAGGATCACCTCGATGGTCGAGCCATCCTGGCAGCCACAGCCTTTGTTGTGCGGGATCGCGACGATACCATCCACGTTCGGATACTGCTCGCGGCTGTAGAGCGTATACTCCGAAATGAGCGAAATTTGTTGCGCCTCGTGACTGGCGCACATGCTGGTGGGAGCGATCAGGACCAAATTGCGCGTGCCGACAACTCCATCAGCGCGGCGGAAACCCTTGAAGCGTGCCCGTTTCTCTTTGGGAAAATAATGCGGGGGAGCCGTGTGCAAATTTCGCGGCAGATCGCGGACCACCGGCACATCATCCGACATATTTTCATGCGTCAGCCAATCGCCTGCTCGAACCCCGAGCGAAGTGCCAATCGGCTGGCCGTATTGCAGCACGAACTTGCCCGCGGGAATCTCGCGCGTGGCGAACCGATGGCCGGGAGGGATCGGAACATTAAGACGAACTTCGCGGCCATCACCGAGAAGCAATTCAAGTCCGGCCACGGTTTCCCTCTTCACCACCGCCACGTTGTCTTTCGGATTGACAACTATCGCGTAGTCACTTACCGGCGCTGCTGGCAATGCGGATGTCATCGTCGCCTTCAATTCGAAGCGTTTAAAACATTCGGCAGGACGAGTGAACGAACATTGGGGTGCAGCCGAATCCACAGTCCCGGGTTCTCATCAAGTTGCTGCCTGCGGGCTTGTGGCTCATCCGCGATTTCGGTCTTAATTAAGCGTGCGAAACTCGCAAGCTTCGCGGGCGCCGTGTCCGCGTCCACAATCGATTGCACAATTTTCCGCGCCCCGAGAATCGCGGCCGGCCCCAGCGTCAAAATGTGCGACGCGTTACGGCATTCCGCTTCATCGAAGTCGTTCGTGGCTGCCCCGCCGGCTTTAAATTTCCGCACGTGATGCTCGAGAATCTCTTTTGAAATGGGGATCAGGCCGGCAACATCAGCAGCGCTCGCTCCCGAACCCGGCTTGATATACGCGAGATGCGACGCGCCTCCGGCTTCAGGCCCCAGACCAAGAAACAAAATATCGATCGGACCGGACGCTTCGAGTTCATCCAGATAATTCATCAATCCCGTTTCCAAATTGGCAGCATCGGTGCGCATTGAGTTAAAGCTCTTGACCTTTCTGAAAAATGGTTCGCCCAGCAACCGCTCGAAATCGCGCACGAAGCTGAACGCATTGTCCATGCGCATTCGCGCCAGCGCGTCCTGAGTAAAAACATTCATCCGCGCCAGCAGCTGATCAATCTCGCCGGTCTTCGCCTTTTCCCCGAGCAGCCGGTGCAAAGCCTGGCCGCCGCGCCCGCCAAGTATCACCACCATCAGATCGCCCTTTTTTTTATCCGCGGCACTGAGGAGTTCGTCGAACATCGCGCGGCCGACGGCTGCCTCGGATTCTGCAACTTCATAGTTCAGCGAATGCGGCGAATACTTCATCAGTTCCGACTGCTCATCGGCGCCGGCGTGATAAAGCCAGACATTCTCGCCGACCACCCGGCGTTCAATCCGGACCGGCGTTGAGCTCAAGGTTGAAGTCATTTAGCGATCTCCTGAAATCCGAAGGCCTTCGGCGCGGACCAGCTGGGCGGCCTAAACGATCGATTGCGAAACCAATTTTCCATTCACCCGCACATTGCTCAGCGTCAGGTTGCGAACATTCTTCACGATGCTTTCGCGCGCGGTGTTTTCGAACGTACAGTTCTCGAGCCGCACATCCGTGATCGGCGCGTTCGGAAATCCCTGGAGGTCCAACGGGTACTGGCTCTTGCCGCTCTTCAGATTTTGCACCTGCAGATTTCTCAGCACCGGCGTGTATTTTCCGTTAGCGCCTTCTTCGTAATTGAAATCAACCGTGATGGCCGCGTGCCTGACTTCACCAATGGTGATATTACGGCAGAAGATATTCTCCAGCACCCCGCCACGCACGGCGTTGTTCTTAAATCGCAACCCATGGTCGAGGCGCGGGCTGTTCATGTTGCAGTTCATGGCAAAGACATTGCGCACGCCGGCAGAGATTTCGCTGCCGAGCGTGATTCCCCCGTGACCGTCCTTCATCTGACAGCCGCGAATGATGATGTTCTCGGAAGGCACCGCCACCCGCCGGCCATCATCATTCCGGCCTGCTTTAATCGCGATGCAATCGTCACCGGTGACAAAGACGCAGTCCTCGATCAGAACATCGCGGCATGATTCCGGATCGCAGCCGTCGGTGTTGGGCCCGGTTGCCTCCGTGGGATTCCGTTCGCGCTCAATCATCACCCGCCGCACGGTGAGGTTGGTGCAGAGCAACGGATGAATTTGCCACATCGGCGAATTCCTGAGCGTGACGCCTTCGATCAGAACATTCTGACAACGGTGCGGCTGAATGAAGTTAGGTCGCAGATAACCACCTTCGCCAAACACGCGCTCACTTACCGGCGTACCTTTGGCGACCATTTCCTGAAGCAGTGTGCGCGCCTTTCGGGCGCTGGGGTCACCCGTTTTCCAGCCGCAGGCCTGGCGCCCCGCCCACGGCCACCAGTGCTCACAGTCGGCCTGGCCATCAAGAATGCCCTCGCCGGTGATGGCAATGTTGTTCTGCTCAAACGCATAGATGAACGGCGAATAGTTCATCAACTCCATGCCTTCCCAGCGAGTGAAGACGACGGGCAGGTACTTCTTTGGATCAGGGTCGAATTTTAAGGTCGCGTTTTTTGTAACGTGCAGGTTGACATTGCTCTTGAGGCGAATCGCGCCGGTGGAAAACTGTCCCGCCGGCACGACCACGCGCCCGCCACCGGCGCGATTGCACGCATCGATGGCTTTACGAAACGCGTCAGTGCAATCGAGTTTGCCATCGCCCTTCGCGCCGAATTTTGTGACATCAAAGTCGCGCGCCGGGAAAGTGGGCGCTTTGATCCTTGCCAGAATCTGTGGAACTTGCGCCCACGGATCATCAGGTGCGTAGTGCGACAATACCGACTCGAGCGCGCGAGCCTCGCCCAGTTGCGCCAGCAGGATCGCGCCGGTTCCGCCTATCAGAGTTTGTTTTATGAATTCGCGACGATTAGTCATTGGATATTTGAAATGGGCCCCTTCGCGATAACTACCGACTCGGTTCGCTTAGTTCCCGTTCGTTGCGCCAAGCCGGCGCAACCGACGAATGACAATGCCCCACCGATTCAGAGAGTGTGTCAAAACTCGAATTTGACGTCCGATCTGCACGTTGCTGCGTTTCCTGATGGTTCGTGTGATTTTGTGGATCTTTTTTGGCGGCGTAAATGACGATCCACGAAATCACACGAACTAACACGAAGAAAAACATGAAGAGGAATTCGAGTCTTGACACGGCCTCTCCATCGGTTGCTCAGCATTCAATGATACTTACCGGCTTCAAAGGGTCTTCACCTGGGCGCTGACAATCTTCAACGGCTCGCCCTTCTGCGGGACAATGCGCACATTCCGCATGGAGACGTTCTTCGCGTCCTGAACGGTCATTCCGGTGTTGGCATTCACGCGCACATTCTCGAGCACTACGTTCTCGATTGGCATTTCAGGCAAACCGACAATATCGCCGGCCGTCTTTGCCCCTTCGACGGTTACATCAATAGTTCGAATGCCACGAATTACCGGCGTAGTCGACGTGACTGCCGCCGTCTTTCTCTCTTGCTGTGCGTGCAGGTTGCGAATCGGCAAACTGTCGCGCGCAGAGGCACGCGCGCAACCTTTCTCAGCGGGTTAGCTCAATGTGATCCAGATCACAAAGTGGTCTGACCACCGGAGCCGGCTAAATTTTTTATCATGTGTCCGTCGCGGCCGCCAGCGGCAACCAGATCCTGGCAGCTTTGATGAATATGGTATCAGCGGTCATGTACGAAAGGCGGCGGGCGACTGTCGAGCGGGCGACTGATTTGAAAGAGTCGGTGGAGTTTCATCGCCAGATCTATCGCCTGATTCGCGCCGGCAACTCTGAAGCAGCCAAAGCCGCAATGACTGAGCATTTGGAACTGGCTCATCGCGCCTTCGCCTCCGAGGAAACTTCCGAGAGTGATCAGATACGAGAGACGAACCGCGTAGAAAACGTTCGCAAATGCTGCCGTAATTGCAGGGTTGCGCGTGCTTTTGGAGTGCGGCGACTTGTCGCCGCTTTAAAAGCGCTGACAAGTCAGCGCACTCCAAAAAGGGCGGCACCACATGATTGTGACTCCCAGACTTAGCCGCGCTTTTTTAAGGGCTCAGCGTAGATCTTTATCAGGATCATGGTGAAGTCCTTGTTTTCGGTGCTGCGCTGATGAGGCGTGCCGCGCGGCACCACAATAAGATCGCCCTTCTTAATTTCAAAAGTCTTGCCGTCGATGATGTGCGGACTACGCCATTCGCCGGGATCAGTCTCTTTCGGTGAATCCAACCTGCCGCCGAGGGTAAGCGTAGCCGAGCCGTCCAGCACGTAATAGACATCGTCCGAAGCATCGTGCAGTTCCGCCGCCGCGCCGCCTCGGTTCTTCTCGTGTTGCACTGCCACGCGCAGTTGCATACCCGCGCTATCGATCAATTCAGATGTTTTGTTTTCGGGCTTGAGTGTCTTTTGCAGGTCGTCGAGCGATTGCCCAGACATCACGACGAATGGCCTGGTCGCTTCGGACGGTTTGCGCTGCGCGAAAGCGGCAGTCGAGATAATCAGGACCGCAAATCCGGCGAATAGTAAACGCAGAGCCCGCAGCGGGTGGCAGAAGATTCCTCCTGCGTCCGCTGCGGTCAAAATGCCAATGCTCATTTGCGACTCCTTTTCTGTCGATGTGGGCCCCAGCTATTTCCGGCTGGCCTCTAATCCGCTGCCGCCTTTATCGAATCCGGGCTGAACCGTGACAACTCCGAATTGGCGATCTTCCACTTCGCGATGCGCCGCCATCATCCAGACAAAGTTGATTGGGTGACCGGGAACCGAAACATTCGGATGAAAACCCTTCGGCATAATCACGGCATCACCGTCGCGCACCACACCGATAAACTCCGGTTCGTCCGGGTTGGTGTAAACGAATTGAACGCCGAAAGATGGAGCGGGCATGTCGTAATAGACGTAAAGCTCTTCGAGCATGGCCGCGTGTTCGTGCGGCGGCCAACTGGTCCAGTGGCCCGGTTCTGAAGTTGTGAATCCGGCCAGGATCCGGCCCGCCTCGACGTTCTTACCGAGAGTGATATTCACGGTGCGTGAATTTGAAGCGCCGCCCGTCTTGAACCTCAGCGATGCGTCTTTGGCCACGTCCGCGTAACGCACGACCTGCAATGGATACTTCTTTTCAACGGCGGCGGAACACTCGACAAGATCGCAGGCGGTGTCCGTAGTGACCTCGACCTTGCTGTCGCGCGGCAGATAGATCGAATCGTACTGTTCGATCTTGTTTATGACGTCATCACACTTGATCGTGCAAGCGCCCGACAGGCAAATTAGACCAGACTCTAATTCGCCGGTTGAAAAACTGGCGCGCGGGACTTCTTTGTCAAGAATAATGCGGCCATATACCAGATGTTTCATCGAGCTGTTTTCCGGCGTGATGGAAATCGTGCGTCCTTTTTGCGCATTCGTCTTACGAAAGATCAGTTGCTCTTTTGATTGTTTCATCGGTGTACTCATTACATTTCCTCCTAATATCTGGGTCGCGTCAGGTCATTGCCTGACAGCAGTGCGCAGGGCCACTGCGAAGCGCAGCCGTCGCTCATGGTCGGGCTACTGCCCTGTGTGAGTCCAGCCACAATAAATCTTCCAGCAAATAATAGTTGCCATAAACAAGCGCCACGTCGCTGGGTCGCGTGCTCGATCCATGTCGCAGGGTGCCTGGGGGTGTCTTGTCACCAGCTGCGACCGGGGTCAAATAGTGATCGATCAGCGATTGCACAATACGCTCACCTGCCTGCCGGTATTTTGCGGCACGTGTCCGATCTGCTGTTAGTTCCGACAGTCGCAGCAACCCGCCGGCGGCAATCGCTGCGGCCGAACTGTCGCGGTTGCGAAAGTGCACCCCTTCGTCAACGAAGTCGTACCACGGCACAGCATCTTCCGGCAGGTGATCAATAAAATACGCGGCCACCTTCTCAGCCGTCACCAGCAGCCGCGGGTCCCTGGTTTCGCCGTACGCCACACTAAATCCGTACAAGGCCCACGCTGCGCCGCGCGACCAGGTCGTGTCGGCAGCAAACCCCTGGTGCGTATGGGTAAACACCATTTCACCGGGGCGCGCGGCGTTCGCATATTTGATGGAGTTGTTCGTGCCCTGTGATGACGTAAACTCCTGACGATTGTCGCCAGGATTGTAGTGGACCGATTGGGCAATTGATCCATCGCGCCGCACCAGCCAGTCTGCCGATTTCAATGCGTGCTTCAACCCCAACTCGCGCCATTGGGGTTCGTTTGTTTCCCGCGATGCCCACCACCAGATCTGCAGGTTCATCATCGTATCGATGATCGTGTCATCGCCATTCACCGCCCATGACGCAACCAGTTGGGTCGTAGGATTATAGAGTTGCTGCAAACGGGCGGCGGCCCGCAAGGCGCCATCGCGATACTTCGGATCCTTCGTGGCCCGGTACGCAAGTACCGAGGAATAATAGTTAAGAAATCCTGTATCGTGATTCTCGCCAGCTTCCTTACCGAGCAGACGCGCGTTCCAAAGCTCGGCCCAACGGCGGAACCGCTCGTCTTTTGTTTCTGTATAGAGCTGCCACAACTCGCCGACCCAAAAACTGCCGGTCCAGTAGAACCCCTTTTGGGCTTTCCATTCGCCGGTTTGATTGTCGCCTTCGGTAAAGAAACCTTCACCGGCGTCTCGCTCAGAGTCCGCCGCAGTCGTCCGGGAAATCGCCGGCTCCAATTTCTCTGCCGTGCGTGCTGCTGACTGTTTCAGTAAGTCGATCGCTTCCGCGTAGCTCTTTTTTTTCGCCGGCTGCAGAGTATCCGCAGGCGCAGTCTGAGGCGTCGCCCGCGACGACAAGATGACAACTCGCGCCGGTTGCGTCAGGCGAGCGTTGATGTCATGAACGAACGAAACGAAATTGTCGAAACTGCGCGGCGTGGCTTTTGGCGCCGCAAGTGTGCCATAGCGAATCCTGGAATCAGCCGAAGTTGCCGTCACACTCAAATTGTCGGTGTTCTCCTGGTCCCACACGCCGGTCACGTACCATTCTGCCTTTCCATTCACGAACTGTGGCTGCACCAGCAGGTTGAGCGGGTCGTCAGAGATTGACTTGCTTTCCCTGCCCAAGGCAATGATGGCCAAACCCAGATTCTGATCGGGCAACATGTGTACCGCCGTGGCCGGTGGCCCTTCTTCTTCAACCTGGTGCCCCCACCAGAGGCGGGTAAAGGTAGGTTCTGACGCAGTCGGCGCGACCATCTTCTCCTGCAAGCCAGGCTGGCGCACGATGCCGGTGACCAGCGTTACTCCATCTGCGCCCTCAGCGGTGACTCGATGATGAAACCCGCGCTCGCCGGCCCATTGAGTCATGCGACTGGTGAGATTGATTTCATGGCCTCCTATCTTCCAGCCCTTATAACTAAGCTCGACGACGACGCGGACCGGACCGGCGCTGATGATCCGCCATTTGCGCTCGCCCACGTCGGACACGCGCGCGGCCTTGCCGTCAACCAGCGCGCCAACCGCGCCAATACCGATGGCGTCGCCGATGCGATAGATGTCACGGCCCAACGGTGAATCCCAGTGATAGACATATTCAGGGGCGCCAAACATTTCCAGGTACAATCCCGGCCGGCGCTTGCCCCAGACATCGATCGCATTGCGCTGATCGAAATATATTCGCCAGGCGGTGGCCTCTGATTCCCATCCGAGCCCGTCGAATTTCATCGTGAACTTCGCCGCGGTTCGTCGGGGATAGTCACTGCGGAGCCGCTGGATCGTGGCCGTGTCGCCATACGCAATCGTGACTATGCGTGTCTGCCTCGGCTTAAGATCGATTTGAAAAGCAAGTTCGTCGTATTTGCTGTCGCCGTCCAAATCATCCGCCTGTGAAGGCAGCTCGATCGTTTGCAGGGTGCGGGCGTCTTCTTCGAGAGTCGAAGCATCGCTCGTAGTTACGATCGCGTCACCTGCCTGGAAATCCGGGGCGATGCGCTTTAGCTCATTCACGCTGACGAGGATATCTTCTGCCGGCCGCGTTTCGTTCGTGAGGTTGGTCACGCTGAGCTTCAGCACTTTTATGTGCGGAGCGGCGGTCGCGCTTACGGCAAACATCAGGCAGGTTAGTATTAAGATTGTACAAACGCGTCGCATATTGACTTTCGGGGGAACCGCTAAACAAAGGCGGCTTCTGTAGCTCCGCAAGAAGCACGCACCACCAGCTCGGGTTCCACGGTTACCTGTTGGGCCTTAATCCCTCGTTTTCCTTCGACCATATCGATTAGCAGGCGCGCCGCCGCCTGGCCCATTTCGCTTGTCGACCAGGCGACTGTCGTCAAGGGCACGCGCAACATGTCACCATAGTGAATGTTGCCCCCGCCCACGATCGCCACATCGTCGGGAATCTTCAGGCCGGCTTCAGCGATAGCGCTCATCGCGCCGATGGCCGCCGGATCATTCGCCGCAAAAATTGCCGATGGCCAAGCGCCGCCCCTCAGCCATTCTCGCGTGGCGCGATAGCCGTCTGCTTCCGTGAAGCCGCACTCACGCACCAGTTGTTCATCGAAAGGTACGCGCCATTTCGCCAGGGCTTGTTTGTACCCTTCAAACCGCTGGGCAGCGGTTGAGGCCACCGTTCCTTTCAGGTGCCCTACGCGCCGGTGTCCCAAACTCAGGAGATGCTCGGTGGCCAGTTCGCCGACCTTAAGGTCGTCAGTCGTCACCACCGGACATTTTATTCCTTCGAGATGTCGATCAATCAGGACAATCTTCGCTCGCTCACGAATGATGCGCCGGTAGAATTTGGTTTCAGATGGAGACGCCGACGACGCAAGAATCAATCCGTCGGTTCGCGGCAACAGCGCCTCGACTTCCGACTCTTCGTTGGCAATATCCTCATCAGTGCTGCAGATAAGATTCTGATACCCGAGCGGTTTGGCGACAGATTCCACCCCCCGGCAGATCTCGGCAAAGTACGAGTGCATCAGATCAGGCACCACCACGCCCAGGAGAAAAGACCGATTGGTGGTCAGCGCGCGCGCAAACTGGTTCGGCCGGTAGTTCATGCGTTGCGCCGCTTCGAGGATGCGCGCTCGCGTCTCCGGACTAATTTCGGGATGATCGTTGATGGCCCGCGAAACGGTCATCTTCGAAACACCCAGGGCGCGCGCTATGTCAGCCAGAGTCGTCGGCATAGAAGCTTTCGTTTGGAGTACCGCCTTAAGGCGGAATGCTCCTGCGGTGGTTCCGCCTAAAGGCGGTACTCCAAACTCTTACTTTCCTTTCATGGCTCGCGCAATCGCGGCTTCTGCCAGCGGCGCCATAATCGCGTATCCTTTCGCATTTGGATGTAGCCCATCCTCGCTCAACTCATCTCGCAGAAAACCTTTGTCATCGACCATGGCTGAATAATAATCCAGATAGGTTAACTTATTATTACCGGCGTAAGCTTTCATCCATTCATTCAGCGCTTTGATTTTCTCCGGCGGCCGGCGCACGGTTTGGATAATCGGTTTCCCGTCTCGCTGCTCGTAATCACTCACCGGCAGGATAGACGCGAAGACTGCCTTGATCGAATTCATCCTGGCCAGCTCAGCCATCGAGGCCAGGTTGTCTTCGATCGCCTCGAGCGTCATCGGCCCGGTGTTACCGGCGAGATCATTTGTGCCGGCCAGGATAACCACCACCTTCGGCTGCAAGGCGATCACGTCCGGCCGGAAGCGCACCAGCATCTGCGGCGTAGTCTGCCCGCTAATACCGCGGTCGACATAAGGCTTGCCCGGAAAGAAACCGCCGAACCGAGGATTTTGCCACGAGTCGGTGATCGAATCACCCATGAACACCACCCGCGCTTCGTTTTTCGCCGGGGCGACAACCTTGGTGTTGGCGTCGTGATACCGCGCGAGCTGCGGCCAATCGTTCAGCCGGTTCTGCGCTTGCGTCAGCTTCGTTTTGGTGTCCACGCATGGGTCGGCGTTAGGTTGCGCGACGAGCGAGCTGGACCCAGCTAAGATCATCGCCAGTAACATCAGCAAATTCATTCTTCTCATATCAATCCCCTTCACCAGAAATTGCTGCGTGCCGCGAAGCAGAATTCCTCCACGCTTGCCCCTGCGGAAATTCGTAGTAATCAAGCGACTCTACTTTCATCTCGATGCTGTATCCCGGATCGAGCGGCGGCAGGTATCGCCCATTTTTCATCTTTACCGGATAGACAAAGTGTTCGTGTAAATGATCGACGTACTCAGTAATTCGATTCTCAAGCGAAGCGCTTACCGCGATGTAATCAAACAACGAAAGATGCTGGACGTATTCACAAAGCCCCACGCCGCCTGCGTGTGGGCAAACGGCAACGCCGAATTTCGCCGCCATCAAAATCACCGCCAGCACTTCGTTGACACCAGCCAGTCGACAACTGTCAATCTGGCAAAAGCTAATTGCATTCGCCTGGAAAAGCTGTTTGAAGATTACCCGGTTCTGGCACGCCTCGCCGGTAGCCACGCCGATCGGCGCCACTGCTCTGGCAATCTTCGCATGGCCGAGCACATCGTCGGGCGAAGTCGGCTCTTCGATCCACCACGGATTGAACCGGGCGAGCGGCTTCATCCAGTCAATCGCCTGATCCACATCCCAAATTTGGTTCGCGTCCATCATCAGCTTACGATCCGGACCGATCTCTTCGCGGATGAGACGCGCGCGACGAACGTCGTCCGCCGCGTCGCGACCAACCTTCATCTTGAAGTGTGCCCATCCTTCTTTGAGACCCTCGCGCACCAGCTGCCGCACCTTATCATCCGAATAGCCGAGCCATCCGGCCGACGTCGTATAAGCCGGATAACCGTCCGCGCGCATCTCTGCTTCGCGCGCACTCTTCGTGGCTTCAGTCCGGCGCAGGATCGCGGTCGCCTCGTCCGGTGTCAGCGCGTCGGTGAGGTGTCGAAACGGAATGCAAGAGACAATCTGTTCCGGCGACATGTCCACGAGTAACTTCCACACCGGCTTGCCTTCACTTCGGGCATAAAGATCCCAGACCGCATTCACCAGCGCACCAGCCGCCAGATGGATGACTCCCTTTTCCGGGCCGACCCAGCGGACCTGACTGTCAGAGGTGATGCGCAGCCAAAAACCGGCAAAGTCCGAGGTGATCGATTCGAGCGTCTGGCCAAGCAGATGATGTTTCAGGGCATGGACCGCAGCGACACAAATCTCGTTGCCGCGGCCATTGGTAAACGTCAACCCATGGCCGCGCAGCCCGCCTGGTCCATCCGTTTCCAGCACGACATAAGTCGCCGAGTAATCGGGATCTATATTCACCGCATCCGAGCCGTCGAGTGTCAGCGAAGTGGGAAAGCGAATATCGCGAACGACTAGATTGGTAATTTTGATTGCCATATAACTGCGGTCAGTTGTCACCTTAGATCTTTGGTCTTTGGTCTTCGGTCTTAGGGCTTTGGTCTTTGGTCTTTGGTCTTCGGTCTTTGGTCTTAGGGCTTAGGGCTTAGGGCTTAGGGCTTAGGGCTTAGGTCTGGTCTTTTGGATTTGATCTTTGTTCGCTGCGCTAAGTCAATGTTTAATCTTGAGCTTATTAGAGTACAAAGAACGAAGGCCTAAAGACCAAAAACCAAAGACCCAAGACCAAAGACCCAAGACCAAAGACCCAAGCCCTTAGGTGACAACTGACAGCTAACTGCCGAGACTCATTCTGGCATGCCGCCAGCGATCGATCGCCACCGCAAATACAATCAACGCGCCGATAATGATCTCCTGAATATAGTTCGGCCAGCCAACCTGCTGGCAGCCGTTACGCAGAAACGCCATGATTAAAGCGCCGATCATCGAGCCGAGGATGCTGCCTTCGCCGCCGCTTAAACTGCCCCCGCCGATAACGACCGCAGCGATAATGTCCAGCTCCAAACCGGCGGCCACCGTCGGATCGCCTTGTCGCAAACGCGACATCTGCATGACGCCGGCTAGCCCGAATAACAGACCGGCAAGCACGTAAATATAAATCTTCAAGCGATTGGTAGCGATGCCACAGGCGCGCGCGGCAGCTTCATTTGAGCCCAACGCAAAGACTCGCCGGCCGAACACTGTGCGGCGCAAAACGACAGCCGCAATCACGGCCAGGGCGATCGCGATCCAAACACCCGGCGCGACGACCATCCAGGCTTGCTTCGGCACCGTCAATAACAGATCGTTGGCCCAGGTGTCGGGCATGTTCACGGTTTGCGATCCGGCTATGCCCTTCGCCACGCCGCGCGCGACACCCAACATTCCCAGGGTGGCGATAAACGGCACCACGCGCAGGCGAGTTATGGCGAGCCCGTTTACCAAGCCCACGCCGCCGCCCACCAGAACTCCGGCCAGCACCGCCACGGCCGTTGACCAGCCGGCGTTTATGCCCAGCGCCGTGATTACGCCAGTCAAGGCGATTGCCGATCCAACAGACAGATCGATGCCGCCGCTGATGATGATGATCGTCATGCCGATGGCGCCGATGGCCACGATCACAGTTTGCGCCAGGACCGTGCGGAGGTTTTTGAGCGAAAGATATTTCTCAGGAGCGCCAATCAGGATTGCAAAGACGACGATCACCAGCACCAGACCCAGAAACGGCGCGAGGCGGTTCAACCAGTTGCGCGCCACTGACGCACTAGACATGGTCCAATCGGCTTTAGTCTCAGCGACCATACTGTCAGAACCGCCTGCGTAGCGGGCGGGCCCTATTCTTGGTTTCGACGTTTTGGACAGAGATCAGGGTCCGCCCGCTACCGCAGGCGGTTCTGACCTCATTTCAAATACTGATCCAGCGGCGGATGCAACAACGCCTGGGTCTCCGGTGCACTCAGGTTGTCGGGGGTAATCAGGGTGACGCCAGTGTCGATCCGCTTTTCGATTGCCCTTCCCTGCAGGCTGTCAACCATCGTCTTAACGCCCAGATAACCCATGTTGAATGGGTTCTGCACTACGATGCCGTGCAGTTGTTTAGCGGTCATGGCATCTATGAACATCTGACTGCTGTCAAAGCCGACGAACATAACCTTGCCCGCTTTGCCGATGTCCTGTAAGGCGGAAAGCATTCCCGCCGTGGTCGACTCGTTGGGACAAAAAATGCCCTGCACGTCGTCGCCAAATCGGTTGAGCAGATTTTCCGCAGCGCGTTTCGCGGTGTCGCGGGTGGCGCCCGCATATTGATCCGCAGAGATCAACTCAACATTCGGGTACTTCGACTTCATCTCTTGCAGAAACCCTGCTTCACGTTCCTCGGTACTGGCAGAGCCTTCAGCGTAACGCAAGAGAATTACTTTTCCTTTTCCACCCAGGAGGTCGCCCAACCGATCCGCGCCCAGAACTCCGCCCTTGCGATTATCTGTGGCGACAAAGCTGACAATCGCCTGCGATTCGAGACCCGAATCGATAATCACAGTCGGCACACCGGCGTTCTTTGCTTCTTCCACCGGCCGGGCCAGTGCATGATTGTCCAATGGGGCGAGCACGATGCCGTTGACGCCCTGCGAAGCAAAACCTTCGACCACCTGAATCTGTTGTTCGCGATCGTCTTCGCGCAGCGGGCCTTTCCAGATCACTTCGACTTCGGCGCCCGGCGCGGAAAGCTCACGCGCGGCTTTGACGGCGCCGGCGTGAATGCTCTTCCAAAATTCGTGCGACGTCCCCTTCGGAATTACGGCGATCGTCAACTTCTTGCCGCTGGTTGATTTCGAGCGGTTGCAGCCAACTGGCAAGACGGCAGCCGAGACGAGCAGTAAGAGAAATAGTTTTCGCATTTTGGTGTTAAGTCTGATTTGGTGTTGACGGAACATATGTTAACGCCCTCTCCCAAAAGGGAGACACATTCAATCCTCCAGGACAATCACATAAAGCTCCTTCGGACCATGCACGCCGACGGTTAGCGTCAACTCAATGTCGGCAGTGCGCGAGGGGCCGGTAATAAAGGTGATGGCCCGGCTCATCTGTTCTTCACCACGCAATCGCTTCAATGCGTCGGCAATAGTCGGATAGATATCGCGTGACCTGACCAGCGCGATGTGTACCGGCGGCAGCAGTGAAATCAGCCGGTGTTGCTCTTTTTCCGCCTCAAGAACGAGCGTACCCGTTTCGGCAATGGCGGCCTGAGCCGTAGTGATTCCCACATCGTAGCCGAACAAATCGGACGCCGAAGGCCCAACCGTGATTTCCGAGGCGCCAATCCCTCGCGTCAAACCACTCAGGATCGGAGCGTCAGATAAAGCGATTCGTTTGCCCAAGCCATCGTCCTGCAGACCGGCGACGACATTTGCCAGAGCCTGGGCCACCTCGTCTTCATCATGCGTAATGAGGCAATGCCCGCCCACCGATTCCAGGCGTTCGCAGAATCGCTGCTGAAGCGACATGTCTCCGTTATCTGCCACAGCATTGATCGGATTAGTGCTGACCGGCTGCGGCGGCGAATGATCATGGACAATGCTCGCGCTCTCAGCGAGGTGAGCACGAATCGATTGCATAATCGCGTCGCGGGCTTCCGATTGAACAGGTGCCACCATAATTTAGAAGTTGCGTCCTCTTTGGAAGGGCAACCACATAGTTGACTCACCGCATTGGCCTTTGGTCTTTGATCTTTGGTCTTTGTTTTGATCAAAGGCCAAAGACCTAAGACTAAAGATCATTTCGGCATTGACTCTCGCCAATGCTGCCGAAACGACTTCGCTTCTATCGGCCGCAGATCGCGCGCGCTGGTCCAGGCGGCGAGCGGCGGCGCCAGCCGGGCTACCAAACCGCTGACTTTGCCAATGCGGTGATTGCGCACCACGAAACGCTGAAAAAAATGAGCAAACTTTCCGCTCAGCTCGTACCAACGCGGCCTGGTCATG
This sequence comes from Acidobacteriota bacterium, assembly GCA_046728235.1. GTDB lineage: Bacteria > Acidobacteriota > Blastocatellia > Pyrinomonadales > Pyrinomonadaceae > UBA11740. Next base: position 69,823 of record JBKPEE010000069.1, read on the forward strand.
ACCGCCGCCCAGAATTTAAACGCCAGTCGCTCACTTCGATTCTGGGCGACCGGTTCCGGCTTCTCATGTATTTGCGCGCGCAGATACAGAAGTAGCTCGGGAATATCGATCTTCACCGGACAAACTTCACGACAGGCGCCGCACAAACTCGACGCGTACGGCAACTGCGCCGCCTTTTTAAGTCCAATCAATTGCGGCGTGATCACCGCGCCGATGGGGCCGGGATAAACCGAGCCGTAAGCATGACCGCCAATTTGCTGATAGACAGGACAGGCATTCAGGCACGCCCCACAGCGAATACAGGCGAGCGATTGACGCGTCGTGGGAGAGGCGAGCATTCGCGAGCGACCGTTGTCGAGCAGAACGATATGCAGCTCTTCAGGTCCTTCCCTATCGGCCGCGCGCTTCGTACCCGTAATCAATGACTGGTACGAAGAAAGGTGCTGGCCCGTGCCTGATCGCGGCAACAGCTTAAGAAAGACCTCGAGGTCGGCAAACCGCGGAATGACTTTTTCGATTCCCATGACGGCGATGTGTGTCTTTGGCAAGCTCGTCGTCAGCCGGATATTCCCTTCGTTCTCAAGAATCAGAATCGTTCCCGTTTCCGCCACCCCGAAGTTCACCCCGCTGATGCCAATGTCTGCGGCCGCAAATTTTTGGCGCAGGACGCGGCGCGCAGTAATCGTCAAGGTAGTGATGTCATCAGTCGGTGCGATGCCGAGCTTTTCGACGAACAAATCGGCAATTTGATATCTGGTCTTGTGGATTGCCGGAGCGATGATATGCGAAGGCGTCTCGCCCGCGAGTTGAATGATGTATTCACCCAGATCCGTTTCCAGGGCTTCAACGCCTACGGCCTCGAGCGCAGCGTTCAGATGGATCTCTTCGGTCGTCATGCTCTTGCTCTTGACGACGAGTTTTGCGCCGCGGGTGCGCGCCAACTCCTTTACGATCTCGTTGGCTTCGGCAGCATCGCGGGCCCAATGAATCTTTGCCCCTGCCCGGGCGGCGTTTGCGGTGAACTCATCGAGGTACTTGTCCAGATGAAGCAGAGTTTCGTCCTTGATGCGCCGCGCTTCGGTGCGCAGATCTTCCCAGTTCGCCAGACTGCGCGCGGCAGCCAGCCGCCGCTTACCGAATAGTGACGTCGCATTCCGCAGCGCCCCACGTAACTGGGTGTCGGCCAGTGCGGCCCGCGCGTTCGCGTCAAATGTTTCGCTGGTTAGGTTATTCATTTTTCATGTTCCCTCTCCCTCTGGGAGAGGGTTAGGGTGGGTCTAGCTGCTAACGCAATCTTTTACTTTTCGTTTTTCTGCGCTGCGCGCAAAAAAATTATTGCGATCCGCGTTAAGCCCTCACCCCAGCCCCCTCCCAATGGAAGAGGGAGCTACTGCGACGCCAACAATTCCGCCAGATGCATGACTTGCACCTTTGATCCGATTCGTGACAGGCGTCCGCCGATTTGCATCAGACAACTGGCATCGCCGGAAACCACCCTGTCGACGCCGGCGGCCTCGATCGCCTCGATCTTTTGATCGAGTATGGCCGTGGAGATCTCGGGATACTTTACAGAAAAAGTGCCGCCAAAACCGCAACAGGCATCCGCATTCTCCAACTCAATCAATTCCGCTTCCCTCACGTTCCTGATCAACGCTCGCGGTTCATCGTGCAACCGCAACTCACGCAGTCCGTGACAGGCGTCGTGCCATGTCACTTTTCCTTTGAAGCGGGCGCCGACATCGGTAATTTTCAAAATGCGCACCAGGAATGAGCTCAATTCAACTGTTCGCAGAGCCACCGCCTGCGCCCGCGTCCGCCAGCGCGCGTCGTTCGGAAAAAGAGTATCGTAATGATGGACCATCGCGGTGCACGATCCCGACGGGCTGACGATAAATTCCGCGGCGCTTTGTTCGCACAATTCAATGAAGTGTTCGGCGACCCGTCGCGCCTCAGCCCGATAGCCCGTATTAAACGCGGGTTGGCCGCAGCACGTTTGGCGCTCATCAAACTCGATTTCGCAACCCGCCCGGCGCAAGACTTCAACCGTGGCAGTGCCGACGCTGCTCCACATCTGATCGACAATGCAGGTTACAAACAAGCCGACCTTGATGCCATTGCCGATTGGCGATTGCCGATTGCCGATTGAGTTCATTGCCAATTAGCGGATTGCCAATTGCCGGTTAAATGCAAACCGGCGATAAGTGGCGTCCCGTTTGAACTATAGCAGGGAACCGCAAGAGTGTATCGCAATTGGCAATCGGCAATCGACAATCGGCAATGTCAGAGGGTGACCACTCCCTTGATGTATCGCGGCGTATGGATGTCCCTGGACAAGGCAGTCTGCACAGATTCAAGAGAATTGTAGCGGTGCGTGATGAATGGTGCGACATCGATCTGTTTTTGCTCGATGAGATTCAAGGCGCGCAGGTAGGCTGAAGGGCGGCCGTCGGCCTCGAATCCACCTGATGCTCCGACTGGCGTAATTAGAGTTGGTTCGCGAAACATCAGATTATTCAAAACGCTGAGGTCGACACCGGCATGGCCATGTCCGTAGAGCAACACAGTCGCCTGCTTTCTAATCAATCCGGGGATAAATGCCAGCACGCGTCCAGCGCCCGATGCTTCGATCAGGTAATCGACGCCTCGGTCGTTCGTGCAAGCATGTACCGCCTCAACCGCATCGCGATCGCCCGGATCGATTGTCTGATTCGCGCCAAACTCCAAAGCCAATTTACGTTTGTCGGGGTTTGGCTCGCTCACCAGCAACAACCCCTCATAGCCGAGGACACCTCTGAGATATTGAACGAACATCAACCCCGCTGGTCCCGCTCCGCATACCAGCACCGACTGCACATGGCGGCCGGCGGAATTTCCATTGAGGTGATACCGAGCTTGTGCCCGCATGACTGAATCTGAAGCGTGGATTACGCACCCGAGGGGTTCCGCCATGGCCGCTTCGCTCGCGCCCAGCTCGCTGCGGATCGGAATTGCGTTGACCGCGGGCACCGCAATGAACTCGGCCAGCCCGCCGGGCAGTCCGGTAATACCGTGCTCGGCATAAAATTCACACTGGTGCGAATCTCCCGTGCGACAATATTCGCAAAGCGGGTGCCGCCGCATGCTCATGCAATTCAAGCCCTGATCGATAACGACCCGGTCGCCGGCCGCCAGATCAGTGACTTCACTTCCCACCTCTTCGACGATCCCGCTGATCTCGTGCCCGAGGATTTGCGGATCGACATCAAAGGGAATCGGCTGGCCATACTCGTCTGTGTTGTAGTTGGCATGTCCCGCGAAAATGTGAGCGTCAGTGCCACACAGGCCGACGGCGGAAACCCGCACTACGACTTCGTGCACCCCCGCGTTTGGCAATGGCACGTCACGCACTTCCACGCGTTCGACCCCGCATAACACACCGGCACGCATCGTCGCGCCCGCTTGCCCGAGCGCGACCGGCTTCCGGACGGTTTCCATCGAGGTGCTCAAGCTGTTCTCTCCCGCGTCGCGGCGATCTCTGAATCGATATCAGTAGTATCCAGTCGCCCAGTGTCGCGTAATTCGCCAAACCGGAGCATGGTTTCCTTCACCCCGATCTCGAGCGCCGTCGACGGAAGACCGGGGATGGCTTTCTGAATGGCCGAATCATCAATCGCCGGCGCTATGGGAATTGGCGGCCCGCCAAACGTAACCAGATGCCGGCCCGCATTCTGATTAATTACCGCCGCGATGCATTCAACCTCAACGGTGTCGCCGTGCAGGTTGAAAACATGAGCGCCCTCGGGCGCGCGATCTGCGCAGGCGATAAACGCCGCGGCCGTGTCTGCGACATATTGGAAATCGGTGGCTCCCCCGAAGCGAATATGGAATGGCACTCCCAGGACCGCAGCCTTCATTGCTTTCGTGGGATCACTGGTCAAACCGGTGTCGCGATTCACGCCGTAAACAGTCAAAGGTCTTAACCCGACACTGCTTAATCCGTGATCCAGGAAATAGATCCGGGCGTTCCCTTCGTTTGTGCGCTTGAAGACGCCATAGTGCGTGGCCGGTTCAGCCGCGTCTTTTTCGGTCACGGGATGGCCAATCTCGCCCGCGCCAAATACTGCGGCTGAACTTGCATAGACCGTACGTTCGGCGCCCACAGCCATGGCTGCTTCGAAAAGATTCAAAGTGCCAATAACGTTGACGAATGCGCCGGCCACCGGATCCGCCTTGCAGGTGGGCACCTGCAAACCGGCAAGATGAATGATGCGTCGCGCGTTGGTGTTTTCCAGCGCGGCCCGGATCGCGGTCACATCGGTGATGTCGCCGGATACGAACTGGACGCGCGCGAGATCGGCGGGCGCGACCACCGCCTGTAACCGCCGCGCGTCTTCACTGCGATCAAACACGATTACCGTCTCACCGCGCTCAACCAGAGCTTTCACGATCCACGAACCGATGCAGCCCTGCGCTCCGGTAATGAAATAGGTTTGAGACATCTGGCTTTTTGGAGTGCGGCGGCTTGACGCCGCTTTTTCAAATCGCGTGATAGCAGGTACTTTGGTTCAACCAGGGAAAGCGGGGTCAAGCCGCCGCACTCCAAAATCACGCCGCAACCGCTTCTTCCTTGATTCGATAAAACGCCGTGGCGTTTTTCGAAAAGATCAGGTCACGATCCTCCTCGCCGAGATCCGCCAACAACGTGTGAAAGGCTTCGAGCACCTGATCGTACGAAGCCGCCAGGATACAAACCGGCCAATCACTACCAAACATCATGCGCGCCGGGCCAAAATACTCCAGGGCTTTGTCCACGTAAGGGATCAAATCCTCGACGCGCCAATTCGCCCAATCCGCTTCGGTTACCAGCCCCGAAAGTTTGCACCACACATTCGAAGCGGCCGCCATCTCTTTCAATCCGGCCGCCCACTGATCGATCTCACTGTTCCTGATGGCTGGCTTGGCAAGATGATCAATCACAAAGCGCAACTGCGGACATTTCTCAATCACCTGCCTGGCATACTTCAGGTGCCTCGTATGCACCAGCAGATCGTAAGACAAATCTCTCTGCGCCAGTTCATGTAGTCCTCTCACGACCACGTCCTGTGTCAGCCAATCATCAACGGGTTCGCTCTCAACCAGGTGCCGGACACCCTTGAACTTAGTGTGGGAAGCAAACTGGTCCAATTGCAAACCAATGTCTTCCCTTTGCAAATCAACCCAGCCAACCACCCCAGCAATAAATGGGTTGCTCTCTGCCAGGCTTAACAACCAATGAGTTTCGTCAAGGCTGTTGCTCGCCTGTACCAGGATCGTCTGCCCCACGTTGTTGCGCGCCAGAACCGGCTTAAGTGTCGCCGGCAGATAGTCATGACAAAGCACCTCGACTTCCGGAGTCATCCACGGATAATCGAACCGTCCCACCTGCCAGAAGTGCTGATGGCTATCGACGATCATCTGTTCCCTCGTATGACTGGAGCGCAAGCGTCCTCGCTTGCTGACGCAGCAACCGAGACGGTTCGGGCTCCAGTCGTTTTCAAACAACCTTGTAAATTCCAGCCCGCGGCTTTACTGCCCGCTTGCCTTCGTGATCCTGTCTTGGCTCCCCATCGAGTTCCAGGGCGAACGTAGTCACCAGGTCGGGCGCTTTCTTTGGCAGGCCAGTCAACTTAATCCGGTAATCGTCCTGCTGGAACTTCACCGGCTCGCCGGTAGCAAAGTATTTCGCCGAGAGCGCTTTGTTCAGGAGGTTGCCAATCACCACGGTTTCGCCCGGCCAGTAATGAACGTGCGCATAAAGCGTGTTGCCCTTGCGCGTGAACATGAGATAGTTACCGCGACGCGGTTGACACGGATCGGATTCACGAATGGTCGCGCCGTTCCTGGCCATCCAGTCGCCGACGGCGGTCAGGATGCGCACCGACTCTTTCGGAATGGTGCCGTCAGGCTTGGGCCCAATGTTGAGCAGGTAGTTGCCGCCGTCGCGCGCGCACGTGATCAAATTGCGGATCACCGTCGTCGGACTCTTCCAATTAAAGTCCGCGGCCTGATAACCCCAACTGTCGTTCAGTGTCATGCACGACTCCCAGGGACGATTCTGCGACGCTTCGATCCGCTGTTCGGGCGTATCAAAGTCTTCCGGAATCTTGGAGCGATTGTTGATGATGATGTCGGGCTGCAGCTTGCGCACCATCGTGTTCATCTCATTCGATTCCCAACCCTTTGCGTCGAGCGGCCAGGCGACGTCGTACCAAAGGACGTCGAGCTTGCCATAGTTCGTCACCAACTCTTTCACTTGTCCGTGAATGTAATCAACAAAGCGACGCCGGCATTCTTCGTCGGTCTTGCATTTCGCTCCGTCAGGATGGTGCCAATCCATCAGCGAGTAGTAAAAGCCGACGCGCATGCCTTCAGCGCGCGCCGCTTCGACGTATTCACGGACGAGATCGCGGCCCGGCCCCTGTTTCGGCGCACAGTAGTCGGTAAGTTTTGTATCAAAGTTGCAGAAACCCTCATGGTGCTTGGTTGTCATCACCATGTATTTCATGCCGGCGCGCTTCGCCAGCTGGGCCCAGGCGCGCGCCGCGTTGGGGACCGGTTTGAAGTTAGGCGCCAGCTTCTCGTACTCCGCAACCGGGATGCCTTCGTTCTCCATCACCCACTCGTGCCGGCCGAGCGTGCTATAGAGGCCCCAGTGGATGAACATCCCGAACTTCGCTTCGTGCCACCATTTCATGCGGCGTTCGCGATCTTCGATGGTTGAAGTTGTGGGCGCGCCGTTGTCGGCCGGGCGTTGCTGGCCAAACACCGTATCAACTTTGCTCGAGGTAGCCGCAGCGCCCGCGGCCGCGCCCATTAGGGCCAGGTAATCTCTTCTATTCATGCTTGTTACTTCCCGTCATTTCCTATCTCTCGCAGAGAGGCTAGAAAGTCAGTCGAATTCCGAATTGAATCTGGCGTGGCGTAGTGCCCTGCGCCAGGTTGCTGATTTTGCCGACGCTCGCATTGATCGTCGAACCGGTGGAATTCAACGTCAGGTTTGCGTTTAGCGGCGTATTCCAATTCTGAATGTTGAAGAGATTGAACGCTTCCATGCGCAGTTGCAATTTGAAGCGCTCAGTAATGGGAATGCTCTTGAACATCGAGAAATCAGCGTTGTAAACCGCCGGCCCTCTGTAAGCGTTGCGCGGTAGGTTTCCGAACTCGCCGGTATTGTTTGGCACACCGAACGCACACGGGTTAAACCAGCTCACAATGGTGTGAACCTGGTCCGCCGCGCGGCCACCCTGCGAAATTGTTTTCTGACAATTTGGATCAATGTTGGCGACCACTGGTCCAGCCACAAACGGGTTGGCGATTAGATAGGGCCGCAGATAATTATTCGGCGTGCTGAGCCCCTGTGATGAAGCGCTGCCGCCGAGGTTGGCCAAATCACCCGTCACAATGATGTTAAATGGTGCGCCAGTGCGGGCCTGGGCAATAAAATTGGTTTGCCAGTTGCCCAGGATCCATGAAGCGGGCCCGCTCTTCAGGTACTTCTTTCCCTTTCCAAATGGCAGCTCATAAAGCGTGGCCCACGACAAAAAGTGAGTAATGTCGTAAGACGAAACGCCCCAGGCAGTCTTTTGATCCCAGAAGTTCTGGATGGTGGCGGCGCCGCCGGGTCCATTCTCAACGTTGAAATAACCGCTGCCCGTATCTCTCGACCTGCCAAACGTATAAGCCACCAGCGTACTCCATCCGTTGGTAAAGCGGCGTTGGAACTTTGTTTCCAAAGCCTTGTAATTCGCGCGACCGGTCGACAGAGTATAGTTGAGGCCAGCCCCTACCCATGGCATCAGGCGCAACTGATCGACCTGCGCCGCAAAGGCGGCCCGGCACGCGGTGTCGCTGGTTGCGCAGTGATTTATCAGGCTCTGGCTTGCCGAATTCGCCAAACCGGAATAAGGAAGCCGGCGACTGATACTGCCCACATAAGCGACCGAGATCATGTTGGACTTGCTCAGCTCGCGCTGATACTCGACGTGCCACTGATGAGAATATGGATCTTTATAGTTCGGATCGTCGTCAAAGCTGCCGACTCCCCATGGACTATTGACCGGCAACGGCGTCGCGAAACCCGTTTGTTGAAATTGAATGATATTGAAGGCCGTGCCATTCGTGAAACTGACAGGCGCATTCGTGCCCGTGGGACTGGCGAAGGCGGTCGCGTCGGGCCACACGGCCGCTTCGAGATCATTCTGCGCATACTGGCTGCGCGCCGGCAGCGGATCGAAGTAAAGGCCGTACCCCGCGCGTATCACACTCTTGTCACTCAACGACCAGGCAATGCCTATTCGCGGTCCAATGTTGTCCTTGACTGGAGCCGGCGCAAAGAAGCGCTTACCAGCCAGCACCACATTATTGAAATGAGGATCATTGACAAAAGAATCCGGAATGCAGGGGGCCGCCTTGGCCACGCTGCAAAGCGGCGGCATCGACGTGGCGCCGATAATCCAACGCTTATTCTGGATGTCGAAATTGTTCCACAGTCGCCCGTCGAGAGTCTTTGGCTGCGTCAGATAGTCGTAACGCAACCCCAAAGTCAGTACCACATTCCGGCTCACTTTCCACTCATCCTGTCCGTAACCAGCCCATGAAGCATATTTGAATTGAACTGCCCCTCCATGCAGCACGGGCAGCTGAGCCGTGAAACTGTTCGGAAAACCAAGGAGAGCCGACGCCAGTGACAACCCGGTCGAACTGGAGCTCGGGTTTCCGGTCTGGCCGTTGGCAAAAGTGTAGGTCTGGAAGGTATTAAGCTGGATGCGTTTTGCCTCAATATACCAGCCACCCATCTTGAAGTTATGGTGACCTCGAATCCAGGTTAGATTGGGCGTGACGCTCCAATTCGGGTTTTTGCGCAAGGCTGGACCGCGAATGCCGAAATTGTTGTTGCCTCCAGCGGTCCAGTTTGCGAGCGCCACCAGCAGACCCTTGTATTTATCGACATCCACAAAGCCCGCTTGCGTCATCGGACCGGTGCCTGCCTCGTGCTGATTCTGCTGGCTCGAGTCCACACCCGGGCGTCCTGCATAGCCGGCCCGCACGTCCAGAATCAGGTTCGCATTGAACATATGCGTCCAGCCGCCACCGTAGTTCCTTCCCTTGCCACTGCCGCCGGTCGACCCTTGCTCTCCTAACGGATTAAACACCGTCACATTCTGCTGGGTGAAGCGAAAGAACATGTTGTCGTTATCACGAAAGCGGTGATCGATTCTGAATTGCCAACCGTTCGAGTTATTTATCGTCGGCCGGCTTTGCGCAAAGTTATTTTGCGCGTCTCCGCTCAGGTTCGGAGCCGGTGAGTATGTCTTGAAGAAATTCTGCATGGGCGCAAAGATCAGCGCCTGCGGGATCTTGAAACAGGGTGAGCCCGTGGTCTGGTCCTGCTGCTTCTGGGCGTTCACCGGCAGAGGATTGCCCGCAGCGTCACAGCGAAACTGATCGCGAACAAAGCTGGTGCCAGACGGTCTGGTTGAGTAGGGATTGAAAATCTGTTGCCGGAACGGCGTATTGGTAAAGTCGCCGTTGATCTCCGCAGCCGTGGGCACGTATGAGAGCGCCAGGCCGGGCTGGCTGTAGCGCCATCCGTCATAACTGAACGAGAAGAACGTCTTGTTTTTGATAATCGGTCCGCTGACTACTCCGCCGAACTGGTTTTGTCTGAAAGGCAGCGGTTTCTTTGGCACGCCGGTGCTGGTCCCGCATCGCGCCGTGGTGCAGACAGCGAAACTATCGCGCGCGTCAAAGGCATCGTTGCGCACGTACTCAAATCCGGAGCCGTGAAAGCCGTTACCGCCCGATTTGGAAACCATGTTCATGACGCCGCCCATCGCGCCGCCGAACTCAGCCTTGGCATCCTGTCCGACGACCTTGAACTCCTGGACCGCGTCGATGTTCGGAATCACGATATAGGTTGGCCCGCGAACATTGGTGTTGATGATGCCGTCAAAGAAATAAAGCTTCGAACGATTTTCCATTCCGTGGAACGAAGGATCAGCAAAACCTGAATTGGGAATGCCGACATTGCCTTCAACGCCGCCGATGCTCTGGTTCTGAGAAGTCGAAACCGGAGTCACGCCGGGAGTCAGTGTCAGCAGTTGCGTGAAATTCCGGCCGTTAAGCGGCAAATCTTCTACGGTTCTTTCGTTAATTACGGTACCGAGCTCGGAGGAGGACGATTGCACTAACTCAGAACCCGCCGCGACCTCAACCACTTCTGACATTTCGCCCACCGCCAGCGCGACATCTTTCGTGACTGTCTCGCTGACAC
>JBKPEE010000070.1:0-4852 GCA_046728235.1 Acidobacteriota bacterium
TGCTCCACGCGATCTCCCACCTTGATCTTGACGGTCGCTTCGCTCATGGGCATCAAAGCGCCGCGATGCTCGTCGATGACGCGAAACCCCAGGAGTTCGAAATACGGTTCCGGCGCGCTCCGGAGCCGGTGAACGAGTAGTTCGAAACTTGCTTCCGCCGCTTCGAACTCAAAGCCGTCGTGCTCGAGTCGTTTCAGTTCCGCCAGGACCCGCGCTTCTTCGTCCAGGTGGATTCCCAGCTCGCGAGCTTTAGCCAAAAGGTTCGCGCGTCCCGAGAGATCAGAAACCAGCACGCGCCGCCGATTGCCGACTGTCTCGGGTTGGATATGCTCGTACGTTTCCGGATTACGCTCTACTGCGGACACGTGTACTCCGCCTTTGTGAGCAAAGGCGCTGTCGCCGACAAAAGCTGCGCGTGAGTCAAGCGATAGGTTGGCAATCTCACTGGCAAAGCGCGCCGTTGCGCGTAAGTTCTGCAGGCGCTCATGGCCAATGGTTTCGCGGCCCAGCTTGAGCTCGAGATTGGGGATGATTGAACAAAGGTTGGCATTGCCACAGCGCTCACCATAGCCGTTGATCGTTCCCTGCACCTGCGTCGCGCCCGCCGCAACTGCCGCCAGCGTATTCGCTACCGCCAACTCTCCATCGTTATGACAGTGAATGCCGACGGGCATTTTGATCTCTTTGATGACTGCCTGAGTAATGCGAGCCACATCGTCCGGGAGACTGCCGCCGTTGGTGTCGCAAAGCACGATGCGGTGGGCTTTACCTGCCGCCGCCGCGCGTAACGTCGCCAACGCGTATTCCGGATTTGAGCGGTATCCGTCGAAGAAGTGCTCCGCGTCATAAATGATGAACGGTACGCGCTCGGAAAGGTAACGAACTGAATCTTCGATAATTTCTAAATTCTCGTCCAGATCTATTCGCAGGGCGTCCGTTACGTGCAACACCCAGGACTTGCCGAAGATGGTTACTACGGCCGTTCCCGCCGCCAGCAGGGACTGAAGGCCCGGGTCATCACCGCAAGTCAGATTTCGGCGCCGGGTCGATCCAAAGGCGGCGATCGTTGCCTGCTCCAGCTTCAGATTGCGTACCCTTTCGAAGAAAGCGACATCGCGAGGATTTGAGCCCGGCCATCCGCCTTCGATAATATCCACCCCAAGGGCGTCGAGTTCTGCCACGAGGCGACATTTGTCGGCCACCGAAAAATTGACGCCCTCACCCTGGGTTCCGTCGCGCAGAGTGGTGTCGTAGATTTCGATTCGATTGGTCAAACTCATGTTACTCACTCATTCCGCAAACAGAAGCTAACGGCTGACCGACCGGATGTAGCCAGTGCCGGTAGCTCGGATCACGTCCGGAGGTCGCGGCGAAGAAAACTTTCTGAATCCGTTCGGTCACCGGTCCGCGCCGGCCCGTTTTGACGGGTCGGCCATCGACTTCACAAATCGGGGTCACCTCAGCCGCTGTCCCGGTAAAAAACGCTTCGTCAGCGCCGAGCAGATCGTCCAGCCGCAGCGCTCCGGTTTCCACTTGCAGCCCGAGGTTGCGCGCGATCTGCATTACCACCTCGCGAGTGATGCCGAGGAGAATGGAATGACGTTCGTCATTGGTTAACAACCGCCGATCACGCACGATGAAAAGATTCTCACCTGACCCTTCGGCGAGGTGACCGTCGGTATCCAGCAGCAACGCTTCATCGAAACCACGATCGACCGCGTCGCGCACGGCCAGGATTGAGTTAACATATTGACCACACGCCTTGGCGGTCGTCGGCATCATCTGCGAGTGAAATTTCAGCCAGGGTGAGACCGTGACGCGCACGCCTCGCTCCAGGCTTTCCGTCCCGAGGTAAGCGGCCCAGGGCCAGGTAAGAATCACGACCTCGATGGGACATTTGGCAGGATGCAGGCCGAGAGTACTGCTGCCGTAGTAGCACAACGGCCGCACATAGCAACTGCTGAATTCGTTACGCTGGATGACCTCGCAGGTCGCGTCGGCCAGCTCTTCGCGCGTGTAGGGGATCTCGATCCCGTAGACGCTCGCCGACTGATAAAGCCTTTCAAGATGAGCGCCGAGACAAAAGACCGCTGGCCCATTAACAGTCTCGTAGCAACGTATTCCTTCAAAGACGCCGCTGCCGTAATGCAGGGCATGCGCTGAGACATGTGTGTTGGCTTCGCGCCAGGGGATGACCTCACCGTTCCGCCACACCCATCTGGTTTGTTCAAAGGTCACTGCTTAAACCTCAACGGAAGCGGCCTCGGCGATGCCAATCCAATCAGGTCGCCGAAGAAAGGCCGCTGGCATTCCCGAAAAATCGGATAACTAAAAAGCCATCAACTCTTCGTTGATGGCCTGATTCAACACGCTCACGATAGTCAACAGGCCGTCACGTAGGGCGGTGGTTCTTGATAATCGACGGAATCATAACCACACGGATAGTAACCGTTCCGGGAAATATGTACCGGCACTGAGCGGCTATTGTCCTCGAAGAAGAGTTCATTGTTGCCCAAGGCTGCGGCGATCTACCGTCTGCCTGACTCCTGTTGGTATCCCGATATATCAATTTACTGCTTTGTTGCCTGACAGCATAATTGATTTTTCTTACCGGCCTATAAATCCAATTAACACAAAGCCGGAAGCTCTTGCCTTCACTTCGCAGCAGGTAAGGAGGGAACACGATAGTAATGTTCCCCGCGCGGCTTTGCTTAAAAAAGTCCAGGGTAGTCCGCGAAGCGGACGAGTGAAAATAGCCCAGCACTTCAGTGCTGGGTAGAGTTGAGGAACAAAACCAAAGTCCGTGAAACGGACGACTGATAAATCCGGCAACTCTTGGCTTTGAATATCAGCCGTCCGTTTCACGGACTTGATGATACTGATTCTCAATTTCCCAGCACTGAAGTGCTGGGCTACTTTCATTCGTCGGCTTCGCCGACTTTTCGGGCAACGCCCCCTGCGGGTTGAGCACGCCGCTTCAGATGTCAAAGTACATACTGAACTCCAGCGGATGCGGTCGCAGTCTGAGCGGTTGAATCTCGCGCTCCCGCTTATAGGCGATCCAGCGCTCAATCAGTTCCGCGGTGAAGACATCTCCTTTAAGCAGAAACTCCTGGTCCCCTTCCAACGCTTTGAGCGATTCGTCGAGGGAGCCTGGCAGGCTGGGGACTTCCTTCAGTTGCTCAGGCGACAAGTCGTAAATGTCCTTGTCCAGTGGTTCACCAGGCTCAATCCGGTTTTGAATGCCATCCAATCCGGCGAGGAGCATCGCCGAGAAAGCCAGATAAGGATTGCAAGATGGATCGGGCGGCCGAAACTCGAGCCGTTTGAGTTTGGGGTTGGTGGAAAACATTGGAATGCGAATGGCTGCGGAACGATTGCGCGCCGAATAGGCCAGGTTGACCGGCGCTTCAAAGCCGGGCACCAGACGCTTGTAGCTGTTCGTGGTCGGGGCGGCAAAGGCGATGATGGCCGGGGCGTGCTTTAGCAGACCGCCAATATAGAACCGCGCCAGCTCTGATAAGCCGGCATAGCCATCGCCGCCAAAAAGCGGTTTATCGTCTTTCCAAAGCGATTGGTGACAGTGCATGCCTGAGCCATTGTCACCAAAGAGTGGCTTGGGCATGAAGGTCGCGCCTTTGTGGTGGCGCTGGGCCACGTTGCGCACAGTGTATTTGAAGATTTGCAGGTTATCGGCCGTGCCAATCAAAGTCGAATAGCGAAAGTCGATTTCGCACTGCCCGGCGGTGGCGACTTCATGATGATGGCATTCAACCTGAATGCCGGCCTTCTTCAACTCGTTGGCAACTTCGGTGCGAAAGTCCTGAAGGGTGTCGAGCGGAGGCAGGGGGACATACCCTTCTTTGTTGCGAATGTGATACCCGAGATTCGCGTTTCCGTTCTGACTGTTCGTATTCCAGGCCGCTTCCGGATTGTCGATGGAAAAACCAGCGGAGTGTCCCTCATTTTGAAAGCGCACATCGTTGAAGACGAAGAATTCGGCCTCCGGACCGAAATAGACCGTATCGGCGATTCCTGTGGACCTCAAATAACTCTCAGCCCGATGCCCGACACCGCGCGGGTCGAGCCAATAACCTTGCCTGGTGATCGGATCAACGACGTCGGCAACCAGGCACAGAGTCTTTTCGTCCATGAAAGGATCGGTCCAGTAACGATATGGATCAGGCATCAGTAGCATGTCGGATTCGTGGATCGACGCCCAGCCGCGCAGGCTCGAACCGTCAAAGCCGAAGCCCTCGTCGAACGACTTTTCAGAGAGCTCATCGATAGGAAACGTCAAGTGATGCCAGGCTCCAACCAGATCGGTGAAGCGAACATTAACGTATGCTGTCTTTTCAGCAGCCGCGAATTTCAGCACTTCTTTGACACTCATGAGTTTTCATCCTCTTCAGTTTGGAAAGTGAGTAAACGACAAGGCCCCGGCAGAGCATGAAACCCTCAACCAGCGGCGGAGCAGCGGCCAGAGCTCCGGCCCAAGGCGAGGCTTTGCGACCCTTGGGTCACGCACCCCAATGTTCGGAGCCGCGGAGAGGCGACAATTCATCAAACAATTGAGCCAATCCGGAACACTCTGTTCAGAGCGTCTGTCGCCGCTCCGCGGCTCCGACAGATTTCTTCTTTCCTGACCCAAGGCTCGCAAAGCCTCGCCTTGGGCCAGAGCTCTGGTCGCCGCTCCGCGGCTGGCTCGCTCAAAAGGTAATGCCGTAGTAAATAAACAGCGCGTTATTCTTTCGTCCGAAGTTGCCGAGGCTGTAACCCGCATACAATGCGCTCGCCTTCGACACAGCAAAGGCAAAGCCCGGCGTCACATAACCAAAGCGGTTTCGGCCGC
>JBKPEE010000071.1:0-38092 GCA_046728235.1 Acidobacteriota bacterium
GTCGCCTGCGGTAGCGGGCGGGCCAGTCGCTTGCGGCCGCGGGTGGGCCAGGTCACAGCGGGACTGCCCAGATTGTTTGGGCCGGCCCGCTACCGCAGGCGGTTCTGACCTTGCTTCGCGCCGATCAGATACACGACCGCTTCATCGCCAGGCACAAAGGCCGCGTGAATCGTATTTGCCGGGAGGAAGTCTCTGTCGCCTGAGCGCAACGTGTAGGTCTCGCGACCTACGTGAAGTTCCAGTTCACCGCTGATAATCCAATGTGATTGATCCTCAGCGTGTGCATGTGGTCCATAGCTGGTGCCGGCGGCGTCGGTCCATTGAAAGACACTGTAGCCTTCGCTTTCGAGGCGCTGCTTCAGATCCAGCGCTCTCGGCTCTCCGTTTTCATGCCAGCGTTCGATTTGAATGCCCATATTTCATCGGCCGTTAGTACTTGGTGCGACTTTGCTGCAAAAGTCGGCGAAGCCGACGAATGATAATAGCCCACCGATTTATCGGTGGGGCGGTGATTCAGATTTTTAAGTAAGTCCGTGACGCGGACGGCTGAGCAGTGTCAGTACTCCGAGTGGTAGCGAGGTGGATCATCACGCAACCATTCTTCTTGATCCGGTCGCTATTGCTTCCCGTATTGACACGAAGATTTTCAGTCGTCCGCTTCACGGACTTAATCAATTCCGTCGCTACACCCAGCGCTAAAGCGCTGGGCTATTATCATTCAGTCTGGAAAACGATCTCGTTATTATTGAACGGATCGAAGACAAGAACATGGCCCGGATGCTCCACGTTTGGAACGGTAATTAGCAACCAAGTAGGCAAGAGATCGTATTGCGGCCTGAGATCACCTCCGGGCGAGTACCAAACCTCGAACCAACGATCTTCTCTTGTTCCCACGGTGCGCTAGTCTAGCAGGGCTACAATGTCCTCATCGCCGTCTTGATTCTTGACACATTACCACCGCCACATCGCCACGGAATCATTTCAACGCACCGGGCGATTTGTCGGCGCACGACTGTTGGTCTGGCGCACGGGAGCGTGGGTGTTCGAGGTGAACCAGCCGCGCCACCAACCCACACCTGCTGTCAGTAACACCGCAAAAACCAGAGTCAGCGCCAGCGCCAGCCGGATCGCCACGCGCAGGACACGACGCGCGACAAACATGAACGCGATCACAAAAATCACGACGAGCGCAGCAACGGCCGTTGAACTCAGCAAATATCCGTTCATGGCTTCTTGTAATTAGCTCGAATCGTGGTTTTGATGTTACCGCGCACGTTAAAGTCGCCTTCGATCTCCACCGACAGCGGATCGCACGCACTCACAAAATCTTCCAGGATGATGTTGATTACGTGCTCGTGAAAGACCTTCACGTTGCGAAATGAATTGATGTAAAGCTTCAGACTCTTCAGCTCAACGCAGCGCTCGCGCGGCACATACTCCACGCGCATCGTGGCGAAATCAGGAAAGTCCGAGAACGGACAGATGCAGGTGAACTCCGGGATCTCGAAATTTATCCTGATCTCTTTGCCGGGGAATTCGTAAGCAAAGGTATCGAGCGGATAAAGATTCATCTCTGCCCGCGGCGTCGATTGAATATCGAGGCCCTGCTGGTTGGGTGCTGGTAGTGGCGTGCTCATTTCAGAATTCGCGCTCGTAATATCGATCCGGCGGCTTTCTGCCAATCAGGAAGATGTTAATCAGGATCAGTCCGGCGATAAATCCGCCAATATGCGCCGCGTAGGCGACGCCCCCTGCCTGCGAGCCGCTGCCGAGTATCCCGAGGCCGCTAATCAACTGAAACACGAACCACAGCCCAATCGCAACGAAGGCCGGCACCGGAATTAAGAACCACGACAGAAGCACGGTGACGCGATTGGTGGGAAACAGCAGAATATAGCCGCCCAATACTCCTGAGATTGCGCCCGACGCGCCCAGGCTCGGCACGAGCAAACTTGACGAGTCAGTCGCCATCAATGCCGTCGCGAATACCTGCGCCAGCGCGGCGATAATTCCGCAGACCAGGTAGTAGATGAGATACCTCAGGTGGCCCAGTCGATCTTCGATGTTGTCGCCGAAGATAAAAAGAAAAAGCATGTTCCCAAAAATGTGCGCGATGCCCCCATGCATGAACATCGAAGTGATCAGCGTGAGATAGACGGGAATCGGCGTCGGTTGCAGTCCCGGCATTTCGATTCGTTGACCGGTAAAGTGCTGCAGAACGACGGGACGGGTAACGATGTCTCTGCCGGTGAGTATCTCGCCGGGAACCGTCGAATACGCATAAGTAAACCGATCGTTTGTTCCCAGCCCCTGGAGAAACACAAAGACCAGCACATTAACCGCAATCAGAAGGTAGTTGACAATCGGGGCGGTGGTGCGGCCGCGGTTATCATCGGCGATTGGAAACAGCATCGTTTCCTTTCTTGTTTTAGCTCTCTCTGCGTTGAGTCAATCAGTTCTAGTTCAGCGCGGAAGTAACGCCGAAGGTGTTCACAAGTCTCAGCCCAGGGTTACGCGCGCTAGCGCGCTACCCTGGGAAATCAATCGTGAATTCGATGCAACCCTGAAAGGGTTGCTGAGATCATTGGTTCCAACGGTGACTCGTTTGCGACTCCTTCAGAGTTCGCTCCTCATTATTGATCCTGATCCCAGGGCGTTGCCCTGGGCTAAAATTAGCGAACGCCTCCGGCGTTTTAGGCCACAAATCGTTCGTCAAAATTTCTGACTCCTGTGGGAGAGGAAATCAATCAACTCTCCGCCGCCTCGGCCAGCGCGAGATTACCTTCCGCGATCTCTTTGCGCGCCTCTTCAGGGGTCCCAAACACACGCGCCTTCACATCATCAAACTCGCCTTCCCAGCGTGCGACGACTACCGTAGCCAGACAATTTCCCAAAACATTCACGGAAGTGCGCCCCATATCCATCAATTCATCCACTCCAAAGATCACGGCCACGCCAATCGGCCCCAGCCCGCCCGGCATGAAGCTGTTCAGCGTCGCCAAAAGGATCACCAGCGCTGCCCGCGGCACCCCGGCAACACCCTTTGAAGTGATCATGAGCGTTAACATCATTACGATCTGGCGGCCAAAGCTCATGTGGCCAATCGTCGGCTCAGCTGCCTGCGCTACGAACACCGACGCCATGGCGAGATAAAGCGTGGTGCCGTCGAGATTGAAGCTGTAACCCGTCGGCATCACAAACCCAACGATCCGCCGCGGCACGCCGAGCCGCTCCATGTTCTCCATCGCTTTCGGCAGAGCCGATTCACTGCTGGTGGTGGCAAAGGCGATCGCGAAAGGTTCGCGCACGGCTTTAAGAAACTGTTTGATGGGAACTCGCGCGACGACCATCACCACCAGCAGCACCAACAACAGGAGCACCAATGCCAGGTACAAAGATCCAATCAACAGGCCCAGGTTTTTTAGCACCTGCAATCCGTTCGTGCCAATCGTGTGGGCCATGGCCGCGCCCACACCAATGGGTGCGAACATCATCACGTAGTTCGTGAACTTAAACATCACCTGCGACAGGGCCTCGCAGCCGCGCAGGATCGGCGCCGCCCGCTCGCCCATCGCCGAAACGGCCATCGCAAACAGCACGCTAAACGCGACAATTTGCAGCACGTCGCCGCGGACCATGGCGTCGAACACACTGGCGGGGAAGATATGGACCAGCAAATCGCGGAAGCCCTGCGGTTGGGTCTTGACCAGCGTAGTGATGTCGCTGCCGCCAACCAGTGCGACTCCTCGGCCCGGCTTGGTGAAATTAACAACCGCCAGGCCTATAAAGAGAGCAATCGTGGTGATGATTTCAAAATAGAGAATGGCCTTCACGCCCATGCGGCCGACTTTTTTGAGATCGCCGCCACCGGCGATGCCGACAACCAGCGTCGAGAAAATGAGCGGCGCGATGATCGACTTGATGAGGTTGAGAAAAATATCGCGCAGAAAGTAAACGCTGTCGCCCCACTTGTATCCCCATTCCCTGCCGAGATAGCCGATCAGCCCGCCAACTACCAGGCCAATCAGAATTTGCGTCGTCAGCGAAGGGCGATACCAGGGCCTTTTCCTAATATCTTGATTGGCAATTCGCGTCTTGTTCATTGAGGTTTGTTGCCGCTGATTCTGAAGGTGACGATTACTTCTGATGCATTCACATTCTCGTTGAATACGTCGACCTGTACATCATTCCAGCCTCGCGATGCCAACAGTCGTTTGATCATAGTGGCGGCCAGCTTCGTCTGAGCAACATCAAACGGATCGTCTTTTTCGACGTGCGACAGTGATAGAGTTCGTAGCACTGCCAATCGATCCGGCTCGCCGACGCCAGTGAGTTTCAGTTCGCGAATCAAAGGAAGTTCCACTACTTCGAAGACTACCGCAACTCCGCCGCGGGGGGCGTCTTCAGTCGTCACCCGCGTTTGCAACTTGTCGAATTGTCTTCTCGCGAGAAGTGACGTGAGATCTCGCTGCACTTGATCGGCATCGTATGGTTCGCCGGGTGTGGTCGTGACCCAGGCCATTATCTGTTCGGCGGTTAGCCGGCGATTACCAATTATTTCGAGCCTCTCGACGAGGCGTCCTTTCGCCTCGGCGGATGAGATCACTTTCGTCTCTCCACCATTAATATCAAAATCAAACTCCATCGCTTGCGAAACTGAATGCCAGTTAAGCTCGGCAGGTAAGAAAGTAACTCTGGCGACCGCTCGCTTCAGATATTCCGTTAATTCGGAGGGCTCTCCTTCAATCAACTTAACATCTGTGACGCGTCCGGTGCGGCACAACACCGCCCGGATCGCGACATGTGCCGGTTGTCCGTGGGCGACTGAGTCAACCGAGTTTATGTCCGGCCGACGAATAAGTTGCGCGCGTCGGGTGACGTCCTTGCCGCCATAAATTCGACCGGGACACTGAGGTGCATCCTGAGCTCGCCCGCTGGCTGAGGCAAGCAAGAAGATAGTTGCGGAGATCATGACTGAGTTGCTGATGCTTTTGGCCATCGCGAAGGCTCTTCACCTTCCCCACTTCAACTTGTTCCGCAAGACTTCGAAGTAGTTTCTATTAGGGGGTTGGACCAGATTGAAGGCAGTGTTGCTCTTGCGAATCACGACGCGGTCGCCCGCCTGCAATTCAAACCCCACCTGCCCGTCCAGCGTCAGAGCCACCTCTTCATTCTCGGTAATCAGCCGTACTTCTATCACTGAATCGTCCGGCACGACAATCGGCCGGTTCGAAAGTGTGAACGGGCAGATCGGCGTAATTACCATCGCGTTCATGGAAGGAAAAATTATCGGTCCGGCGGCCGAAAGATTGTAAGCCGTCGAACCCGTGGGCGTCCCCACGATCAGCCCGTCAGCGCGAAACAGGTTCACGAACTGCTCATTCAAATACGCTTCGATTTCAATGATGCGGGCCAGCGCCGATTTGTTGATGACTACGTCGTTGAGCACGCGATTGCGCGTCACCACTTCGTCACCACGCCAGAGCTCGACGCTCAACATCAGGCGCTGCTGAACCTTGTATTGTCCCGCGAGGATCGCCTCCAGGGCCGGAAACATCTCTTCGATGGGGAACTCGGCAAGATAACCCAGGCCGCCGTAATTCACTCCGATCACCGGCACTTGCTGATCACTGAGCATTCGGGCCGTCGCGATCATCGTTCCATCGCCACCAAGGACAAGTATCAGATCAACACGCGAGGCCAGGCGATCCTCGCTCACCACTTCTACCTGGCAACCGGTCTCGTGTTCAATTGTTTCGCGTTCAATTTCGGGCAGGCCGACAAAGGTGATGCCACGTTCGTTCATCCACCTGGTCAAGGCACACAGTGTTTCCAGCGCGTCGGGCTGGTGCGGCTTGACGATGACGCCGATGCTCTTGATCGCAGACTGGGCCATTGTGCGGCTGTCTAATTAACCACAAAGACAGTGAGAGCACAAAGTGCTTTTGCGTGAAGTCACCTCGCGAGGTTTTCTGACTACAGCCGAAACCAGCAACTGCGTTATTGATTCGTGTTGATTCGTGTGGTTTCGTGGATCCGAGCTGCTCGTTTAGGAGACCGATCCACGAAGTCACACGAATCAACACAAATGCCAACTGGCCCATGGTCACGAACAAAAGTTAAGTACCTTCATACAGCGCGAGAAACTCCACATTTCCATCCGCACCTTGAATGGGCGACGTAATAACGCCGCGAACCTTCAAACCTAACGACTCAGCGGCGGCGTTTACGGCGGTTATCACCCGCTCATGCTGGGCAGGATCTTTGACGATGCCGCCTTTGCCGACTTCGCCTTTGCCGACTTCGAATTGAGGCTTGATGAGCGTGACGATCCGGCCGCCATCGCTTAACAGCGTCGTCACCGCCGAGAGAATCTTCGTCGCCGAGATGAACGCGACATCAATAGTCACCAAATCGAACTTCGTATCGAAATCAGCAGGCGAAAGGTAGCGGGCATTCACTCCTTCGCGCACTTCCACTCGCGCATCGTTACGTAATTTCCAATCGATCTGATTATGCCCAACATCAACCGCCACGACCTTGCCGGCGCCGTGCTGCAATAAGCAATGAGTAAAGCCGCCCGTCGATGCGCCCACATCCAGACACACCAATCCGCGCACATCAATCGCAAACCGGCTCAGAGCGGCTTCCAGTTTCAGTCCGCCGCGACTGACATAGCCGGCGGCTTCGCTGCGCGGCTTGATTCTTATTTTCGCTTGCTTGGGAAACTTCTCGGACGGTTTATTGACCAGTTGCTCATCCACAAGCACGGACCCGGCCATCACCAGTGCCTGCGCCCTGGTGCGAGATTCAGCCAGACCGCGGTCGACCAGCAGCTTATCGATGCGCTCGCGCTCCACAAACCGGAACTGTAGCGCAGGAGCGCGCAGTGTCAGAAGCCCCGCAATCGAACAACCGGGCGGCGCTCGATAGCCAGGCGACGAATACCTGATGTTTGTTGTTAGTCTGACTTTGGGAGGAGGGCTGGTGATGCGGGCACAACGCGGCGCAACAGCCTCAGCCAACCCTCTCCCTTGGGGGAGGGAAAAACTTATCGTCGCGCGCCCTGAAGAATTGCGCGCGGCGCTTCGCCGATATGGAGCTCGGTCGCGCAGTCCCGGCACAGCCAAACCATCACACGAGGCGCATCAACCCAATAAAAAGGGGCAACCTGTGCCGCCACCTTCATGGCTGCATCGATCGTTAATCGCTGTATTGCCTGCACAAAAAACATGCCGTTATAGACTTCGCCATCGCGGCCGGTATCGCGATGCACGCACTCGCGCTCAAAAAAGAATTGCTTCATGGAGGCTAACCCTTCCCTCGCGCCGCACCGCGCGATTAATGCTGATAAAGACCTGGAGCCTCAGATTCAAATCCGAAAAGTTCAGATCACAAATCTGAGATCCCATCGGATCCCGTCGGGTACTGGATTAATTTGGAGGAGAAAAACGGGGCCTAGGCAACTCGGAGAGAGCCTTTTTGAATGCCTCGGGCGCATCATGCCATGGGAAAGTGAACACGTCAATATGGTTTTTTTGTTGCAAAAACCTAGTGACAGGAAATGTCAGGCGGTCATTTTCTGAGGATGCGCGCGACGGTCATCGAGCACCTCGACGGCTTCTTTCACGCGAGTGTAGATACCGTCTGCGTCGAGACCGTATTTCGCCAGTAATAGTTTCGCATCGCCGTGCGTAACAATCCGGTCGGGCACGCCCATGCGCACGAATCGCACCTTGTCCTGCATGCCGTTTTCTTCCAGCAGCTCCAGAACTGCCGCGCCAAAACCGCCCGCCAGGTAGGCTTCTTCGACAGTGACGATCAACCGTTTGGTGCGCGCGAGCGCCAGCAATAAGGCGCTATCGAGTGGTTTAGCAAAGCGCGCGTTGATGACCGTGGTCTCAATGCCTTCCTTCGCCAGGTGGGTAGCTGCTTCCAGCGAGGGATGGACCATTGATCCGTACGCCACAAGCGCAACTTCGCCGCCGTCGCGCAATAACTCGGCCTTGCCAATCTCGAGTTTCTCCGGCTCGCGATCGAGCGGCACGCCGACTCCGTTGCCTCGCGGATACCGCATCGCCGCCGGACCCACGTGTTCAGTCATGGTAAACATCATGTCGCGCATTTCGCCCTCGTCCTTTGGCGCCATCAAAACGATATTCGGCACGCCGCGAAGATACGCAATGTCGAGCAATCCATGATGAGTCGGGCCATCGCCACCCGCGATGCCGCCGCGATCAAGGCAGAATTTCACGTTGAGATTCTGAATACAGACATCATGGACCACTTGATCGAAAGCCCGCTGCAGGAAGGTTGAATAGATCGCGCAAACGGGTTTTAGCCCTTCGCACGAAAGACCGGCGGCGAAGGTGACGCAATGCTGCTCCGCAATCCCGACGTCAAAGGAGCGCTCGGGAAATTTGACGAGCGCGTCGCACACGCCCGTGCCGTCAGGCATGGCCGCAGTCAGCGCGACAATCTTGTCGTCCTTCGCCATCAACTCGCACAGCGTTTCGCCGAACACTTTGGTATAAGTCGGCGCACTCGCGGATGACTTAATGGGTTTGCCGGTTTTCAGATCAAACGGACCTGTAGCGTGCCACTTGTAGTAGTCCTCCTCCGCGGCTGGGTGACCTTTGCCTTTGGTGGTCAGCGCGTGCACGATCACCGGACCGTCTTTAATCTGTTGGGCTTCGCGGAGCGCGGCCACCAGCGCCCGCACGTTATGTCCATCGACATAGCCGATATATTTGAAACCGAGTTCATTAACCAGCGCCCCGGGCAAGACGGCAGCCGCAATCGCATCCTTCATCGCTTTCGCCGCATGATGTAGTCGCGAGCCCACCGAAGGAATTGCCAGCAAGGTTTCCTCGACTTCGTCTTTGAAACGATGATAACCATGCGCTTCGCGGATGCGATTCAGATAACCCGTGAGCGCGCCGACCGCCGGGGCGATTGACATTTCGTTATCATTGAGCACGACGATCAATCGTGTCTTCAGATGACCCGCCTGGTTTACTGCTTCCATGGCCATGCCTCCGGCCAAAGAGGCGTCGCCAATCAGCGCTACGACGTGGTGGTTTTCCTTCTTGCGGTCGCGAGCGATGGCCATGCCCAGCGCTGCCGAAAGCGAAGTTGAGGCGTGGCCGGCGCCGAAGGCGTCAAACTCGGACTCGTCACGTCGCAGAAAACCGCTGATGCCCCCGTACTGCTTTACCGTCGGCAGTTGATCGCGGCGGCCTGTCAGGATCTTGTGCGCATATGCCTGGTGGCCCACGTCCCACACCAGCCGATCATGCGGCGTGTCAAAGGCGTAGTGTAAGGCGATTGCCAACTCGACAGCGCCCAGCGAGGCGCCGGTGTGACCGCCGACGCGCGACATGGTTTCGAGAATGTATTGCCGAATTTCGTCGGCGACGGGTTGCAATTGGTCAACCGGCAGCCGCCGCAGGTCTTCGGGTGAATTGATCGTTTCCAACAGGCTCATCGCGGCAGATTGTAGCGCGAGATGGCGCGATTATGCACCTGCGCTCGTTTGGACGTTGTGTCTTAAGTCTGAAAAAAGTGGCACGAGCTTTCCCCGGCGGGACGGCTCACAAGATCTCATGGGCCTCTCAAATCGGGTCTTACCTGCGCTCGCGCGAGCCGATGTTCAGCCCTCAGGCCGGCATCGCCGCCGTTTCTTCTTTGCGATGCAAAGTAATTTGTATCGCAGCAGACACGGATTAGTCAAGCTCAAATTTCCACATTGCTTTTCATCGCCGTCCTCACTTATGGTACATGCGTTTTAGCAGATGTGTTCGGCAGCTCACTACCGACAAGTCCTGCCGGTCAATACCAACATATGAATAGCGTAATCACAATCGGCTCGATGCAGCCGGGCGATTGGAATCAAGTCAAGTCCATCTATCTCGAGGGAATTGCCACAGGTAATGCGACCTTTGAAACTTCGGCGCCTTCATTTGCAGCCTGGGACAAGGCTCACCTTCCCTTTGCCCGCCTGGTCGCGCGCAACGGCGACATTATCGTCGGTTGGGCGGCGCTCTCTCCGGTGTCATCCCGGTGCGTTTACGCCGGCGTCGCCGATCTCAGTGTTTACGTGGCAGCCGCGAGCCGCGGCACAGGCGTGGGGCGCAAACTGCTCAGTGCCTTGATTGACGAATCCGAGCAAAACGGAATCTGGACACTACAGGCCGGGATTTTTCCCGAAAACGAAGGCAGTCTGGCCATCCACCGCAGTTGTGGATTCCGAGAAGTGGGCCGCCGGGAGCGCATTGGCAAGATCAGGGGCGTATGGCGCGATACGATCTTATTGGAACGGCGAAGCCCAAATGTGGGAGTTGATTGACCCGATTCAAACAATAAAATTTCTTAAAACCGGGCACTGCCGCGTGTGGCACAGTGGTCCAGTTTGACTTGGCGAAATGCCTCGACGCGTAGCGTCTACGTGACTTTAGCCCGGCTCTTTAGAGCCGGGGAAAACGTCAACCGAAATTACCGCGTCGCGTCAGCGACGTCTGAATTGCGCCATTGTTCAGCCGTCGCTGACGCGACGGGACGGGCTGCGCATGGAGGGCCCGGCGTTAAAACACCGGGCTAAAGTCATGCCGACGCTACGCGTCGAAAGCGATTGAGCAATTCAAATTGAACCACTCCCGCGTGTTGGGCTGCCTTGACAATCAAAGCTCGCGCCTTAGAATAACTTCTCACGCATCGTCGCGGAGATGTGGCCGAGTGGCTGAAGGCGGCGGTTTGCTAAACCGTTAAGGGTCAAAAGCCCTTCAGAGGTTCGAATCCTCTCATCTCCGCCATTTAATTAGTCAGTGGTCAGTTGTCAGTAGTCAGTTGAACATCTTGTTGCTGGCTTCTGTCTTCGGCTTACTGACTATTTTTATTATGTTGGCGCAGCAACTGACTACTGACTACTGACCAATGACGACCCGCGTTCGTTTCGCTCCGTCCCCAACCGGCTATCTGCACATCGGCGCGGCGCGCTCAGCGCTGTTCAATTGGCTGTTTGCGCGCAAAGTCGGCGGCAAATTTCTGCTGCGCATCGAAGACACCGATTTGCAACGCTCGACGGAAGAATCCGTCGCGTCGATTATCGAGGGCCTGGAATGGCTGGGCCTGGATTACGACGAAGAAAAGGTCTTCTTCCAATCTGATAATGCCAACAAGCATCGCGCCGCCGCGCAGCGCCTGGTCGATGAGGGCAAGGCCTACCGGGACTTCACGCCGAAAGCAGAGCGTGCGGACAGTAAAGTCAAACAGGACATTGCCGCGCGCGCCCGCGCCGACGCTGCCGAGGGCATCGATCATCGCAGTAATCCGTTTCGCGACCTGTCGCCGGACGAGTCCGGTCGACGCGCAGCCGGGGGTGAGCCTTTCGCCATTCGTTTAAAGGTGGCGCGCGAGGGCGCGTCGCGATTCAAGGACATCGTCTATTGCGAGCAGGAACGCGCCTATTCCGAGATTGAAGATCTGGTGCTGCTGCGTTCGGACGGCCATCCGCTTTACAACCTGTCCGTCGTTCTCGATGATATCGAGATGGGGATTACGCACGTGATCC
Source organism: Acidobacteriota bacterium (assembly GCA_046728235.1). Taxonomy (GTDB): domain Bacteria; phylum Acidobacteriota; class Blastocatellia; order Pyrinomonadales; family Pyrinomonadaceae; genus UBA11740. Next base: position 11,570 of record JBKPEE010000071.1, read on the forward strand.
GCGGACAGGATCACCTCACCAACACACATAAGCAGATCCTGCTCTATCAGGCGCTCGGCGCACCGGTGCCGCAGTTTGCGCATCTGCCGCTGATTCTGGCGCCGAACAAAGCGAAACTTTCAAAGCGCAAGCACGGTGTAGTAGTTTCCTTGACGACCTATCGCGATCGCGGCTTTGTCCCGGCGGCGTTCCGCAACTTTCTGGCCTTGCTCGGCTGGTCGCCTCCCGAAGGGCGGGAGCTGCTTTCGCGGGAAGAATTGATCCAGGCCTTCTCGCTGGAAGCAATCGGCCGCGCCAACGCCGTCTTCAACTTTCATGAAAATGATCCGCGACACTGGACCGACGACAAAGCGCTGTGGATGAATGCCGAATACATTCGTACGATGCCGCTCGAGGAATTGCTGCCGCTGGTCAAGAATGAATTGCGGGCGGAAAAGCTCTGGCGTGAAGAATACGACGATGACGAGCGGACGTGGTTTGCGAAAGCCGTTGAGTTGATTCGCCAACGCTTCTTCACTCTGAAGGATTTTTCGTCGCAGGGCCGCGCATACTTTTCTGAGGATTTTGATCTGGATGAAGCCGCGGTTACAAAGAACATTCTGAAAGAGCCGCGGCTGAAAGAGCTTCTACCGCAACTTGCCGCGCGCATCGAGGCCGTCGATCCGTTTACGGCCGCCAATGCCGAAGCTGCGTTACGTGCTTTTGCCGAAGAATCGTCAGTAAAAGCGGGCCTTTTTATTAATGCTTCGCGCACCATGCTGACCGGTCAGGCCGTGGGACCATCAATGTTTGACGTGTTTGAGATAATGGGTCGTGACGTTTCGGCTATGAGGTTGCGCAGCCAGCGCCCCTGGAATGAGTTTAATAACTAACCGCAGAGATACGCCTCCGTCGCTCTGTGGCGATCCTTTGAGGAGATACTCAGAATGAAAAGATTTCTTGTCGCCGCTTCGATCCTGGTCGTGAGTGCAGTTTTCGTGGTTGCTCAAAACAGCAATACCTCGGCGCCACCCACTCGTGGCCGCACCACCACGCCAAAGCCATCGCCGACGCCAACCAAAACCGTGACCAAGCCTCCCGATGCGTCGGCGGCCGGTTCTCAGGCAGGTGGCGGGCGCAGCAGTTCGGCTACCGGCCCATCGGCTGCGGTGCTGGCGGCGTTCGACAAGATAATCGACGGAATCAGGCGCGCAAATGTCGACTTATACATGAGTGGCTATTGGAACTCGCCAACGCTGATTCTTTACAATTACAACGGCACCGTCACCAGAGGCTGGGACCAGTTAAAGAAGAATCGCGAGAGCTCATTCCCCCAAAGTAAAGACGTGAAGTTGGACGTTCGCGATCGACACGTGACGATGCTTGGCCGGGATGGCGCTGTGGTAAGCTGCCTGTGGACTCAGTCGCAAACATTCAACGGCCAGCCCGACTCAGCGTCCGGACGCATGACGCTGGTTTTCAAGCGAGTCGGCACAGAATGGAAAGCGGTGCACCTGCATACTTCGCCCGACAAACCCGATGCGTCGCGCGTGCCCGCGTCCGAGCAAACGCCGCCGCCACAGTAGGACCGTGAACTGACTCGATCATTCCACGCGCATCTTGCGCGTGGAGCGCGGGCGTGACGCCCGTGCAAAGACTCTCCCGGGTTATCCCCCTGCATCGCAAATTGATATTGAACAGGGCGCTCTGGCGTCTGTTCGCAGTCGCATCATGTCCAGATTGCCGGATTCAGCCGCAGAAAATTCAGGCCACGATAATGGCCCCACGAGAGAACTGTTGTCTCGCCGCGAACAAGTCGCTGACATGCTCGCGCGCGAGCAGGAGCGCCGCGCGGGCGCCGATTCCTTTTTGGTACGAACAGAAATTGCCAGACATATTCGTTCACTCGAACAGCGACTGGCGGCGATTGATTCTGACCTGAAAGAGCGCGAGCCATCCAACGATTCACCGCAGCCACGGCGTTTGACTATCCTCCGCATGGTCGTCACGGCTCTTTTGGTTGCGAGCTGTCTGGCCATTGCGATCTTGCCATTTTGGATCGTCAGTTTTCCCCCGTTGCTGGATTATCCCAATCACCTCGCGCGAGTTTTCATTCTCGCACATCTTCACGACCCCGCTTTTCACTTCAGCGAATATTACGCGGCTGATTGGGGACCTTACCCGTATCTCACCATGGACGCGTTGATGGTAGGACTGCAGAAATTCTTCAATGTCTTAACCGCCGGAAAAATTTTGTTAAGTCTGAGCATTCTCGCCGTGCCCCTCGCCTCCTGGTTTTTTGTACATCAGGCGAAACGGGAAAACACTCTGCTGACATCGCTGTCGTTAATCACCACCTGGAACCTCTTTTTTCTCTGGGGCTTTATCAACATGCAACTGAGCATGGCCCTGGTGCTAATGGTGGCCGGACTGTGGTTACGTTACCTGCGTCGTCCCAGTTGGCCGCGCTGGATACCTTTTCTGCTGGCCGCACTGACGTTGTACTTCACGCACCTGCTGGGTTTCGGAATTGGCGGACTGGTGGTCGCAGGGTATTGCATCTTGACGCGAAAACCGCTGCGCCAGTTAATCCTCGGTTGCGTTCCTTTTGCGTTGGGTGTGCTGACGCACGTGGGCACGAGAATCGCAATTGCCGGTTCTGCTTCGCGGCAGCCAAATGACCCCTGGGAAATAATTTGGCGACCGTTCAGCGAAAAAGCTGAAGAGCTGGGCACGTTGATGCAGGGCTACTCGCCGCGCATCGACAAGATCACTTTAATTGTCCTGGCCGTCGCCTGTTTTGCCGCCTGGTGGCGTAATCGCGAGTTTCACTGGAACCGCCCATGGGCCCTGGTGATCGCGGGTCTTTTCTGTCTGTACTGGATCTTCCCTGCGGATTACGGCGTTGGTGCTGATGCCGATGTGCGCCTGCTGCCATTCATTCTGCTGTTTGTTCCCGTCGTCGCCAGTTTTGGAAAACGCTCGCGCTGGTTATTCGCCGTCGTGCTGCTCCTGTTCGTCCTGCGGAGCGCCGTCATCACGCGGACGTTTTTCGCCCGGCAGCCGGAGCTTACTCACCTGGCGAATTCATTTTCCGTGGCGCCGCCGAATGCGCGGGTGCTGCCCTTAGTTGAAGCCAAGGCTGAAGAGGAGCAAGAAACTCCACAGCAGCGGCCGTACGCGCACTTTTGGGCATACGGAACGATTGAGCGCGGTTGGTTCGCGCCTTACCTGTTCGCTGAGCGCGGGGTCCAGGTGCTGCAGATCAAAGTTAACACCGAAACGCCCGACGGCTTTTGGGACCTGGAATACAAAGATGAGCCGGAGTGGCAGGACATCGCCGAGGATTATGACTACGTCTGGGCTTACAACACCGCGAAATACGCGCCCCAGCTCCAGAGGATCGGCGATCAGGTTTTCAAAGATGGCGACCTGGCCATGTATCGGATCAAAAAACCGAAAGAGGATGAGCAGGGCGAAGATGATGATTCGAACGGGTCGCCATAACGAGCCGGTTACCTCGGGGGTTCAGGACTTGGTCCGTCCGCGAAGGGCTTGCCTCAAAAGTCCATTAAACGTGGTAATGAGTTTCGTGTAGTTCGTGTGATTTCGCGGATCGTTTCTGTTCGTCGGGAAAGAAGGACGATCCACGAAATCACACGAGGCAACACGAACGGAACGCTTCTGGTTAGAGAGCTAGATCTGACTTTTGAGGCCAAGCCTCCGCGAAGCTGAAAATGGCCCAGCGTTTTGGCTCAGCACGACGGACAGAGGGATCACGAGGATATACACTACTAGGACGAGGCACGTTTCGTCCGCCGAAACCTGCCCGTAAGCTCCACAATCGCAAGTCCTCCGGCGGCAAAGAGGAACGGAAAGAACTCAACCACATAACGCGGCTCGACACTTACGGCCATCGAGAACAGCGCCAGCCGCGTCGCAAAGATCGACGCCACCAACAATACCCACATCCGCCCATCGGCTCCATTCATCGCCAACAAAACAAAACCGCCCACACCGAGAAGCGTATAGATCGCTACCAGCACCGCGAAGATTGGTAACCAAAAGTTCTGGCCCGGCGAATTGTCAGGATTGTTCAGCGGCAACGCATTCCCGGTAAACGGGTAGTAATCCGAGTGCGTATTGAACCAGAGCGAATGGGCGCGCCTTAAAGGCAAGAGAACGTAATAACGAAACGGATGGCGCGCGATTCTCTCGTTGGCGATCTGCCCGAAGCCCGCGTCTATTTCGGGTGTCATCGTGCCCATCTTCTGCGACTGTTCCTTGTTGGCGTCGTTCTCCTGATCAGCATCGTCGGCGTCTTCACTGTTCTCATCGCCCGAGTTTTTGGCCGGCTGGCTCTTGTTTGCGGATTGGGCGGGAGAAGGCGAGGGCGAACTCGCCGGGCTGGGCTCTTCATTATCGGACGCGTTTTCGTCGTCCGATCCGTTGTATTGATCGAAGAGGTCGGATACGCGATCGTGTTCAGCCTGCGAGTCGAACGCGCTATCCGGCAAATCATCGACATCGATCTGGTTCTTGTCGAGGTCCCACAGCAAATCGTCTAGATACTCGCCATCGGTCATCCAGGTTTTCAGCCAGCGCTCGTAACCAAGCGGGATGAACTCTCCGGGCATGTTCGCGTTAAGCGGCGCCAGCGGCTGAAACACGTGTAAGCTGCGCCAGTTTCGAATCGTCCATGGCGCCAGGATGAAAATGAAACCGATGGCCAGGGCTGAGGTAGCTAATAAGGTCCGTCGCCACCGCTGGGTGGTGCGACGAAACAACCTCACCAGCGCGAGCAAGCCGATCGAGGCCGTAACCAGCCCCACCTCGGGCCGGAACAGGACAGCAATTCCGGTTAACAGTCCGCTGATGGCCCACAAGCGCAGCTCTTGCTCGAGCTTTTCTTCGCGGAATGCAAGCGTGGCCGCGATACACGCCGCCATAATCAGAAAAGTCGCCGGCACTTCGGTAAGGATGGTCGCCGCATAGATGGTGGTAAATGGATTGACTGCGGCCAGGGCCAACGCGGCAATTGCCGTCGCGATTTTTCGCCGCTCATCCGGTTGCCAAAGCCACGCGAGCAAGCCGGCGAGTACGCAGGTGCCGGTGTCGATTAGCGCCTGTAGAATCCGGACTGCGCTGTTGTTTGTATGTCCAAAGACTGAATAGATCGCTGCCAAAAACAACGGATAACCCGGCAGGCGCACGAGCGACGGCTCGTACGGCGGCTCGGCCGCGTGCGAATACACATGATGCTCGAGCACGTTGCGGGCAAGCTGTTCATAACCCAGGCTATCGTCGGTCGTATCGTTCGGCAGGTAGTGAACGACGGCGATGCGGAACGCGGCTGCCAAAACGATCAACGACAGTACAGTTATTCGCTGCTTTCGTGTGAACATCAATTTGAGAGTATAGCGTTATCGGGCGGGAGAAGCTTTGCCTCGAGAGGGCTTTGCCTCAAAAGTCAGATCTAGCTCTCTAACCAGAAGTGTTCCATTCGTGTTGCTTCGTGTGATTTCGTGGATCGTCCTGTTTCCCGAACGAACAGAAACGATCCACGAAATCACACAAATTACACGAAATTCATTACCACGTTTAATCGACTTTAGAGGCGAAGCTGGCCGGGACGCGGCGCTCGCTCGGGCAAAAAGGCGGAACAGGCCATCTTTGAAACTAAATCTAGATAGTCACGGATTCAGGGTTGCGCTTCCACGGTCGCTTTTCTTTCCAGCTTGCCCCAACCGACGACGGCGCCGCGGAATGCAGTCGAGACGGACTTGATCATGACGTAGTACATGACCTGCCGGTAGCAGAACCGCTGCAGGAACAACCACCACAGCAGCCGCCAGCGTTCCTTGCGCTCAAGCACAAAGGCGAAGCAGGCGGCACTCCAATCGACCGCGAGAAACAGCGCGTAATAGAAAAGCACCTGCCGCAGGTTGGTGAACGTGTAAACGTCGGGTTGCTGAAGCCGATCGATCAAAGCCGACAAGCAAGTGTAAATCAGCAATAGATCCATCACCGGCGAGATCAGCGGAAAGATGATTTGAAAGATCCAAACGTTGGGCATCGCTACGAAACCCAGCGTGCCGTACTTCGGGCGCAACAATGCGTCGCGATGCTTCCAGAGACATTGCAGGGTGCCGTAAGCCCAGCGATATCGTTGCTTCGCGAGCTGGCGCAGCGTCTGCGGCGCTTCCGTCCACCCAATCGCCGTCTCTTCATAACCAATCTGATAGCCAAGCTTGCGGATTTGCAGGGTCAGATCCTGATCTTCCGCCAGCGTGTCGGTGCTAAAGCCCCCACATCTTTCAATCAGTTCCCTTCGCCAGGCACCCACGGCGCCGGGCACGACCGTAATACAGTTCAAACTGGCGAAAGCGCGCCGGTCCATGTTCTGCGAAGTGATGTACTCCAAAGCCTGCCAGCGGGTGACGATGTTGATGCGGTTGCCCACCTTGGCATTGCCGGCGACGGCCCCAATCTTTAGATTAACGAAACGGCGCGCCAGCGCCCGGATCGTGTTCGCGGGAAACTGCGTGTCGGCATCAAGCGCCACGATGATGTCGCCCTTTGCCTGGCGCAAGCCAAGGTTCAGCGCTGCTGCTTTGCCGCCATTCGGTTCAGTGAACAGCCGTACTCGCGGTTCGTCTTCAAATTGCTGACGCACGACTTCGCTGGTGCGATCCGCCGAGCCGTCATCGACAACCAGGATTTCGAAGTTGTCATAATCCGAATTGAGCAGACTACGAATGGTGGCCTCGATCACAAACTCTTCGTTGTAAGCGGGCACAATAATCGAAACGAACGGCTCGAACTCCTCGCCGGTGTGCTCGCGTTCACGGCGCCGCGAGCGGGCCCACTGCGCAAACGCCAGTGCACCAATCACTATGAGTCGCCCCAGACCGAGCACAATCCCGACGATGAACGCCCATTGCAGAATCCACGCCAGTTCAGAAAGCAAGAGGAAGGCGATCGAGTCCGTGCGCGTGAACAAGCTCTCGCTCGGCGGCAGGGGCGGCATCACCTGATCGCGTGACCAGCCGCCGAGGTCCGAGACGAGGACAAACTTGAATCCGCGCGCCTTCAACTCATGAATCAGCGACGGCAACGCTTCGATGGTTGCTTCGCGGTCGCCGCCTGAGTCGTGCAGCAGGACGACCTGCCCGCGAGTTTCGGGGTTTTTGTCCTGAGTACGGTCGATCGTGCGCTGCACAATCTGATCGGCGGCTACTCCCGGTTTCCAATCGGCCGGGTCGATGCGCAATCCGACCATGACATAACCGAGGTCTTTCGCGCGGATGGCCGGCTCGACTTCCTCGGGCGTATCCGCTTCCGCGTCCCCAAAGTAGGGAGGACGAAACAGCACCGTCGATCGGCCGGTGACCGATTCGATCAGGCGCTGGGTGGCGTTCAGTTCAAGATCAGTAATTCGCAGCGGAATCTCGCCGAGGTTCGGATGAGTGAAGGTATGATTGCCGACTTCGTGCCCCTCATTGACTTCGCGACGCAGTAAATCGGGATTTGCCTGGCCATTCTTTCCCATGACGAAGAAAGTTGCCGGCACACCTTCCTTTTTCAGGATATCGAGGATTCGTGGGGTCCATTTCGGATCAGGTCCATCATCAAAAGTCAGCGCTATGTACCCGGGATGATCGCCGGTACGCTCGATCACATACCCGGTCGGAATCTTTTTCATGTCATACGACTCGGAACTGATGAACCCGGTATTGGGCTCTACCGTGACGCCACGCTCACCGTCATGCGGACTGGCGGCGACGCGAAGCAACTCACCGGTTCCTTCAAAGTCGACGTCATATCCGTAGGACATCCGCTTGAGCGAGTCAGGCAACGGGTTCGGCTGATCGGTCCCGAACACCGACCAGATTGAAGGGTCTTCGGAGCCCAGTCGCCAGAGCGCGAATCCCGCCGGATGGTAGCCGCTCGCCGCGCGCATCTGATTGAACGCAGTCACACTGTCGAGGAACCAAACGATGTGGTGCGAATCGTCTTCTTCATCGTACTCATAGTGCGGATTGCCTGTGGCCGTATCGTATTCGACCTGCGCTTCGGAGTCGCGGGCGTGAATCAGCGCTTCCTGAAAACTTACTTCCTGCGCATTCTCCCCCTGCGTCCAGTCGTAGCCGTAGTTGCCAAGGGCAACTATGGTTTTTGATGGCTCAAGTTCAGCCATGCGCTTGGACAGCAACTCTTCATACCAGCCCTGTGAGGCGATTGAGCCGTAATCCTTGTTGGCATAGTGCTCGTCATAGGCCATCAGCACCAGATAGTCGGTCGCCGCCGCGTAGTCTTTATAATTCCAGGCATCGTTGTCGAAAGGCACCGCCTGAGCCAGCACCCATCCGTGAGGCTTAAATGCTTCATGGAGCTCCTGCACAAACTTCAAAAGGCTCGGCTGAGTTTCCGGGTAAGGCTCTTCAAAGTCGAGGCAGACACCGGCGAATTTGTTTTGTTCGACAAAATTGGTGACCGCATTGATCAGGTTTTGTCGCGAGGGCTCGTCCGCGACGGCTCGGTTGAGCAGATCTTTCTCCCAGGTTTCATCCGTGAGGTTTTGCACCATGGGAATAATTGACATGTCCGGGCGCTTGTCACGAATCAGGTTTAGCGCCTTGACTGCCTGCGGGTCCTTCAGTTCATCCGCCAGCGGGTTATCACCCGGCTTAGCGTTGGCGAGGTGCGCCCATTGCGGCATCAGCCAATCGAGGCTGTGGAGGTTTCTTTCGAGCGAAGAATAACTCGACTCGTCCCAATCGATGTAAAAACCAATGGTCAATTGCTTGTCGCCAAAGCTCGCGGGCTTTGGCAGAGGCGTGGTGATCGGGGGCGGAGTTAGCGGCAACAACTCAGCATGCCGCCCCGGCACGACTTTCGTCTTCGCGAGTTCCCTTTCCAACTCCACGCGCGCCTTTTTGGCCTTCGCTTCACGCGGAGTCAGGAGAGCGGGCTTCACTGGCGGCTGGATATCGATTTTTCGCGGCAGGCCTTGCAGCGGCCGCAGGTTCGGCGGTTCCAGGAAGGGCGCTGACAAAACGCTGGCGATGAAAATTCCGGCAACTACCGTCACCAGAATGCCGACCGCCAGGTAGGTGCGTCGCACGTGGCGCCAGCGGCGGCCACGCGGGTCATAAAAGACAGGAGAACCTGAAGGAGCTTTCTGAGGCACTTATAAATTTTCCGGCAACAGGGGAAGATATCTGCGGCTATCCTTTGATGTCTATAAACGCGCGCGGGTTGATAGTCAAGGTGAAACAGACTTTGACTGGAGCGCAAACGTCTCGGTTGCTGCGTTGGCAACCCGCTTGCGCTCCAGTCGTCAGAAGAAAAGCCGCCCGCAACGGACGGCGAGCGGCTTTCCGGTGAACTGTTGGATTGACCTCTGGCTGTGACCTTCGGAAAGAAGGTGTCACAGTGAACATCTCAGGCGAACAATCCTAACAATCTGGATTATCGATGCCTGAGTTAGGTCTCAGCCACCTCACTGTGATTAAAACTCATAAACTTTTGGATCACCTCCTTTCCAGTGTTGAAGTGATCATAAAAGAGAAGCGTGCAGTCGTCAATTAGAATTTTTCCGGTGTCACGTATACGCTCAAGTTTGGAGTACCGCCTTCAGGCGGAATCCCTCAGACTCAAGCGTCGAGCCGCCTGAAGGCGGTACTCCAAACAGGGTTAGTGCTGAGTCAATTTGTGATCGAACACCAACTTTCCGCTCGCATACACGCGCCAGGGATGTTCAATGCCGAAAAAGTACGCCAGCTCGCGATAATCGGACACGTCATGGATGACAAAATCTGCTCGCTTTCCTTTTTCGAGCGAGCCAATCTCGTCGCCCCGGCCCAGCGAATACGCGGCGTTAATCGTCGCGGCGCTGATGGCTTCGGCGGGTGTCATCTTCATCTGTGTGCACGCCAGCGACAGCACCATGGTCATCGACGGCACGGGCGATGAACCGGGATTGAAATCAGTCGCGAGCACAATGGCCAGGCCTGCGTCGATCATTTCGCGCGCGGCCGGATAGTCGCGCGACCCGAGCGCGTAAACCGATCCCGGCAAAAGCACTGGCTGAACTTTCGCCGCCCGGAGCGCCATGATCCCGGTCGCATCCGTATGTTCCAGATGATCCGCCGTGGCCGCGTTTAATTCGGCTGCCAGTTTGGCGCCACCTGAAAGCGACAGTTGATCCGCATGAAGACGCAGACCGAGGCCATGACAACGCGCCGCCGAAAGTATCTGCCACGCCTCGTCGTTACTGAACACGTCCTCCTCACAAAAAACATCGCAATATTCTGCCAGCCGTTCTGAGGCAACCCGCGGCAGCATTTCATTAATGATCAGACTGACGTAAGTTTGCCGCCGCGATCTGTATTCGGCAGGAATGTCGTGCGCGCCGAGAAACGTCGGCACATAGCGCAAGGGTGTCCCGTCATTCAATTGTTTGATCACGCGCAAAATCTTCAGTTCATCTTCCAGCGTGAGGCCGTAGCCGGATTTTGCTTCGACGGTTGTGGTGCCGCATCTGAGGAACCAACCGGCGTATCGCTCGCCCGCCTTCACCAAATCGGCCGGCGACGCATTTCGCGTCGCGCGCACGGTTGCGCGAATGCCGCCACCCCGCGCGGCGATTTCACGATAGGTCGCGCCGCTGGCTCGCTGCTCGAATTCGTTGGCGCGAATGCCGGCGAAAACAGGATGTGTGTGCGCATCGACAAAGCCCGGCATCACCACCCGCTGGCCGGCGTCGACCACCTCACAATCAGCACCGATGTGAGTTTCAATTTCGCGTCGTCTGCCCACGGCTTCGATCTGTGTGCCGCGCACGAGCATGGCGCCGTCTTCAACGATGGCGAGTTGTCGCAGGTCGCCGCCGGTACGCGCGTGACGCGCGCCTGCCAGAGTCACCAGCTGTGAACAGTTAATGATGGCCAGAGTTTCAGGCACGAGCTTGGCGGCGCGCTCGCCATGAGAGCAGCGCGTAAACGATGGCCGTAAGAATTACCAGGTCGACGATGGCCCCGCTCAGAATGGCGAGCAACGACGGACCTCCACGTGGTGAGGGAAAGAGGTGCTGCGTGAGCGTCACGGGCCACGCGTCGAAATAAAAGAACACCCCCATTAACCAATGAGGCGGGTGCCCCGGGCGATAGACACGATTGATCAAAATCAACATCAGCCCGTCAACGATCATGATCAAAAAACCCAGCGGGATAGACAGTAATAATCGCTTCCAACTCATGTCTCTCGATAAAGGGCTGCGCCGGCCAGGACGCCAACGAGGTATTCAACAATGCCCCAGGCCAGAATCATCAGAATCAACCCTGGTGGAACTGAAATCACCATCATATTGATTGTCCCGCTGTACGCGTAAACACAGAACCATAAGATAAGCGCGATCACGAGGGCGGTTTTTGGTCCCGGTCCCAGCCTCGATCTAATCATCGCGTAAAGCAGTACGGCGAGAATGCCAAAGATGAATGTAAGCGCCACCGCCAGGACCCCGAAACCGTTTCCGGGCGGCGTCAAGTTCATCCGCTTCATATCGGCTTCGATATGCGGGCGCAACAAGATTCCGTTTAGAATGAATTCGCCGGCATTGATGATGAGGCCGGCGACCAGACCGCCAAGCAGGACGCGCCGTAAATTGATCTTGTTCATACGTATCGCTCCGGTCAGGTAAACTCACAAAAAAACGGTCGTCGCCAAGGCTTTCCGTCAAAAGTCGATTAAACGTCGTTAATGAGTTTCGTGTAGTTCGTGTGATTTCGTGGATCATTTCACTTCCTTCGGGAAAGGAGGATCCACGAAATCACACGAAGTAACACGAACGGAACCACAGAGCCAGATCTGATTTTTGAGGCAAAGCCCGTCACTCACCGAAAACTATGGCTGCGGCAAGCGCCGTTTCTGATCGACGACGTATATAAGGACACCCACGCCGTTGGCAATCAGGACCACGGCCAAAATCTTCGCCGCGAACCAGAACCGGCTCTGCACGGCAATGATCGGAAACACCGTATAAAAAGCTCCGCTCAAAGACACGACGAAACCTAAAGCCGCGGCCACCTTCAACCAGAGGGGCGACGCCGCCCCAAATCGCTTCATGGCGACGATCGGAATCGCGAACAGCACCATATAGATCAGCGCATAAAAGATGTTTGCGGCGTTGTCCTGGAACTGAAAGGCCTCGGCCTCTTTGACTCCAATCAAAGGTACGAGACTAAACACCAAAGTGGTCGCCCCCACGAACAGAATCGAATTCACCGGCGTGCGATATTTCTTATGCAGCTTTGCGAACCACACCGGCAGCAGATTGTCCCAGCCGGCAACCATCGGCAACCGCGTGTTACCGGCAAAGTAGATGCTCATCAAGGCTATCTGGCGCGCCGCCACGCCAAAGATTGTGACCGAAATCAAGATCGAGACCCAGCCAAATGTGCCAAAACCAAGACTGAGCACCTGCGGGATGGGCGCAATCAGATCGACATTGGCCGGCGAGACAAAAGCGAGCACCGATCCGGTCCCCAGAATAAACATGAGCGCGATAATCGGCGCCGAGATCCAGACCGATCTGCTGATATTGCGCGCCGGTGCGCGGCACTCGCCCGCGAGAATCGCAATGTATTCAAACCCTGAGAGTGCGCCCACGGCGAGCTTGCTGCAGACGTTGAGATTATGGCTGTTAATTTCGGGAAAGCTAAGCGAGAAAGGATGGTAATTCGTCAAATTTCCGCGTCCGGCCGTAATCAGGGGCATCAGAATCAAAATCGCGACCGTGAAGATCAGCATAGCCCCGCCAAAGTTCTGCACCCATTTGCCCAAGGCCAGACCTCGGCGAGAGGCAGCGACGATCGCGGTCATCAACACCACGCACACGAGTGTCGTCATCCATTTATTCTCGTGCATCCAATCCGCGCGCGGTCCAATCGCATAGGCAATGTTCTTCTTGATGATCAAACTGATTCCGGACATCACCAGGATGCCAAAGATCCAGAAATTCCAGGCGACGAGGAACGCTACCAGGTCGTCAAACGCAACTTTGGCCCACTGGTAGAGCCCGCCTTCGAGCGGCGCCAGACGATTCAAATAAATAACTACTGCGGCCAGCGGCAGGTAAAAAGTAGCGATCGCGATCAGCCAAAAGGCCATCTGCGATCGGCCCAGCGTCGCGGCGAAACCCACCCACACGGTGCCGAAAACGAAGACCACCTGGGTCAGCACCAGGTCGAAAAGACGCAGCTCTTTTTTCAGAGACGCGCTGCGCGACTCGACTTCACGTTCAATGGCGGCGAGATTTGAAGTGACTGCTTCAGTTGAATCAGGCATGGAACTCAGATTTATATCGGCACGATCGACAATCTCTCAGGTTCTGAGCGAGGGGCGGTGGCAAGCCACTCTTCCCGACCTGAGAGTTATTCATAGTTCAGCTGGGACCCCTATGGTTGTTTATCCCGAAGACGGATCGTCATGCACCATTCGCCAACCCGCTTTCTTGCGTCACAGAGTCAGTACCGGGAGCGGTAGCGACCGGGTTCAGTCAAAGACCTTTGACCCGGTCGCTACCGCTCCCGGTACTGACCGTTTATGCCGACGACGTGTGGTCATGCACGATCCGCCAACCGGTGCTCCGCTTGCGAAACAGTAAGGTGAATGTTCCGTGTGGCTCGCCGTCTGTTCTCTGCGACGGCGAGATCACTCGCTGCAGGCGCCAGCGCCCCAGCACCAGGGCCGCGTCATTACTCAGAATTGTGATTTCCAGATCGGAAAAAGTCAGGACGCCCATCTTATCGCGCGTGTCATATCGCTGCTTGTACCGATCAAGCACCTGCTGCCAACCGCGGGTAATCGTGTCGCCGCTGACGAACTCTGTATTCGGCGAACGATCGTATCCGTCCATGTACCCGTCTACATCGCCGCGATTCCAGGCAGCGGCTTGCGCATCGAGCACGGCGCGAACGGCGGCTTTGCTCCGGGTCTCCTGGGATGTCTGAGCATTGGCCGAGATTGAAAGACAAAGCACGAATGGAATTACGATTAGTGAAAAAGTCTCGTGAACAGAACCCGAATCGTACCGGCTGCGTAGCAGCGCGCTGTTTGTAACTGCAAAGTTTCTTTTCATAGTCAAAGCGCCTTTAGGCGCGTCCTTATAACATGATGCGCCGGAAAGGCGCTAGAGATTTGATCCGTTCAAAAGCCGCAATCGGCCGCTAGACTGGAGCGCAAGCGTCTCGCTTGCAATGAGCGAGAAGCGCGAACCGAAAGAGCAACCGGGACGGTTGCACTCCAGTCGGATTAAAAATGGGAATCCACGAAACCTAACGAAGCAGAGCCGGTTTCGTGTTGTTTAATGTGATTTCGTGGATCGTTTCGGCAATCGAACAAAGAGACGACTTAGGAGACTACCGCTCCTCTTAATATTTCCGTCCCCAACATAACGAAAATTCGCTTTATCGGCCGGCGAAAATCTAGAAATATCGATAGTGGCCCGTAATCTTCCACGCGAACAAAACATCTTCCAGCCGCGTGCCGGCGCCAATGTTGTGAACGATGAGGTAGCGCTGCGAAGGCTTGTACCAGACATTCGCGACCATGCCGACGTGCTCAGTACCGACGCCAAGGTCCCAGGTAACTACATCACCCGGCAGGAAGTTTTCACCATCGCTATTCGTTGACAGCGATTTTCCTTTGCGCGTGAAAAAGGTTTGCAGGTTGGGAACCCGGCGATGATCGATATTCGCATCCGGACTCTTCAATCCCCAGCGCGTGGGATACGCGGAAAAATTAGATTGCATGTCCTCATGCAGCTCTTTTTGCAAATCGATTCCGCCTTTGCGAAATGCGCGCACAATCACGTCTGAGCAGACGCCGGTTTCAATCGGAACGTCGCCGTTGGGATAACTAATCTTCTGGTAGGAGGGATCGTAACTGGTCGTCTTTCCCACTTGATCGACGGCGCCATCGATAATTGCCTTCAGCACCGGCGAACTGTTGGCGGCGAGTGCATGGACTTCAGTCTGTTGTTCGGGCGGCCTTAGCGGAGGTCGAGTGTTCGCGATTTGATGTTGACACGTGCAAAAGAGAACGGCTATGCCGGCGGCAATCAGTGCCGGCGCGCCGCGTCTCCTCATTGCAGAAGATCTACTTTTCATAGATTAAAGACTTGACGGAATCGGCCGGCACGCCCACCGCCCGGCCATTCGGATCAATGATCACGTATTCCTTTTCCGTCGCCAGCAGCAACTGCACTGAGTTCGTCCGATTTGCAGAGTTAAACAAAATCCCGGCACTCTCAAGATAAGGTATGGCTTCAGTGCCGACTACCAGTTCGACCTGACTCGGCCGGCCGCCACCGGTGGCCCACGGAATGTCGCGATAAGTGTGCGCGGCAAAAAGCTTCACGTAAAACAGAAAAAGAAACACGCCGATGCCCGCAAAAATCGCCGGGACGAAGAAGCCCGCGTGATACGGTGAGCCTTCACCACTGGCGAGCATCAGAATCGCCGCCACCAAACAGAAAGAGGCCAACACTCCCAGAATGGGAATGACGAACCATCGCCAAGTAAGGTGAACCCCAAATGGCTCGATGATCGATTCGGCGGCCGAAAAAAACATCCCGCCAAAGACGACCAGCAGCCAGAGCTTACCCAGGATTCGGCTGAGATTTGATTTACTCTGACCCTCATCCTGGCTGACGAAATAGGCCGCGAACATCAGAAAGTATCCACCAACTACGACTGGAATCATTACCCAGACACCAGCAGTCACATAATTCAATTGCGACAGGGCGAGCGAGTTTAGGCCGTAACTGCGCAGGTGGATCGTGACTACTATTAGCCCGAGGACATAGCAAAGCCCGGCCAGGCCAATTAACCCTTTGCTGCTGATCTCCAGCATCTCTTTGATCTTTTGACTATTAAGGACTGCAGCGGAGGAGGCTGCGGCGCTTCCCGATTTGATTTCCGAAGTCGCATCGGCAGCCGGGCCGGAATTGACCGCTAATCGATCCGAAGGTTCCGGGGTTGTCTGACTGTTCATGGTTTGTCTCCGTTTCGGAAACGTGGTCGCGGAAACGATTACGGATGCTGAAGCAGCCATGAGCGGATGTCAACACGCATCAGCTCCGAGATCTCATGGCCTGCATCATAAGCGCCGAATCGAACGTCGTTTGCCCGGGTGAGCAGTTGCGCGCAGTAATTCTCAACCCTCGCCGGCGGGTAGTATTCGTCGCGCGTTCCCGCCAAATGGAACACGGATGCGGCCGTCTCCTGATAGGCATTTCTAGTTTCCCAATCACCAGGCAGGCCACCGCAGATTCCCACCACTCCGCGCAGTACATCGGTATGCGTAAAGGCGAAGCGATAGTTCAAAGCGCACGATTGCGAAAAGCCAAGCAGAAACACTTGATGGCGATCGGCGATGCCTTCCATAATCAGTGAATCTATCATTTGCAGCAGCGCCTGATGATGGAGCGCCACCGATTCTTCCGGGCGATAGTTGGTGAGCCAGCCGAATCCGAAACGCAGCGGACCGCCTTTCTCTTTTGGCTCGCGCAGATGCTGGTGTGGTCCCTGCAGCGCCGCGAGCGCGAAGTTCTCAGGCGCAATCAACTTCGCTTCTCTCAGCGCGTGCCATTTGCTCGCGCCGTAACCGTGCAGTGCGATCAGCAAGGGAGCAGGCTGGGCTGGGCCCGCGATCACGTCGTAATACAAATTGATCTGAGCGGCGAGCCGACGTTCGACGGGTTCATAAAGGACTTGTTCACTCATCAATAGGCAGGCTTATAGCATGGCAGCGAACACAAACGAAGCGGCCACTTTGCATTCAACATCATTGGCAGTTACGATGCTTGCAGTCAGGACTTTGGATCGAAATCAAGCCGTAGCGAGGATCACAATGATGAAATTTCCGGGCGGGCTCAACATTCAAGCCATGATGAAGCAGGCGCAGCAGATGCAGGAAAAAATGGCGCGCGAGATGGAAGAAATGCGCGTGGAAGCCTCAGCGGGCGGCGGCGTGGTCAGCGTCACTATGAAAGGCGATCACGAAATCCTCGCGCTCAAAATCGACCCCGAGATTGTGAAGGAAAATGACGTCGAGATGCTGCAGGACATGGTCGTCGCCGCGCTCAATGAAGCTAATCGCAAGGTTAACGAGGCGATGAAGAGCAAGCTGGGATCGATGCTGCCGCCGGGTTTGGGAAATATGTTCTAAAAATTGCCGATTTCCGATTGCCAATTGCCGATAGATGTTCGGCAAAGTAAGAATCGGCAATCGGCAATTGGAAATCGACAATGTTGGACTACGCAGAACCAGTAACCAAACTTATTGACGAATTCAAACGCCTGCCGAGCATTGGTCAAAAGTCTGCCCAACGCCTCGCCTTTCACATCCTGCGGGCGCCCGCAGCCGATGTCGATCGACTGATTGAAGCGCTGCACGAAGTCAAAGAGCGCATTAGCGAATGCTCAATCTGCAACAATCTTACTGACGTTAATCCCTGCCGCTTCTGTTCGCTACCATCGCGCGATCATTCACTGCTTTGCGTGGTCGAACAACCTTACGATCTCGTCGCCGTCGAGAAGACTCGCAGCTACAAAGGTCTGTATCACGTGCTGCACGGTTCACTTTCCCCGATTCGCGGCGTGCGGCCGAGCGACCTGCGGCTGGACAATCTACTCACGCGTCTGAAACCTGAGAACAATGAAGGCGTGGCGGTGCGCGAAATTATCCTCGCCACTAATCCCAACACCGAAGGCGAGGCGACGGCGAATTACATCAGCCGTCTACTGAAGCCCCTGGGCGTACGCGTGACGCGGCTGGCGATGGGCATGCCGGTTGGCAGCGACCTGGAATACGTAGATGAAGTGACGATGGACAAAGCGCTGGCGAATCGTCACGAGATGTAAAGGGAAGAAGAAGTCAGTACCATTTGCGTCAGCAAATGGGACAAACACTGTCAGCGAGTCATCTCCTTGTCCCATCCGCTTACGCGGATGGTACTGACCTCATAAGTCCTCGGAGCAATGCTGTCGATGTCCTCTGACAAAACGCAGTTAGTCTCGCGCCTCCAATCCGACGCTTTCACCTATTTCATCAAAGAGACCAATCCCCGGACAGGCTTGGTTAGAGACAGTACCAAAGAAGGATGGCCCTCGAGTATCGCGGCCGTGGGTATGGCACTGTCAGCTTACCCAGTCGGTGTCGAGCGTGGCTTTATTTCGCGCGACGAGGCAATCGAGCACACGCTCAGGATGCTGCGATTCTTCGCCCACAGCGAACAAAGCAAGCGCCCAAATGCTACGGGTTATAAAGGCTTCTATTATCACTTTTTGGACATGCAGAGCGGGCAACGCGCGTGGCAGTGCGAGTTGTCGACCGTTGACTCCACTTTCTTGTTCGCCGGAATGCTGCTCGCAGCGCAATATTTTGATCACGAGTCACAGGAGGAGCAGGAGATCCGGAAACTCGCCTTCGAACTCTACCGCCGGGCCGACTGGGTTTGGGCATTGAGTGGCGGACCGACGCTGGCACATGGTTGGCGTCCGGAATCAGGGTTTCTGGATTATCGTTGGGATGGATATGACGAAGCGTTGTTGGCATACGCGCTCGGTCTCGGCTCGCCAACTTTTCCCCTTCCCGTCGAAAGTTACGAGGCGCATGCTTCGAAATACGAATGGAAGAAGATCTACGATTACGAATATCTTTTCGCCGCTCCTCTTTTCGCGCATCAGTTTTCACACATCTGGATCGATTTTCGGGGAATTCAGGATCGGTTCATGCGCGCTCACAACCTGGATTACTTCGAGAACAGCCGGCGGGCGACCTACATCCAGCGCGAGTATGCGCGACGGAATCCGCAAGAGTTCAAGGGCTATAGTGACGTCTGTTGGGGATTGACCGCCTCTGAAGGACCGGGACCGGCAGAATTGATGATTGAAGGACGGAAGCGCGTCTTTTTTGATTACGTTGCGCGCGGTGTCCCCAACGGTCCAGATGATGGAACCGTGGCGCCGTGGGCTTGTGCTGCTTCACTTCCGTTCGCCGAAGAGATTGTAATTCCCACACTTGAGCATTTTAATCAATTGCAAGTCGGAGTTGACCATCCGTACGGGCTGGAAGCTACCTTCAATCCAACTTTTCCCGATGAAGGTCACGACTGCGGCTGGCTCTCACCGTGGCACTTCGGGATCAATCAAGGACCGATTGTCATGATGATGGAAAATCATCAGAGCCAATTACCCTGGCGGCTGATGCGTAAATGTGAGTACCTCATCGCCGGCCTGCGGCGCGCCAGCTTTACCGGCGGTTGGCTCGATTAGGTATTAATACTTGGTTTAATCGAGGTTGCCGCCAGCGCCAACGGCGCGGAATGTAATAGCCCGGCCCCAACGGGCCGGCTCTCTGCGCGAGCACGGAACCTTGCTTCGTGTGATTTCGTGGATCGTCCTTGTTTCCCGAACGAACAGAAACGATCCACGAAATCACACGAACTACACGAAACTCATTACCACGTTTAATCGACTTTTGAGGCGAAGCCGTACTGCCCAGAAATGGCACTGCCTACAGCAGGTTCCCGGCTTGCTGAATGAATACTCATTCAGTATTATCTAGCGGCCATGATACAGGTAAAGAAAGCTGCCGTTTTGGGCGCCGGTACGATGGGAGCGCAGATCGCCGCGCACCTGGCGAACGCGGGCGTTCCCACGCTGCTCCTCGACATCGTTCCGCAAGACGAAGCCAAAGATCGCAACGCCATCGCGCGCGCCGGCCTCGCAGCAGCAAAAAAGTCGAAACCGGCCGCCTTTTTCACCGCGGATCGCGCCGCGCTCGTCACCATCGGAAACTTCGAAGACGATCTGCCGAAACTGAGGGACTGCGATCTGATCATTGAAGCGGTCGTCGAAAACGCCGAGATCAAGCGCAGCTTGTATGAAAGAGTCGAGCAGCATCGCCGGCCGGGATCAGTCATCGCTTCGAATACCAGCGGCATTCCGCTGGCCCAGCTCGCCGCCGGGCTCGGGGACGATTTCCGCGGCCACTTTCTGGGCATGCACTTTTTCAACCCGCCGCGTTACATGCACCTGGTCGAAATCATTCGCACGGAATGGACCAAACCTGAGGTCTCATGTTCGATGTTTGGTTTTCTCGACGAGCGACTCGGCAAAGGTGTGGTCGTGGCCAAGGATCGTCCGAACTTTATCGCCAACCGCATCGGGACCTACGGCGCGCTAGTGACCATCCAAACTATGCTCGCCGACGGCTATTCGATCGAAGAGGTGGACAAGATTACCGGACCGGCTACAGGTCGGCCAAAGACGGCGACCTTCCGTACGTTTGATCTTGTCGGTCTCGACGTCTTCGCCCATGTCGTCAAGAACCTGCACGAAAATCTTCCCGATGATCCGGAACGCGAAATGTTCGTGATGCCTGACTTCATCACCAGGATGATCGAGCGCGGACTGCTGGGTAACAAAACCAAAGCCGGCTTCTATCAACGCCAGCAGGGCGAGGGAGACAAGCGTGAGATCTGGACACTCGACACCACGACCCTCGATTACCGCGCCGCGCAAAAAGTCAAACTGCCTTCCCTCGATATGGCCAAGAACATCGAGGATACGCGTGAACGTTTGCAGGTCTTGACCTGGTCAAAGGATCGCGTTGGCGCATTCCTTTGGCAGACACTGTCGCGCACACTTTGTTACGCCGCCGATCGCGTTCCGGAAATTGCCGACACGATCGTAGAAGTCGATCGCGCGATGCGCTGGGGATTCAATTGGGAGCTGGGACCATTCGAAGTCTGGGACGCGATCGGGGTCGAGAAATCAGTTGCGAAGTTGAAAGCGGAAGGCCGCGCGGTTCCCGCAAACGTCGAGAAACTCCTGGCCGGCGGCGCGAAGACTTTTTATAAACAGGAAAACGGGCAGCGTTTCTACTTCGATTTCGCCGCCGGAGAATATCGCCCGCTCGGCGATCCGCCGGGCACGATCATTCTCAAGTCATTGAAAGATCGCACCGGCGTAATCAAAAAGAATTCCGGCGCCTCGATGATCGACCTCGGCGATGGCGTCGCCGGCGTCGAATTTCATTCGAAGATGAATTCGATTGGCGGCGATACCCTCGAGGTGCTGCGCTTTGCGATCGCCGAAACCGAAAAGAATTTCGTCGGGCTGGTGGTGGGCAATCAGGGAGTGAATTTTTCCGTCGGTGCGAATTTAATGCTCATGCTGATGGAGGCGCAGGACGAGAACTGGGAAGAGCTCGAAATGATTGGCCGCTATTTCCAGCAATCAGTTATGAGCCTGCGATACTCGGCAAAGCCAGTCGTGGTGGCGCCGTTTCAGATGGTGTTTGGCGGCGGCTGTGAAATGGTGCTGCATGCCGATCGCGTGCGGGCCGCCGCAGAGACCTACATCGGGTTGGTTGAAGTTGGGGTCGGAATCATTCCCGCCGGCTGTGGCACCAAGGAAATGCTGCTGCGCGCCACGGACTCGATTCCCGCCGGCATGAAAGACGCCGATCCCTTTCCGTTCGTCAAACGCGCCTTCGAAACCATCGCGTTGGCCAAGGTCGCGACGTCCGCAGAAGAGGCGCGCGACTTCGGGTTTCTGCGCGATGAAGATTCGATCTCAATGAATGGCGATCGTTTGATCGCCGACGCCAAGAAACAGGTATTGGCATTGGCGGCCGGTGGTTATGTGCAGCCGCAACCAAGGACTGACATCCCGGCATTGGGAAATCCGGCCCTGGCGACCCTCAAGCTGGGCGTGCATTTAATGAAACGCGCGGGTTACATTTCCGATCACGATGCGTTGATTGGGGAAAAACTGGCGCGGATTTTGACGGGCGGCGATTTGAATCATGCTACGGCAGTTAGCGAGCAGTACCTGCTCGATCTCGAACGCGAAGCTTTTCTCTCACTGATTGGCACGCGCAAGTCGCAGGATCGAATTGCGCACATGTTGAAGACGGGAAAGCCACTCAGAAACTAGTCCCAACTCCAGAGTACTCAGCCTAGAGGCTGGACTTTGGACTTTGGACTTTGGACTTTGGACGAACATCATGAAAGAAGCAGTAATCGTATCAGCAGTTCGCACCGCCGTCGGCAAGGCGCCAAAAGGCACTTTGCGCGACACGCGACCCGACGACATGGGCGCGGCCGCTATTAAGGAAGCGATCGCGCGCGTGCCGGGACTCGAAGCCTCAGAGATCGATGACGTGATCATGGGTTGCGCCATGCCGGAGGCCGAACAGGGCATGAACGTCGCGCGCGCCGCGGCCATTCGCGCCGGGTTGCCGGTTGAAACCAGCGCCATGACAATCAATCGTTTCTGCTCTTCCGGCTTGCAGACAATCGCCATGGCCAGCGATCGCATTCGCACCAACGGCGCCCAGGTGATCGTCGCGGGTGGGCTTGAGTCGATGTCGCTGATCCCGATGGGTGGTCACATCATTCGGCCTAATCCCGCGTTGATGGACACTTATCCCGATTTTTATCTCAGCATGGGTCTGGCGACTGAGAACGTGGCGCGAAAGTACGAAGTCAGTCGCCAGGAACAGGACGCGTTTGCGCTGCGATCGCACCAGCGCGCCCTCGCCGCTTTGGAGACAGACAAGTTCAAAGACGAAACCGTGCCGCTCCCCGTGAGCCTCGAAGAACTCGACGCTAAAGGTAAGAAACAGCGGCGCCAAATTACCTTTGATAAAGATGAAGGACCACGCCGGGATACCACTCCCGAGGCCCTGGCGAAATTGAAGCCGGCATTTCAGATGAACGGCACGATCACGGCCGGCAATTCTTCGCAGATGTCCGACGGCGCCGCGGCAGCGATCGTGATGTCGGAAGACAAAGCGAAACAGCTCGGCGCTAAACCGATCGCCCGACTGGTGGCTTACGCTACCGCCGGTTGCCCGCCGGAAGAGATGGGGATCGGTCCCGTGTACGCGATTCCGAAGGCTTTGAAACTTGCGGGTCTGACACTCGATGAAATTGAAGTGATCGAACTCAACGAGGCTTTCGCGGCGCAGTCGCTCGCGGTAATTAAGATGCTCGAACTGAATCCCGACAAAGTAAACGTGAACGGCGGGGCCATTGCGCTGGGCCATCCGCTGGGTTGTACCGGAGCGAAGCTGACGGCGTCGATACTGCGCGAGCTGGAGCGACGGCATGCGCGCTATGGCATGGTGACGATGTGCGTCGGTGGCGGCATGGGCGCGGCGGGAATATTTGAGCGACTGTAATTTGGAGTGCCCGGCTTGACGGCGCTTTCCCATCCATCCATCGCCAACACTGGTACTAAGCAAAGCGGCGTCAAGCCGCCGCACTCCAAAATGACCTCGACTGAAATATTTGAATCTGTGACCAACGGCGGCGCGAGCGATTTTGCTGCGGCCGTCGAGATTCTCAATCGGCACGGTCGCTGGTGCTTGGTTGGCGGTCTCGCAGTCAACTGCTATGTCGAGCCCGTTTACACAATGGATGCCGACTTAGTGGTTGCTTCATCTTCGCTGCAAGGAATTCAAAGTGAACTAAGCGCTGCCGGATTTCAGATTACTAAGCACGAGCATTCAGTCAACGCGCAAATGAAGGGCAGCGACCTGCGCATTCAGTTCACAACTGACCCGCGCTATCAGGATTTTCTTACTGAGACCGACTCAAAAACAGTTTTGGGTGTCAAGGTTCCGGTGGCTGGTTTGGCAAATATCGTACGTGGAAAAGTTTGGGCGTGGCGCGATCCCAAACGACGTCTGTCGAAGCGAAAGAAAGATGAACTCGATCTGATTCGAATCGCAGAGCGTTATCCGGAATTTCAGTCACTGATGCCGTCAGAAATCGTGAGCCAACTGAAAGATAGGTAACTGAGAGGAGCAATCAATGGCAGCCGTAATGGATAAGGAAGAGATCATTAAAGGCGGCAGTTTTCTCATCGAGGAGCGCTCACCGTCTGAAATTTTCACGCCCGAAGATTTCAATGAAGAGCACCGCATGATCGCCGACACTACACGTCAATTCATGGACGCGGAAGTTGTGCCGCGGATTGATGAGCTGGAAGGCAAGGACTGGAAACTCGCGCGCCAGTTGGTGAAGCAGGCGGCTGATCTCGGTCTCGTCGGCGCGGGCATTCCGGAGGAGTACGGCGGCCTCGCGTTGGATCAAACCAGCAGTGCTTTGATCGCAGAGAACCTGGGACGTTCTGCGTCCTTCGCCACCACGCTCGGCGCGCAGAGCGGCATCGGACTCTTACCTATCGTTTATTTCGGCAGCGAAGCTGCCAAACAGAAATACCTGCCAAGGATCGCGTCCGGCGAATTGATTACGGCTTACGCGTTGACTGAGGCAGGCTCCGGCTCAGACGCGATGGCCGCCAAAGCAACCGCCAGGTTGAGCGCCGACGGCCAGGAATATGTCCTCAACGGCGAGAAGATGTTCATCACCAATGGCGGCTTTGCGGACATCTTCATCGTATTTGCGAAAGTCGACGGCGACAAGTTCACCGCGTTCATCGTCGAGCGGCAGGAAGGCTGTAAGCCCGGAGCAGAAGAACACAAGATGGGTATCAAGGGCTCCAGCACGACGCCGTTGATTCTCGCTGACGCCAAGGCGCCGGTGGAAAATCTGCTGGGCGAGGTCGGCAAGGGGCACAAAATCGCTTTCAATATTCTCAACATCGGGCGCTTCAAACTGGGCGCGATGTGCCTGGGCGGCATGAAACTGGCCCTCACCGAATCAGTCAAATACGCCAACGAGCGGCAGCAGTTCGGCAAGTCGATCTCAAAGTTCGGCGCGATTAAAGCGAAGCTCGGCGAGATGGCCATTCGCACCTGGGTGGGCGAGGCCATGACCTATCGCACCCTGGGGATGATCGAACAAGGTCTCAACGCGATCGAAAATTCGAAGGACATGGACGCGCGCCTGAAGGCGATCGAGGAATACGCCGCCGAATGTTCGATCATCAAGGTAGCGCTGTCGGAATACTGCAACTATATCACCGACGAGATGGTCCAGATCTTTGGTGGCTATGGCTACTCGGCCGATTATCCGGCTGAGCGCGCCTACCGCGACACGCGCATCAACCGCATCTTTGAAGGCACGAACGAAATCAATCGCATGTTGATTCCTGGCCGTCTGATGAAGGCAGCCTTGAGCGGACGCCTGGCCTTGCTTCCGGCAGCACAGGGATTGATGGATGAGATTCTCAACCCGTCAATGCCTTCCTTCGATACGGATGAGACTCTGTTGGCCACAGAAATGAAATTGGCCCAGAACGCAAAGAAGGTCGCGCTGATGACGCTCGGCACGGCCGCGCAGAAGTACATGATGGGACTGGCGGATCAGCAGGAGATTTTGATGGGTGTCGCCGACATCATCACGGATGCGTTCGCAATGGAATCGGCCATCCTGCGGACCCAGAAGCTGGCTGCGTCGCAAGGCGAGAAGGCCGCGGAACGTTTTGTCGACATGACCCGCGTGTTCTGTAACGACGCGGTCGAGCGAATCGAAGCGCACGCCAAAAACACGCTCGCGGCGATGGCCGACGGCGACGAGCTGCGCACCTTGCTCGCGGCGTTGCGCCGTTTCACCAGGATGACGCCGATCAATACTGTAGCCGCGCGGCAGCGAATTGCGAATGCCATGATCGAAGCGAATAAGTATGTGTACTGATTGATAGCAATGGGATATAAGATCAATCTGGTCAGATACGTGTGTTGAGAGTCAGCTTGCGCTTGCCGGTGACGGTACAATCCTGTGCGAGTATTCATTGTCCGCGCAGGAGATTTCATTGAAATACAAGCGATTCGAGGACCTTCCTGTCTGGAAGGATGCGATCGAACTGGGTGTTCGTAACTTTGCTCTACACTGCTCATCCCTGTTTTCGCGAACATCGGCGCTTGCGTGAGCAACTGGAAGCTGCGGCGCTTTCCATTTCAAATAACATCGCCGAAGGATTCGAACGAGGCACTACGCAGGAGACATTAACTTTTATCTACATATCGCGAGGGTCGGCAGGCGAAACCAGATCGATGTATTTGTTTCTGCAGCGGACTGTCGGCTTCGAACAAATCAAGCGCGATCTTCCCGATCTTATTCGGCGGGCGGAGAGCATTTCACGGCAGCTACGTGCCTGGGCTGATTCGCTCCAGAACTGTGATATCCGCGGTCAACGGTATCTGACGCAGAGTTCCCGGGAAAGAGAACAACGGCACCGCGAGCGAAATGAGTTCGTTCGAGAACTCGAGCGAATTCAGGCAAATAATATTGCGCGGTCACGGAAAGGTGGGGGCTGATTTGAGATCTCAGATTTCAGATCTCAGATCTCAGATTTCAGATCTCAGATTTCAGATCTCAGATCTCAGATCTCAGATTTGAGATCTCAGATCTGAAATTTTCAAAACACTGAATGAACATCATCCCCATTTCGCTGCCCACTCCTTTCTACATCGGCGCGGTCAACGTCTACCTCATTAAAGAAGACCCGATCACGATCATCGATACCGGCCCCAAGACGCGTGAAGCCGTCGAAG
>JBKPEE010000072.1:0-12470 GCA_046728235.1 Acidobacteriota bacterium
CTACCCGCTTAGTATCAACTATAGAGCGTCACTCTGGATGTCGTCGGCACAGTAAACGCGACCAGAAGCGAGTGACCGGAGCAATTAAAGGAGTGAGAAACTGGAGTGCGGGAAACGGTACCGCACTCCCAGGGGACTCCGTGGGCGATGCAAAACCCCTTGATTACGTTTACGCAGCCACTAGATTCGGGTGCGTGAGGTCGCTGGTTCGAATCCAGTCGTCCCGACCAATTTAATCAAACACTAGCGGCGATCGGTAACGATCGCCGCTAGTCTTTTGTGGAGTCTTAACTATCGCGCTAGAGACGTCGAACCGAAGTCCCAATCTAACCACCAACCGGTTGGAAATAGTTCTTCGCTACGTACTTGGCCACCTTTTTGCCCAAAACGGCTCCGCGAACACAAGACGTTCGGTAATGAAAGCCTGCGAAAACTCGCGCATCCTCGACCGCTTTCACAATGTCATCCGTATCGGAAAACGACATCGATGTTCCCGTTGTGGTGCTTGTCATCGTTACGTCGAGCTTTTTCGTTCCAAAGAATTGACGAAGCGTCTCGGTCCACGCGCTGTCGACGAAGGCATGGGCAGACAAATATTCAGGGTGGTTCGGGGTCGTCGCCAGCGGCGTCCATGTCGGATCTGGGTCAGTATTTGGATTGCCATCGGTGTCGCCGGCTCGGATGGCTGTGATCGGGCGCCAAAATCCGTAATGATATTTGGAATCCCACCCGGCAATCGTGGCGTCTGCCTGGGCTACATAAAGCTGAGCAAAAAGCCGCGCATTATCCTCGAGACTTAACCCTCTTTCGATGGCCAACTGGCGAAGTGCGCCAGCAACCTGCGGGATAGCGGGAGCGAGAAAGAATCGGCCGAGAGTGGTCTCTTCGGGCGTCCGCTCATTGCTGTTTAGAGCGCCCAATCGTTTGACCTCATTGTAATCATTCGCCCATTCGTCGCTGTCCAAACTAGGCGGCGGTTCGGGGCGAAACTGTGTAGGGCTTTCAATTGCAAACGGCCGCAGTTGGCTGAGCCAAACGGCAACGGGCGGAGCGGCCGACGTGGGTATCCACGCGCCTGGACCAGTTCCGGGTGTGTAGGGTACATTCGCGCCTCTTCCATCACCGACGCGCGACGTCAGAAACAGGGCCGCGACCTCGTCACCCACCACAATCCCATCCAACTTTGACTGCCCGTCAGGGATAGTGGCGAGCGATGCAGCATATTGTGCATCGAGATACGCTGCCTGTGCGGGATACAGATATCGGAGAGTGCGATATGCAGCCTCGACCGTTGCGGCCTCTGCCGATGCGCCCGGTGGAACACTTGAAGGGCTTACGGCGAACACCGTATAGCCGCCTTCGATCGCATTGACGGAATCATAAATGGCTATATGCATGTAAGCCATGTCCACACTTCCTGCTGCGCCAGCGTTTCCGGCGGCTAGGAGAGTTTGCGCGCCAATCGCGTTCCAGTCCGTTACCTTATCTGCCTTAACGATTGGAGCCACTGAAAGGAGCACAAGTGAAAGTGAAAGCAGCAGAGCAAATTTCCATGCGGCTAACTTTGTCCATCGTTTCTCGCTATCTAATATCGACATGATTTTCCTCCTCTTTTGCGAAGTCCCGGATTTGGAGATGGTTGGCGGAACTTCTGGTCAATTGCCTTCGGCCAGGTCCCGCCTAACTGAGCGCGGTAATGTGTTCAAAGGCGAAGGTCTCAATGCCCTCAGGTTCGGGCGTTTAAAGCTAGCGTCGCGAACTGCCGCGCTATTCTTCCTCTATCTACTAATGCGTAAAGCACCGCGAAAAACGCTAACGACACCAGCGACACACGACGTGACGGAACTCTTGCAGGATTGGAGTGAGGGCGACGAGTCGGCACTGGAGCGGTTGATGCCACCGGTCTATGACGAATTACATCGGCTGGCGCATCAACACATGCGGCGCGAAAAGCCTGGCCAGATCTTGCAGACCTCGCGTTGGTTAATGAAGAGTATCTACGGCTGGTTGAACCGCCACGCATCCATTGGGAGAATCGCGCGCAGTTTTTCGGCATCGCCGCACGTGTGATGCGCCGTTGGTGGTGACATTTGGGTAATGCCTTTAATGCGTTGGCTGTATCTTCGCCCGAGGGCTTACAGCAGGCGTCTGACTCGCTATAGAGTAGAATACTTTCAGTCTGAAAGGAGTCAGCCCATGCGAGAGCAAACCATCACCAATCCGATCGCGAGAAGGCAGTTTCTCGGGAATGTGCTTTCGTGTGCGGTGGGTGGCGCTGCCGTGGCCGGACTTGAGGTAGCCCTGGCTCCGACCCTCCTGGCCCAAACACCCTTGACTCCCGACGCAGCGCTTCGTGAACTCATGACAGGTAACGAACGCTTTGACCGCAATCAACTCACCTCAGTCGAGCATGACCTGAGGATTCTCAAGGAAAACACAGTCGAGAAGCAGGAGCCCTTTGCGGCCGTCCTCGCCTGTGCCGACTCGCGCGTTCCCGTGGAACTCGTTTTTGATCAGACCATCGGTCACATCTTTGTCACTCGCGTTGCCGGCAATTTCGTCACGCCCGAAATCATTGCGAGTCTCGAATACGCCGTCTTCGTCCTCGGCGTCAAGGTTATCCTCGTGCTCGGGCACACGGGCTGCGGTGCTGTAAAGGCGGCCATGAAGGCCGATGCCGTGCCTGGTCAAATCAGCGCGCTTTACCAGCATATTCAGTCTGCGGTTGAACTGTCTGGCGGTGACTTCGGGAAAGCGATTTCAAACAACGCGAAGTTTCAAGCCAATTTGTTGCGCACCTCCTCGACCGTTGTTCGCGATGCTTTGAAGGCAAATAAAGTCCGCGTCGAATCGGGTGTCTACGATTTGGCGACCGGCAAAGTAACGCTCCACGGCTGAAGCCGGCTTCAGTCGTTTGCTCAAGCCAGTTTGTAATTTCAAACTATTGGTGAGAACTCAAGGTGCGAATGATGAGCGCGATGAGTGCAATGAAGCCCACTGCACCCAAAATCCCGGCTCCGCCTAACGACACGGACCACGGCAGTTTCTGCGCTGCCTTCCCTCTGAACTGTTTCAAAAATTCCCAGTGTTGCCACGAGCCGGTGATAAGAATAAACAGACCAATACTGATCAGGGCTAAGCTGATGATACGAGGTCCAGATTCGCGAACCGGGAGTCCTTCGCCCTCGCGGACGTATTGCAGAAAGGTGTAGATGGTGAATCCAAAGCTTATGAAGGAAAGGCTCGTCCTGAGAACCGACATCATAGTGCGTTCGGCTGCGAACACTATGTTCAGGACTGCGAAATCGGTTTTTTCCTGGCCAGGCACATTGCTGGGCTCTGACGATTCGGTTTCCATCAATCTGAAGTCCCAAAGTCCGGAGTTAAAGAGTCAGAAGATTACATCCTGGTTTAGCGCTTCGGCTTATTCGGTTTTGCGGCCTTCGCAGCACCGGTAGAACTCTTATCTGCATTGCCATTCACGACCGGCGCCTGGGCCGTCGTCGAATCGCTGAAACCCCCAGCCAATGTCAGCACGCACATCGCACCGTACTCCGGATGCGGACCACACGAGATACCGGCGACTTTGTAATCCTGACTCATGATGCGCTTGCGGTGCCCACGACTGGCGACCCCATCATCAATCAGCCAGGTGAGAATTCGTTCGCGGGCAGATTCGTCTCCATAGACGAGGTTTTCCCCGATATCTCCCTGCCAGGTGCCGAAGGGTTTCACGCGCTGCTCAACCATCGTCTTGTCTCCGCCGGCGTGCCCGGTTGCTCCTGAAGCAGTCTGATCCCTTACGTGGGACGATGCCGCCAAACACAAGCCTTGCGACGTGCTCAAGGGACCGGTGGGAGTTGCTGAGCGCATAAACTTAATCGCGTCCTCGACAGCATCCCACCCCTCTTGCGTCTCAACCTCCAGTGTTTCTGTCCGGTATTGCTTCCCGTTGAAGAGCGGCTTCATCTTTTCCAGGTAATCGGCGTAAACCTGTGGTTGTGCGCGCGCCTCGTTGATTTCCTTCAGCAGTTCCTGTTCTGCCTGGGTGAGCGTGGGTGTTGGTTTGTTTACCTGTGAATGAGTGGTCTCGGGCCAGTTCCATAGCATGACGGAAAGCGCGCAGGAGAGCGCGAATAATCCAAACAACCTGCACTTCATGGGAAATCCTTTCACTGACGCTAACTGTTCTAAATATCAGCACGGGGTGGCTGACCTTAATAGGACGTCCTCTGGCGGCGTCCGTAACTTAGCGCTTGCGGGTGGTTCCCGTCAATCGAATAGTAGACAGCGCCGCCTTAACGGTTTAGCATCAAAGTGTAGCGCCCCCCAGAGGCCGAAAGCGTATAGTTTTTCATGGCCATTCGGCATCCACCTGATAATCATGTTCCTCCCGTCATTCGTCGCCAGCGCGGCGAAGCGCCGCGTGTTGTTCGCTACGAAGAACCGCCTCGTAGTTTCGCCCGGCGGCTCCTGCGATTTTTCCTGCGTCCTTACATCATAATTCCGGCAATTGTTTTCGCGGGTCTGACGATCGCCATCCTGGCCTACTACTGGGTCATTTACTCCGGCCGGATCGACAACCTCTTACGCGGTGATGTGTTTACCAGGTCTGCGGGCATCTATGCCGGACCGAAGCAGATTCGCGCCGGGCAGGCAATCTCCGAAGACGATCTGCTCACCTATCTGAAGCGCGCCGGGTATGTCGAGCGCAATCAACAGGCCGAGAGCGCCCGCGGGCGGTACAGCATGAATGCGCAAACCGTCGATATCGATCCCGGAGCAGATTCGGTGGTTGACGGCGCGCGGCCGTTTCCCCAGCTCCGGGTCGACTTCAATCGTGGCGGTAAATCGATCGCGTACATTACCGACCGGCAGAACGGCGGCCGGATTGAAAAGGCCCAGCTGGAACCTGAACTGATAAGTTCCGTCACCGGCCGCGAGCGTGCCAAGCGGCGAGTCATCGGATTCAACGACGTTCCCGTCGATCTGCGAAACGCGATTGTCGTCACCGAAGATCGATCATTTTTTGAACATCACGGAGTAAACATCCGCGGCATCATTCGCGCCTTGCTGCGGCGATACGACAGCGATCCAAATTCCCCGCTGGCCCGGCAGGGCGGATCGAGCATCACGCAACAGCTCGTCAAAAACCTGTTTTTATCTCCCGAGTACAGCCTCAAACGAAAAATCGCCGAAGCATACATGTCGGTGATTTTGGAAACCCGCCTCTCGAAGCAGGAGATTTTCGCGCTCTATTGCAATCAGGTTTATCTGGGACAGCAATCGGGATTTTCGATCAACGGATTCGGCGAAGCCGCCAGCGCTTACTTTAATAAGGATGTCACGAACCTGACGCTGCCCGAATCCGCTTTTCTGGCCGGCCTGATTCGCAGTCCTAATCGGTACAACCCATTTCACGATCTCGAGACGGCGCGCGCTCGTCGTAATCAGGTGCTCGAGTCGATGGCCGAAACCGGCGCCATCACCGACGCGCAGGCGAAGGAAGCTGAAGCGACAGACTTGAAGCTGGCGCCGGCGAAAGGACGGATAGATATTTCTGACGCGCCTTACTTTGCGGATTACGTGCAGAACCAGCTGGGTGATTTGATTAGCGGCGACGGCGCAGACCACCTGCGCATCTATACTTCGATCGATATGGACCTGCAGCGCGCCGCCTATAATGCGGTCACGAAGCAGCTGGCGGCACTCGATAAGATCGAAGCGAAGCGTGTCCCAGAAGGAACAGTGCAGGCCGCATTGGTGGCGATGAATGCCCACACCGGCGAGATCGTCGCCATGGTTGGCGGTCGTGATTATTCCAAGAGTCAACTCAATCGCGCGGAAGCCTTGCGGCAACCGGGCTCAGTGTTCAAGCCGTTCGTGTATGCCACGGCGCTCAACACCGCTTACGATCCAGTGCCGCGGCTGATCACTCCGGCAACCATGTTCAAGGACGAGCCGAAGACCTTCACCTACGACAATCAGCAGTACTCGCCCGGAAACATGGGCGACAAGTATTCAATGCAGCCGGTGACTTTGCGTGATGCGATGGTGCATAGCCTTAACGTGGTGACCGTCGATGTGGCGATGGAAGTTACGGTCGGGCGAGTTATGAGCCTGGCAGCGAAAGCCGGTTTACCGCGCGTGTCTCGCGCCTATCCCGCGATGGCTCTGGGCACCGCCGAAGCGACCCCTTTGCAAATGGTGTCGGCGTACTCGGCGTTTGCCGCGAACGGAACCCGGACCACGCCGATCGCGATCACCCGCGTTACCACCGGCAGCGGCATGACCATGGCGCAACCGGCCGCGCAGAAGAATGAAGTGCTGCGCCCGCCCATCGCTTACGTGATGACGTCTTTTATGAAAGATGTCGTTAACCGCGGCACCGGCGCGCCGCTGCGGGCGCGCGGATTCAAATTCAATGTGGCCGGCAAGACCGGCACGTCGCGAGACGGTTGGTTTGCCGGTTACACACCTGATTTGGTTTGTGTTGTTTGGGTGGGATTCGATGACGGGTCGCAGCTGGGATTGACCGGCGCCGTGTCGGCGCTGCCGATCTGGGGCGATTTCATGAGCGCCGCGCTGACCATCCATCCTGAATGGACCGGCGACTGGCAGATGCCCGACGGTGTCCAGCAGGCTGACATCGATCCAACTACCGGTGACGTGGCGAAGGCAGACGCCACCACCAAGCGCGCCGAGTTCTTCATCAACGGCACAGTGCCGGGACCAAATAGCGAGCTCTCTGACGACATGGCCGAAGATTCAACCACCCCTGACGGAGCGGAAGAGAGTGGAGACCGTCAGATGGAGCCGGCCAGCCTGCCGCCGGAGTTGGTAAAGCCAAAACTAACGCCGACGCCGAAGAACGACAAGGACCTGTTGAAGAACAAAGCGCGCGAATCTTATGAACCCGGTCCGGCTGACAAATTGGAAGGCACAATCACTCTGGACATCGATCCCACCACCGGCTTGATCGCCGTTGATAGCTGCCCGGTAATCAAGACCAAGACCTTTGTCATCGGTCACGAGCCCACGAAATACTGCGGGCCCGAATATCATAAAAAGAAACCGTAATTTTCGATCCCATCCGTGGGACATTTGGAATACAATTCGGCGATCCTCAGCAGGAAGTCTATGCGCAAACTGCTCTACCCTGGTGTGCGTTGATTACTTCGTGTTGCCGACGTGAGTTCTGGAAATAAGTTATATCGCGCCTTCAGCGCTGGCACACCGCGGTGACCGCTGGTAACCCAGCCCGTTTGGGCTGGGCTGTTACATTTTCGCGCCGTCGGCGCTCTCGGATTTCTGAACCTGCAACCAGCATTGGATGAGTCAAGTATTTGAACTTAGCAATGCACTTTCTTTAGCCGCTGCGGTGTTAAGAGCACTATACAAGGTTTCAATTGCCAGGGCGGCCGCATGTTGCTTTCGACTCGACAGTCCGCCGATTGCGTCAAGGATATGCTGACGCGTGAGCATAAGCGCTTCGTCAACACTTGTTCCTTCCAACATCTCAGTCAAGGCTGACCCGCAGACCAAAGTTGGCGGGCAGCCATAAGCAAGAAAACGCGCGGCTTCAATGCGGCCGTCTTTGATGCGCAGGCTCAAACGCAAACGATCGCCGCAAACGGGATTGGTCGCTTCGCCGACTGCGTTCGCGTCCGGCAGTTCGCCGCCGTGGCGGGGATTGGCTAGATGATCTTTGAAAATGTCTGAGTAAGGCATTGAGATCAGTGAGTCAGTACGATCCGCGTCAGCGGATGGGATCAAGGCGGGACTTCACAATCGGAAAATCAAGCCTCTGTCGCGCGCTCCGCTCCCTTTTGTACCGTTCCGCAGGTAGCTGCGCTTGTCCCTGGTCCCATCTGCTCACGCAGATGGTACTGACTCCGCCTTTACGGTGGCTTCGCGGCCCAGCGGCGAGATCGCGCGCAGGCTGCTGACCGCACGAACTAACGCCCCAACCACGTAATCGACTTCTTCATCGCGATTATCTTTTCCAAAGCTGAAGCGAATGGCGCCGCGAGCCAGTTCTTCATCGCCGCGTAGCGCCCTGATTACCGGCGAAGGTTCGAGAGTTCCGGATGAGCAGGCCGATCCGGTCGAAACAGCCACGCCTTGCATGTCCAGATGAATCAGCAATCCCTCGCCTTCGACAAAACGAAAGGAAATGTTCGAGACATGCGGCAAGCGCCGATCGCGATCACCATTGAAAAGCACCTTATCGATCTTTGCCTGTACTTCCTTTTCAAACCTGTCGCGCAGCAGTCGAGTCTGTTCATTTCGCTCGTTCATCTCCACTCGCGCGAGTTCTGCGGCCGCGCCGAACGCCACAATGTTTGCGACGGATTCAGTTCCCGCCCGGCGCTCTCGCTCCTGGTGGCCGCCGACCTGTTGCGGAAACAGACGCACACCGCGACGAATAAAGAGGGCGCCCGTTCCCTTGGGCGCATAAATTTTGTGAGCTGAGAGCGACAACAGATCGCACCCGATTGAGTCCACGTCGATCGCCAATCGACCTCCGGCCTGCACGGCGTCAGTGTGAAACCAGAGATGCTTGCGACCCTGTGCGCGCTCAGCCCGGATCAGCGCGCCGATTTCGTGAACCGGTTGAATTGTGCCTATTTCATTGTTGGCCATCATCACGCTCACCAGCACTGTGTCGTGGCGAACCGCTGCGCGCACATCCTCAACGCGCACAATCCCATCCTCGTAAACCGGCAGCCGCGTGATGGACCAGCCTTGTTTCTCGAGGTAATCAACGACCCCGCGCACTGAAGGATGCTCGATCACGGACGTGATGATGTGACGCCCGTGCGTTTGCGCAGCTTCGCAAATACCTCGAATCGCCAGGTTATTCGCCTCAGTGCCGCCAGAGGTGAAAACAATTTCATTCGGCCGGGCTTTAATGAGCGAAGCGACATCCCGGCGCGCTTTATCGACTGCCGCCCGGGCTTCCTGTCCAAACTGGTGGATGCTCGACGCATTCCCGAACCTGTCTCGCAGGTAAGGGAGCATCGCCTCAACGACGCGCGAGTCAACCGGGGTGGTGGCGCTGTGATCGAGATAGACTCTATGCATAAATACAGTCCGTAGTCAGTTGTCAGTTGTCAGTTGGGAGTTTCGGTTAACTTGAACGTTGCCTGGGCTTAGACGACGAACAACTGACAACTGACAACTGACGACCGACAACTGACAACTGATCACTGACCACCGCCACTGACAACTGACCATTCATTTCCAGCATCACAGAACGCGACAGCCATATCATGGTTGTCGCCGCTTGTGCTAGCATTCTGACGTTAGGACGCGGACTCATCAAGTCGCCTCCTGACGGGACGCTCTCCCTTTCGTATCGCCGCGCCTTAGTCGACGATGCTTTTTGCCTTCGATGCACGGCCAGAAAGGTTCAAATGAAAAGAACTAAACTGACGACAGCTGTCTTTGCCGCTGTCACCCTGGTGTATTCCTCCGTCGTGCCTGTGCTTGCCGCGACCCGGACTTCGCAGGAGCAGAACCAGGCGACCGCGATTATGCGGGGTTATCGCACCGGTTATTCAGATGGATACCAGGCCGGGGTGGCAGACCTCGCGGCCAATGCCAACCGAGATTTTCAGAACAAGCCGGAATACGATCGTGCGGATCGGGCCTTCAACCCGGTGTGGGGCTCACTGGACGAATATCGCGATGGTTACCGGCAGGGATACGAAGTCGGATATAACGCGGCTTACGATCACAAGTCTTTCGACTCGAGTATACCGTCCGATCTGAAGCGGCGGACTGAGGATTCAACAGTCCAATATCCGAAGGATGCGAACAAGTCGTCCGCCGACCCGAACCAGACTGCGGCGGCGGATGCAAACAAGACCGCGGGTGTGGACCCGAATAAAACTTCAGACGATCAGAACAACCAGACCACCAACAACAGCGTGAACGGTCCGCTGACGCTTCCGCGCAACAGCATCATGCGCGTCGAACTGATGACGAATCTTTCTACTGAGGCGTCGCAGCAGGGCGATCGGTTTCAGGCCCGCGTGCTCGAGCCGAATCAGTACCAGGGTGCCGTCCTTGATGGTCACATCGCACAAGTGAAGCGTCCGGGCAAAGCGAAAGGAACTGCGGAGTTGCAGCTGGCTTTCGATGACATCAAGCTGTCGAGCGGTCAATCTTCGAAAATTACTGCGCAAGTGATCGAGGTGATTCCCAACGGTGGCAGCCAGGGCGTCGGTAAAGTCGATCCGGAAGGCGGCGTTAACGGTCGTAGTTCTACCAAAAGCGATGTGCAAAAGATTGCTGCGGCCACCGGTATCGGCGCGGTCATCGGGGTAATCACCGGCGGTGGGACGGGCGCCGCCATAGGCGGAACTATTGGTGCCGGTATCGGCACCGCCGGCATCTTGACTGAGCGTGGTAAAGACATTCATTTGAGTCAGGGACAGCAGTTGCGGATACGAACGAACACTGACGCGGAAATCCAATAACAAAAAGTTTCAGGTTTCAGGTTTCAAGTCTCAGGTTCATTCGATGAGACACCACGGCGAGCTGGCTCGATGCCAAAACCTGAAACTTGAAACCTGAAACTTGAAACCTGCGATCATCACACTGCTCACCGATTTCGGCACGCAGGACTATTTCGTCGCGGCGATGAAGGGAGTGATCCTTTCAGCAAATCCCAACGCGCGGATCGTCGACATTACTCACGAAATACCACCACAGGACATTCAAGCCGGGGCCTTCAATCTGCTCGCCGTTTACCGGAACTTTCCGGCAGGTACTATTCACGCGGGAGTGGTGGACCCCGGCGTTGGTTCCGAGCGCCGGGCGATAATTATCGAGTGTGCGGAGCAGTTCTTTGTAGGGCCTGACAACGGCCTGTTCAGCTTCGTAGTGCAGCGGGAGGGGAAGTGCCGGACTCATCAGGTGACAAATGAAAAGTTCTTCCGACATCCGGTGAGCAATACTTTCCATGGCCGGGATATCTTCGCGCCGGTGGCCGCGGCGCTCTCAAACGGCACCGAACCCGGTGAATTCGGACCGCTTATCGATACGATTGTCGAACTTGAATCGCTGCGCCCACGCCAATCGACGGATGGAAGAATCGAAGGTGCGATTATTCACATCGACCGCTTTGGCAATTGCATTACAAATTTTACCCGTGAACATCTGGGCAGTGACAACGCGGACGCGCTGCAGATAAATATCAACGGCAGACAAATCACTTCTTACCGCCAGTTCTTTTCTCAGGCAGCCGCCGTCGAGGTAATCATGTCAGAACCGCCTGCGGTAGTGGGCGGGCCAAAGTCAGAGCGGGCGGGCCCGCCCGCTACCGCAGGCGATTCTGACAAGAAAGCTGTCGAGGACGAACTGTTCATGTTTTTAGGCAGTGCTGGATTCATCGAGATCGCCGCGCGTAATGCTTCGGCAGCCTCGATATTGAACGTGCAACGCGGCCAGCCGATCGTCGTTAATAAACGACCAGTAAATTGGGAAACCACCTCCAGATAAGTGGCGATCGCCGGTGCTTGTCACCCGCTTTTTGCTCTGCTATCTTCCAATTACTAAACAACTTGAAGGGCACAAATAATGGAAAACGGTAAGCAAGCATCTGCCGGCAGCGCAGTTGCCACGGGACTCCGCGGCGTGGTCGCCGCCGCCTCATCAATCGGCGACGTCAACGGCGAGAAAGGCGAGTTGATTTATCAGGGTATTGACATTCATGACCTCGCTACCAAGTCTACCTTTGAAGAAGTAGTGTTCCTGCTGTGGAATGGACGGCTGCCCAAGCGAGCGGAGTTGGACCAGTTGAAACAGGAGCTGGCCGCCTCGTATGAATTGCCCTGGGAGGCGGTCGAATTAATCAAGGGAATGTGCAGTCGCGCTCCCAAAGATACCGATCCGATGGATATGCTGCGCACGGTTATCTCCGCGTTGTCGTTTTTCGATGAAGAGAAGCGCAATCTAACGCGCGAAGCCAGTCTGCGCGTGGCCACGCGATTGACCGCGAGGTTCCCGGTTGTAATTGCAGCGATCGAAAGGGCGCGAAACAATCTTGCAATCATTCCGCCGAAGCCGGAACTCAATATCGCCACGAACTTTCTTTACATGATGAAGGGGGAAATGCCCGATGAATTCGACGCACACGTGCTCGACGTCGCGTTAATCCTGCAGGCCGATCATGAATTGAATGCTTCGACCTTCACGGCGAGAGTTGTCGCCGGAACCCTGGCTGACATGTACAGTGCGGTCATCGCCGCGCTTGGCGCGCTCTCGGGTCCGCTGCACGGCGGCGCGAATACAGCCATCATGAAGATTATCCTGGAGATCGACAGCGTCGATCGGGTCGAAGATTATGTGAAAGATGCGCTGGCAAAGAAGAATAAGATTATGGGTTTCGGCCATGCCGTTTACAGAACGGAGGATCCGCGCGCGACCCACCTGCGCCGCTTTTCACAAGAGATCGGAGC
>JBKPEE010000073.1:0-19585 GCA_046728235.1 Acidobacteriota bacterium
CGACCGAGTCGCGTTCCGAGGCGAAGTTCATTGAAGTCGGGATGTAGCAGGCTGCCGGAAAACTCTGCCGACGTGGCACGAGCTACAAATTTGAAGTGCGCCGACAACGGCGGGGCTTTGGATTTTCTTTACATTCGTATGGTTACCCGAACTTTAGAGACACCACACTAGGGCCGGGCGATTGTAGCCGAGTATTCCGGGTCAGGCTAGCTTTGCCTCAAAAGTGCGCCAAACGTTTTGAGTAGGTGAAGGAATGGTACCGGGAGCGGTAGCGACCGGGTAACTGATCGTTTGCCAAAATGATGGAGGGAACGAGACTTCCTGAGTTCTTGAAGACGCACCCGGTCGCTACCGCTCCCGGTACTGACTCCATTCCGTGTCTGATCACTAGAGACGCTTCAACGGTTTGCCGTGCGTTACAACCTTCAACAGGTCAGGGATCAAGTGGGTCATTGCTGTCAAAGAACAAGGAAGCAACCGACGGTTTGAACTCGGCTGCGACGGGCGATGTGCGCCGAATAAATTCCACCGGGAAATAACCAAGCTCGTTCATACACCGGGTGCGGAATTCGTCACTGGTCGTGGAGGCGATGTGAGATTCGCTTGAAGTGACCAGGGCCAGCGCGGTTGGTATGGAAAAGCGAAAGGCAAGCCGCGCGCTGTTGCGAATATTTGTGGTGGTATGACGCGCGTGCGGATCAACCAGGATATTCGACTCGGGTATCTTGTATTTTTCCATCACGTACTTCTTCATCTCGATAGCTTCACAATAGGGCGTCTGCATCGGATGAACGTGGCCGCCGGAGAGAATCAGCAATGGCGCTTTATGTTGTAAAAACAATTGGGCGCCGGCGTCAGCCCGTTTGGCGCCCGTCGGACTCAGTCGCGCCGAATCCGACGGGCCTGAGCCCAGGACCAAAATGAAAGCATACGGATAATCGCTCCACCTGATGTTTTTGAGATTCTGAACGGCGGCTTTGTTTTCGCCCTGGGCAAGGGGTTCGTAACGACCTGCCTCATCACGGCGATTGATTTCCAACAATTTCAAGGCGAAGTTTAGGGCAGGCTCAAAAAACAGCGGCGCGTTTGCAGATTTGATTTCTTTGATCTTCGCTCTTAAGAGAACGCGGTACGCTTCGGTGGAAACATCAAAGCTGACTTTATCGATCTCCTTGTAGCGCGGGTCCTGGCCAAGGCAATAAACCCGCAGTATCCGGTTCAGTCCCGCAGCGGCATCTTTCCAGGCCGCAACCAGCATTTCTTTATCTGATTCATGACTATACTTGATAAAAACGCCCGATGGACGCAGATCCTTCTTCGCCAGCAGTTTGAACTCAGGCTCACTCGCCAGGGTTTGAAGTTCGGTTGCGACTGCTTCAATGGTTTGCGCATCGAAGCGAATCAATTCGTCGAAACAACGTACGTCGTTACAAGTAGTGGCCTTTCTCAGCGCCCTAAGTTTGTCGTGGGACAACTCCTTCAAGGCTCTGTTATTAGTTAATAGTTTTCTCACCTGTCGGTTTCTTTGAAACAAACTCAAGAGAAAAAAGTTCTTGTCCTGAACCGGCGTTGGCAGGGATAGCTGGTAACTGCTGTCAAAGCCTGACGTGTCGAGTGCGCCGTCTTGCGCAACCGCATTATTAGTCCCTGGCAGGGAAATGCCGCGAAACGCTGATGGGCCGAGTGCGAAGTTCTGCGCCAGTCCGTTGGTTAATAAAACGACGGCGATAATAAGGTGTCGAAACATTCTGTTTTGCCTGAAAAGTCTATGCACTGAACGCAAAAGGAGCGGGACTGCTTTGTCGCCGCGTAGCGGCGAATTGAATTTAGCCCGGCCTTTCAAGGCCGGGGCTAGTGACATCAGCGGATGTGCGTCGCTTTAGCGACGCCTGAACACGCGATTTCCATGCGTCGCTAGCGCGACGCGGTTTCGATTTTCTGTCCGTGACCGGGCCTTGAAAGGGCATTGATATATGTGGCAAATCGAACACTTAGCCCTCTCCCTTTGGGAGAGGGTTGGGTGAGGGCCTGGCGCGTAACCAACTAGTCGCAAAACTAATTCAAAAATATCGGCGCGCCGTAGGCCCTCATCCCCAGCCCTTCTCCCAAAGGGAGAAGGGAGATAAGCCCTTTACTGGATGATGACCTCGTCAGCAAAGATAAAGGCGTCACCGCCGGCGCCTGGATGCCACGCGGGAATCTTGCCGTAGTTGTGCGCAATAATCTTCACATAACGGGCCGGCTGCGAATGGATTTCGCCCACCAGGTCTTTGATGGTGACGCCATAATCTTTATCCGAAATGTCGTTGGTAAGCGAAAGCGCCGGAACGAAATTACTGCCGTCCCTTGAGAGCTCGAAATCAACCCGACGCGGCATCCAAATCCATGATCCAACATCCTGTAAAAAGCCGGCGCCAAGTTTCGAAACGTTTTGCGTCGTTCGCAGGTCAACCACTGCAATCAGGTCTTGCCCCTGATACCCCTGCCAGGCGCCATCACCGAAGTTTGTCGTTCCTCTGACACCATCAATCAACGCCAGGTCGCCGCCCCCGGTGTATTGGCGGTTGTAGGTTGAAAAAAGTTTGATGGTCCAGTTTTGAGGAATTTTCTGAAAGGTAGCCGTCGCAACCAGACTGCTTTCATTTGCATTAACGGCGCGAGCCTTAACGGTCGTTGTCTGCTCGATGAAAAAAGGCCGGGTGAAAACTCGCGAGTGGCGATCAGGATCGCGGCCATCAGTGGTGTAATGAATTCTCAAATTGCTGCGAGTAGTTTCCAGGCTGACTCCCAGGCGATCTTTGAAAGTCCAGGCCGTCGCTTTGATGATCGGCGTGGGGATAAACCCGTGATCAGTAATTTCCGAAACTGGTGCATCTCCTGGCCGGCTGCCCCATTGCCGATTTGGCCGCGGACCTATTTTGAAGACGAGTTCTCCTCCGCCGGTCAGATCACGATGGGTGAGAAATGATTTGCCGTAAGGTTTCCCGTTCAGCGTCGCAGATTGAAT
Source organism: Acidobacteriota bacterium (assembly GCA_046728235.1). Classification (GTDB taxonomy): domain Bacteria; phylum Acidobacteriota; class Blastocatellia; order Pyrinomonadales; family Pyrinomonadaceae; genus UBA11740. The sequence goes on from JBKPEE010000073.1 coordinate 3,008, forward strand.
GTAGATGTTTTTAGCAGAGACGCCGTTCGCTTTAATGACGAACTGTTTGCCGTTCTCAAGCTGAAAGCGAATCTGAGGGAAGAGCGGAGTCCCGATGGCGTAAACCGGTGAACCGGGTGTCACCGGATAGAATCCCGCCGCGCTCAGAACGAACCACGCGGACATCTGCCCGCAATCCTCGTTGCCGATCAATCCGTCAGGTTGCGGGGTGTAAAAGTTGTCCATGATCTCACGGACACGAAACTGCGTCTTCCATGGTTGATTGACGTAGTCGTACAGATAGGCCATGTGATGGCTGGGCTCGTTGCCATGCGCGTACTGACCGATCAGACCCGTGATGTCCGCCTGTTCGCGCCCCGTAGTCTTGCTTTCAGTCGTGAATAGCTCGTCGAGCTTCCCTGCAAACTTTTCCTTGCCTCCCATCAAAGAGATCAATCCGCTGATATCGTGCGGCACGAAGAAGGTGTATTGCCACGAGTTGGCTTCGGTGAAGTTGAAGCTGACTTCCCGCGGATCAAACGTGGAGATCCAGCCGCCGTTGCTGCGTGGGCGCATGAACCCGGAGCCCGGATCGAAAACGTTTTCGTAGAACTGCGCGCGGTGAAGGTAGCGACGGTAATCGTCGGTGCGGCCAAGTTGGCGCGCCACCTGGGCGATACACCAATCGTCGTACGCATATTCGAGCGTTTTCGAGACCGACTCTTTTTCGTCGGCCATCTCGAGGTAGCCGTGATTGACATAGGCCCGCAAACCGGGTTGGTTGAGTTCGGCGCTGTGCTTCATGGCCTCGAAAGCCAGCTTGAGATCAAAGCCGGTGATATTTTTCGCGGCCGCGTCAGCAATCACTGAGACGGCGTGATAACCGATCATCGTGTCGGTTTCGTTGGCGGCAAGCTCCCACACCGGCAGCCGTCCGCCCTGCTGGTATTGCGCGAGAAAGGTGTTGATGAAATCCCGCGTGCGCTTTTGATCGATGATGGTATAGAGCGGATGCGCGGCGCGAAAAGTGTCCCAAAGCGAAAAGACGGTATAGTTCTCGAAACCTTTGGCGCTGTGAATCTTGAAATCGCGGCCGCGATACTGCCCATCAACATCCATGAAAAGATTCGGCGCGAGCATTGCGTGATACAGGGCCGTGTAGAAAGTCTTCAGTTGTGATTCACTCCCGCCGGTAACTTGAATCTTATTCAACTCACTGCTCCAGGCGCGATCGGCTTCGGCTTTGACCTTGTCAAAATCCCAATCGGGGATCTCGGCAACCAGATTCCTGTGCGCGCCTTCAATGCTTACCTCTGAGATTCCGACTTTCACGAACACGGCTCGGGGATCGCGCGCGGAAAAACGAAAGAATGCTTTTACATTCGTTCCCTGTGCTTCACGGAGACCTTCGGTAACGAGATCATCTTTGCCGATGCCGAAACTTTCGAAAGGCTGTGAGAACTCAGCTACGAAATAAATGACTTGGTCTTTGGCCCAGCTCGAGGAGCGGCGATAGCCTTCGATGTGGGTGTTGTCAACCACTCGTAAGTAAGAGTCCAACACCCGGTCGCGATGCGTCAGATCCAAAATCACGTTGCGTCCATTGGATTGCGCCGGAAACGAGTAACGGTGAAAGCCCGCGCGTGCGCTGGCGGTTAATTCGACGAAGATGTTGTTGTCAAGCCTGACCGCGTAATCGCCCGGCTGCGCCGTCTCGTTTTGGTGATCAAAACCGGTGGCGTAATCGCTATTCATGAGCGACACTTTTCCGAGGGTCGGCATCAGCAGGATGTCACCATAGTCGGAAATGCCGGTGCCGCTTAAATGAGTGTGGCTGAAGCCATAGATAACATGGTCTGAATAATGGTAGCCCGAGCAACCATCCCAGCCGGTCAGGCGCGTGTCCGGGCTGAGCTGCACCATCCCAAAAGGCATGGTGGACCCCGGGTAGGTGTGGCCATGTCCACCGGTGCCGATAAAGGGATCGACATAGCGGGTCAAATCCTGCTGGGCCAGGATGTCGAGTGGCGCCAGGAGCAGCAGACAGAGAACACCGATGATTCTCAGTATGATTGCGTTCAGGGCATGACTCCTATCACGGTTTTTTTGCCTCAAAAGTTCGATTAAACGTGGTGATGAGTTTCGTGTAGTTCGTGTGATTTCGTGGATCTTTTTCTCTTCGTTCGGGAAACTAGGACGATCCACGAAATAACACGAAGCAACACGAACGGAACACCTCTGACTGGAGAGCTAGATCTGACTTTTGAGGCAAAGCCTCACAACCGGTCCGCTCGCACGCCTTCCTTCGTGATCACGACAGGTTTGATAAATCCTCGCTCATCAAAATGCATCTCATCGATACAAACGACCCGATGATCACGATCTGTTTCTCCTAAAGGCCTCCGGTGATAGACGATGTACCAGCGCTGTGAACCCGGTTTGTGTAGAACGGAATGGTGACCGGCTCCGGTGGCCACCGAAAGATCCTGCTGGAGAATTTTTCCCACGCGTTCAAACGGCCCGAAAACGGACGTCCCGATGGCGTAAGCGACGGCGTAATCAGGACCGGTCCATCCACCTTCTGACCACATGAAGTAGTACTTTCCATCCTTCAGAAACATGAAGGCGCCTTCAACGTAGCCTTTGGGTGTGATCTCCTTGAACGTCGTGCCATCCGCAAACGCAACGAAGCCGGTGAAGTCTTTATTCAGTTTCGCGATGTTGCAGTGATGCCACCCACCATAAATGATGTAATAGGATCCGGACGCGTCCTTGAAGACAAACTGATCGATGGGTTGGGCGCCGTTGTGAAACTTGTCGATGAGCGGCTTGCCCAGATAGTCCTTAAACGGCCCGCCCGGCTGGCGCGAGCGCGCGACGCCGATGCCCCCCAGTTGCTGATCGTTCTGAATGTCATTCGCACCGAAGAAAAGGTAATACCAGCCATCTTTCTCTATGACGGAAGGGGCCCAGAGCGCTCTCTTGATCCAGGGCGCGTCAACGTTTGAAAAGATCCGCGGATGTTTTCTCCAGGTAATCAGATCCCTGGACGAGAAGGCATCGAAGAAAACCTGGCTGTCATATCGCGCCGAATAGGTCGGATAAATCCAGTACTCATTCTTAAAGACATGAGCTTCAGGATCCGCATACCAGCCCGGGATGATCGGATTTCCCGATCGCAGCTCCGCCGATCTGTTGGGTAACTGTGCGCGAAAGCGCTGGATGCTCGCGTGATGGTCCAGCCAGGTCGCCGGGACTGGCGCGGTCGCGGCAACTGACTCTCGCTTGTGGACGACCGCTAAGTTAAGGCAACAAGGTTCGTTCGGGTAATTTCGTGGATCGTTCCGTTGACCAACTGAAGCAGCATGTTTCCCGATTAGGGCAGGGAAGCAAAGACAGATGGCCACCAAACTATTTGCGACCGGAAATTTGAGATAAAAAGACAATGCGCGCTTCATCGGCAACTCTAAGCCTTAGGCCCACCTTTAAAGGCTTTTCGCAAGGGCAATCTGACATCGCCCTTGGCTCACGCTCAAATCTTCAGCGTCGCCGCCCGATTGATTATTACCGTCAGCGGCCATGAAGGATCGCCTTACGGCTTTGCCTCAAAAGTCAGATCTAGCTCTCTGGTCAGAAGCGTTCCGTCCCTGTTGCTTCGTGTGACTTCGCGGATTGTCCTTGTTTTCCGAACGAACAGAAACGATCCACGAAATCACACGAACTGCACGAACCTCATTACCCGGGTTTAATCGACTTTTGAGGCAAAGCCTCGCCTTACATGCTTGAGCGCCGAAGTGGCACGAGCTTCCCTTGCGTTCCGTGAAGTTAACTCAAGCTCGCAAGCTAACAGCTCACCCTACTGTGGCGATCCGAGCCGGCTTACCAAATCATTAAACCGCGGATCCGTGCGCAGCGGATCGAGACGCGGATCAATTTTCAGAAACACCAGCTCAGTATTACCCTCCGCATAGGACTTTTCCAGCCACCTAAAAGCTTCCTCGTTCTCTCCGAGGGCCGTGTAGATCACGGCAATGCCGTACGGCGAGACGTATTGACGTTGTGACAATCCCATCAGCTCGTTCACGATTTTTTGGGCTTCGACTTTGTTGCCGGCTGCCGCGAAACCTTGTCCGAGCGAGATTATTGCCAGCGGCGATCGATTCGAGTAACTGGCCGCCTGTTGAAACTCGGCGATAGCTTCCTGGTACATCTTTTTCTGCACGTAGGCAGAGCCCAATCTCTGGTGAGTGAGCGAAAAAGCCGCGTCCATTTCCAGTGTCTTCTTGCCGGCGGCAATTGCTTCATCGTATTGGCGCCCCAGGTACAAGACGTAAACGACGCTGGCGTTGATGGGAAGCGAGAGAGGGTCAAGCTCTTGAGCTCGGGTAATCTCCTTTACCGCCTCGTCCTGCCTGCCGAGGCTGCACAAGTAAACCGCGTGATAGAGGCGCCCAATAGGATAGTTCGGAGTTAAGGTGATTGCGCGGTTGAAGTCGGCGTCCGCTCCCGCCCAGTCCCGTTCTTTCCATTTGATATGCGCCAGCGAGGCGTAGACCTCGCCAACTGAGTCATCTATTTGCAAAGCCTTCTCTGCGGCTGCTCTGGCCTTTGGCAAAGAGTCTTGCGGCGAGAGGGCGCCCGTAATAGCGTCTGGTATTCCGAGCAAGAGATAAGAGTCGGCAAGTCCGGCGTAAGCCAGGGCATAATTGGGATCGATTGATATAGCCTGATCGAAATACTCAATAGCTTTCCTTAAACCGTCCGCTGTGCGCCTATTCACAAAATACCGCCCCTTCAGGTAAAGCTGATAGGCTTCCGATTTCTCGGTGTACTTTTTGGTCAGCTTCTGTTCGTCGGCATTTGATAATTTTGTTCTTAATTTGCTCGAAACATCACGAGCAATTTCACTCTGTAACGAAACAAGATCGGCTTGCCTCCGGGTGTATTGGTCGCTCCAGATCAAATTGCCAGTTTGGGCGTTAACCAATTCGAGGTAAAGGATCAAATCGGCGCCTCGCTGGACCACGCGACCGTTTAGGATTGCCTGCACCTCCAGTTCTCGGCCAATCGCCCGGGGGTCTGTCTCTTTGCCTTTGTACCGAAACACCAGCGAGCGGGCCTTGACGTTTAGGTTCGGAACTTGCGCAAGACTGCTCATGAGGGTTTCGGTCATCCCGTCAGACAGATATTCGAGGTCTGCATTACCGCCGGCGTTAACAAACGGCATTACCGCGATTGATTTGATTGCGGCTCCATCAGTGTGGGCGCGGAGGTAAAGGAAGAGGACTGCGGCCGCCGCAATTAGCACCAGGATGGTAATAGCTCCCGCCAGCCGGCGCCGCTTAATTCCGCTGACGGCAAACTCAGCGCTGGAGGTCGGGTGTGTGTTTGAAGTGCCGCCGTCAGGCGGAATGGTCTGCGCCGCGGAGCTGATTCCGCCTGAAGATGATGGAACAGTTGTCTCTTTGCCCCCACTTTCCAATTCGCGCCGCAGTTCCTTCAGCTCGATCGCGACTTCCCTGATCGATTGATATCTCTCATCCGGATCTTTCGCCAGACACCGCCGCACGATTCGTTGTAGCTCTGCCGGCGCGTAGGGATTTAGATCGGTGATTGAAGGCACTGGTTCATAAATAACCCGGTGCAGCGATTTTACGAGGGAATCTCCTTCGAAAGGCTTCCGGGCCGTCGCAGCTTCAAACAGGATGCAACCGAAGGAAAAGATGTCTGAGCGCTGATCGATCTCTTTGGTTTTGCCTTGGGCCTGTTCGGGAGACATATACCCGACCGTGCCGATGATGGCGCCTGGCGTTGAATATTGCGGCATTACCGCGGTGGCGACTTCACTGGAGTCAGCGCGCGGGATTGGTTGTTGTTCGATTAGTTTCGCCAGACCGAAATCCAAAATCTTTGCATGACCATCTCGTGTGATCATGATGTTGTCTGGTTTCAGATCGCGGTGCACGATTCCAGCCGCATGAGCTCGGGCTAATCCGTCGGCCGCGTGTTGCAGAAACCTCAGCAGTTTGCGCAACTCCGTTTGCTCTTTGTGGATCTGCTCGCGCAGCGTAAGGCCTTGGATGAATTCCATGGCGATGAAGTTCAAGCCATCGCTCTCGCCGATTTCGTAGATATGGGCAATGTTCGGATGATTGAGCGCGGCCGCAGACTTCGCCTCCTGAGTAAACCGTCGCATCCGGTCTCTATGGTCCGCGAGTTCGGCGGGAAGAATCTTTAGCGCGACTTTACGGTCGAGCCGGGCATCCTCGGCGAGGTACACCTCGCCCATCCCACCCGCGCCGATTTTTGAAATGATGCGGTAATGCGAAAGGCGTGTGCCGGGGGATATATCCTTCATGTATGCGTCAGGGAGAACTGGTGCTCCAGCGGGGAAGCCGCAGTTGACTGACTATCTCCATAAACCTGGAATCGGTGCGGACATTTTCATAATCGGGCCAGGTGCGGGCCAGCAGCACAAACAGCGGGTCTTTGTCGTCAATCGCCTGCCGGGCAAACGCGACCGCCCGGTCCGTATCTCCCACCACCGCCGCGGCAGCCGTCATCATCGCCGGCTGAATGTATTCGCGCGCGCTGCGCGCCTCCAACTCGTGAAGTACAGCCCGCGCTTTGTCTGGTTTTTCCCATGACGCATAGATCGCCGCCAGCGTCGTGAGTGCCCAACTGTGACGTGCGGAGATGGCGAGCGCCCGCTCAACAGCGGCGGCTGCTTCTTCATACCGGCCGTCACAGTGTAGCGCCACTGACAAGCTCCACAGCGCGAGGTACGATTTGGGATCGAGTTCGACTCCACGACGGCCGTGCTCGACAGCCTCGGCAATGCGACCGCTGCTGACGCAGGCGAAACTGACGATAACGTTGGCGTAGGCTGACAAAGGATCGACTTCCAGCAGCCGCAACATATGCGCCCGGGCTTCGTCGTGGCGTCCGGAAACCCATTGCAACAGGAAAAGCCCATACCAGGCAACGGCCTGTGGGTAAATCGGATTCAGTTCCAGCGCTCGCCGGAACTCCTGCTCAGCCAGGTCGTAATCCAGTTGCCACAACAGCGTAGCGCAAGCAAAGGCGTTATGTGCCTCGGCAAGATCCGGATCTAATTCAAGCGAACGTCGTGCGGCTGCCAGCGCTTGCGGCATTACTTCGACAGCCCGGTGGTATCCAGAGTATCCGGAGGTTGTGTACCCATCCGCGAGGCCGGCCCAGGCCTGCGCGTACCTCGCATCCAACGCCACGGCCTGCTTAAAGCAATCGATTGCCTTGTCAATGCTTAATCCGCGTTGATAAAGAAAGCTACGTCCCTTCAGGTACAGTTCATACGCGCCGGTATGTTGTGTCGGAGGTTCGACCTGCGGAAGCTCACCAAGCAGCTTCACCTTTAGCGCGTCAACCACCGCCAGGGTGATTTCGTCCTGCACCTCGAAAATGTCCTTCATCTCGCGGTCGTAGCGTTCCGACCAGAGATGATAACCATCTGAGGCTTTGACCAACTGAGCGGTGATGCGCAAACGATTGCCGGATTTTCTGACGCTGCCTTCGAGAATGGATTTTACATTCAAGGCGTCTCCGATCTCGGTGACGTTCGTGCTCCTGCCCTTGAACGAGAACGAGGACGTCCGGGCCACAACTTTTAGATCTTCGATCTTTGCCAGCGCGTTCAGAAGTTCCTCAGCTAACCCGTCGCAAAAGTATTCATTCTCCGGGTCGGCGCTCATGTTCACGAAGGGCAGCACAGCAATCGAGGGCTGCGCATCCAGCGGTGAGGTGGGCAGGTCGGCGCTGCGCGACAACGATGGAAGCGTCAGCGTTGCCGAAGATTCCGCATCTGCCGCGTCGATCACGAGACGGGTGCCGTCGGCGCGACAAAACGCGAGCGCATCAGCATTTTCAACGCGATTGCATGTAGGGCAACGTTTCATTTCAATTCGGGCATGCCAATTCGCTTGGCTAAATCCTTGAATCGTGGGTCCTCGCGCAGCGAGTTCAAGGGCGGTTGATACAACCACGCGGCGAGAATGGTGTTACGAGCTTGAAAGTCCTTTTCCAGCCACGCGAAAGCCTGGTCCCTCTCAGCCAAACCCACATAGACTTCAGCAATGTCATAGCCGTTTGCGCGCTGACTGGGGTACCTATCTTTCAATTCCTGGACGATTGCCAGGGCCTCGTTTCGCATGCCGGTTTGAGAGTAAACGTAACCCGCGACGCCAAGTTCGATACTTTCGCGTTTCGATTGCTGAACGCTTTTTTCTGCCTCGGCCACCGCGTCCCTGATTCGTCCTTGTCTGAGATAGACGAGAGCCAATTTTTCTCGCGCAATATACCAGTTTGGATCGAGATCGATTGCTCTCTGGCACTGTTCTAAAGCCGACTTCAGATCGCCTTTCCCGAGAAAGGCATCCGCCAGATTGGCACTAATGATAAGGGACAAAGGCTCGAGTTCCTGCGCTCGTTTCAACTTCACGATACCTTCGTCAAAACGAGCCAGATTGACGAGGTAATTACCGTAAAACTTGTGCGCCGTCCCATAGTTTGGATTCAATTCGATACCGCGCTGGAGCTCGTTTTCCGCCTCAGCCCAATTCCACAGATACATGTCGGCATAGCCGAGCGAACTGTGCGCTTCAGCCAGCGAATTATCTATTTGCAGCGCGCGTTCGGCGTAAGCTTTAGCTTGAGGAAACACCTGCTTGGGAGATGCGCTGCTGTAAAAGGGCAATGTCGAGTAGCAGTCAGCAAGACCGACAAAGGCGAGCGCAAATCCCGGGTCCTTGTCCGCTGCCGATTTGAATTGCTCAATTGCTTTCCTGATGTTTTCCTCATCCCGCTTGTTCCAATAGAAACGTCCCTGCAAATAGAGTTGATAGGCTTCATTGCTGTCGGTGTATTTCTTCGCGAGCTTTTGCTGGCCTTCGCCGGAAAGTCTCAGTTGCAGCTTGTGAACAATCTCCGCGGCGATCTCGCGTTGAGTAGTCAGCAGTTCCGACATCTGTCGATCATACTGTTCACCCCATAGTAACGTGTTCTTTTGCGCATCAACCAGTTCGACGCTGATCATCAGGTTCTCGCCGCGTTGGCTAATGCGCCCGGTCATTACTGCGCCGACTCCGAGCTCGTTGGCGATCGATTTAATGTCCGCATTTTTGCCTTTGTAACGAAAAACGGAACTGGTAGGGCTAACTCGTAGATCCGGCAGTTGAGAAAGGCGATAGATCAATGACTCAGTCAGTCCGTCGGACAGATATTCAGAGTCGGGATTCTCGATTTTATTCTCGAACGGCAGCACAGCGATCGATTCGATCGTCGCGCGGCTTTTTTTTGTGGCGTAGACGTAAACGACTATCGCGGTAGCTGCCAGAAGCATAGCGCCAGCGGTTACCAAAATCGCAGTTCTGGCTTGTCTGTTTTTGGCTAACCTGTCGGTAGTCCGCGCTGGTTGTGGGGACAACACGGTTGTTGGTTCTGTTGCGCGCGCGACTCCGGCATCCATTGTGTTTGGAACACTGCCGGTGGCGTTCTCCGTCGCGGCGGGCGTTCGGAGCTGAACGGTCCCCGCTTCGCTCGCGAAAGATGACGGTTCGCCGATAAGGGGCGTGCCGTCTACACGACAAAAGGCCAGCGCATCATCACCTTCAATGCGATTACATGTCGGGCAGCGTTTCATTTTTGGAGTGCGGCGGCTTGACGCCGCTTTTTAGGCCAATGAAATTAGTGCGGTAAATCGATACGTCCCCATGTCGCGCCCCAGACACACATCTCCCTTTCCACCTCGGTCAGGTTTCGGGACAACAGTATTATGCGCATGTAGTGCCTTGGGGGAATGTTTTCGCTCAACGTGCTGGTGCGCCGTGCGGGGGCACAGCATTGCTTTGTTAGTTAACAGATCAAATTAGAACGCGACGCATATTCGACGAAAGACGCGGGCGCGTCAAGTACCGCGAATGCGTGCGCGAGAATTCTCACCGCTGCTTTTGAACTCCCATTTGGAAGCCCTGCTCTTAACCTGCGAGGCCAACGCGCTTAAGCAAATCAGCAAATCGCGCATCTGAGCGGAAACTACCAGCCAGCAAAACTACGTAACTCCAGGTGGCGGGGGCAAGCCCGCCTTCCTGACCTGAGAGATTTCTTCGAGTTCGCTGAATCCAAACGTTGCAAGAGTTCAATCATGAGGGACGCCAATAGGCTTTGCCTCAAAGGTCAGATCTAGCTCTCCAGTCAGAGGTGTTCCGTTCGTGTTGATTCGGGTGATTTTGTGGATCGTCCTTGTTTCCCGAACGAAGAGGAACGATCCACGAAATCACACGAACTACACGAAGCCCTTAAATGTCGTGTCAGAACCCGGAGCGGTAGCGATGGGGCCAAACACTCAGGTTAACGCCTTCCAGTAACGCAATTCGAAAATTGATTAGGCGGTGAGGCTTCGCAAGTCGCTTGCGCGACCTGTGCAAGCCTCACCGCCTATTTCTTTGGGCTGGAATTTCCTGCAAAAATTATGCACAATCCCGGAACCTCAGCACCGCCTCTGACTTAACAGAACAATCCAGTCACCGGCCGGTGTGGAACTCAGTTTCACAGGAGCAATTAATGTCCAACTTTCGTCAACTCAGTCCTGAAGAAATTCAGAAAGCTAACGACAGTAATAAAAGGAACGCGTAAACGGGCCGCGCGGAACCAATCGCAGAATAAGGGAATCTAAACCCAGGGGTCAGGCTTACGATTTTTGCGATTTTGACCCTGACTGTTATCTCGCTTGACGGCGGCTGCTATTCGCGCTTCGCGCTCACGGCGGACGGGGACGTCCGCGCTCCCAGCATCTGGCGGCCAGTCGTATATCAGATGGACTTTTGGGGCAAGGCCACTGGCACGCAAGATTTGTGACGATCTCGTAATAGCACGACCAAACTGACCTCGCAGCTAAGTAGGAGGTAATGAGCCGTTTCCTTCCATTGGTGTTGCTTCTCGCGTTGCTCGTCTATAGTTGCTCGCCAGGCGTTTCGAGCAGGAAGGCCGTCGCGACGGCGACTCAGGGACGGGAAGTCGAGCATCAGGCCTTACAAAAACAGATCGAACAAATCGCTTCGCTGGCCAAAGGTCGTGTCGGAGTTTCAGCCGTCATCCTGGAATCCAACGACACGCTCGCTTCGCTCAATTCTCAGGATCACTTTCCGATGCAGAGTGTTTACAAGCTGCCCATCTCGATGGCCGTGATGAAGCAGGTTGATGCGGGGAAGCTCCGGCTCGATCAGAAGGTGCGCATTGCTAAGGAAGACTATATCGGGCGGGCCGCCTACTCGCCGATTCGCGACCAAAACCCGCTGGGCGCGGAATTGACGTTGTCTGAGGTGCTCAGGTTTGCGCTTTCGGAAAGCGACGGGACCGCGTCCGATGTCTTGATGAAGTTGGCCGGCGGGCCGCAAGCGGTGCAGGCTTATCTTACCGAACTGGGAATCAAAGACATCATCGTGCTCGATACTGAGAATGCGTTCACCAAAGATCACTCGCTGCAATACCGAAATTACGCGACGCCTGATGCGGCGGTGAGTTTGCTGCGCGCGCTTTATGAACGGCGCGGACTTTCGGAACCGAGCCAGGCGCTGGTTTTGAAGTTCATGACCGAATCGAAGACGGGCCCGAAACGTTTGAAGGGATTATTGCCTGGCGACACGCTAGTCGCGCACAAGACGGGGACCTCGGGAACTGAGAAAGGCATTACCGCAGCGACGAATGACATCGGCATTGTCACACTGGCTAAGGAGCGGCATCTGGCGATCGCAGTCTTCGTGTCGGACTCAGCGGCAGACGAAGCCACGCGCGAAGGTGTGATCGCGAAGATTGCGAAGGCGATAGTTGATTCAGAAAGCGAGTTAAAACTGAGGACCAAGAACTAAGAACCACAAATACTGACAGATGGGGTCAGGCCTGCGCTCAAGCCGGCGGAAGCGACGCGCGTCCGGTTCGATAACGATCCCGGTACGCCGCTCTCAATCGATTTGCGATTCGCAAATCGGAGGCCTGACCCCGCGTTCAGGTTTCAATCCGATTTCTTCAAAAACAAAGCGGCGTCAAGCCGCCGCACTCCAAAGCTACCGACTCACACCCACGCGATGTCCACCTAAAACATCCCCAGATTTCTGCCTGGGAAGTTGTTAGTGACATGCCCTCCTTTGAAATCCTAATAGATGAATCAAACAATTCAATTCCTCTTCAAGCCACTGGTCCAGTTGAGCACGACAATCATCGGCGCTGGATTGTCCCCTTCAACGAACGTGTTGACGAGAAAGCGCTGACCATCCGCCGCAGCCGCATAGCACAGACCGCCGCCTGAGTTCTTGATGTTCGTTTGGAAAAGCTGTTGGGGAACACCGTTTTCGAACTTGCCGCTGGCTCTGATCTCAGCGGACATTAGCCTGCCATCATCCGTGACATAGAACAGTTCTTTCCCGTCTACGCGCCACGATGGAAGCTGGCCGCTGCCGGAAGAGATTCGCCATTTATCATCGGAAAGCGGAAAGGGCCGCACGTAAACCTCTGTTCGTCCCGACTCGTTCGACATGTATGCGACGAACCGACCGTCAGGTGAGAACTGGCCACCGATCTGATCAAAGGCAGCCGTTTGCAGCAGGGGCTTCGGTTGGCGTTCGCCGGTTAACGGCAAGAGCCAGATTCCGGCTTTTGCTCTCAGCGGCCAGTTCGTGAAAAGAATGAACTGCCCGTCGCGCGACCAACTGGTCGGGTATTTATCACTGGCCGACTGCAAGAGCAGTTGGTCGTCGCCGGCGCCGCTCGCGGCCTTTTCGTAAAGGTTGACATGCCCATCGCCGAGCCGGTTTGAGTTGTACACGACATTGTTGCCGTCGGGCGACCAGAGGCCCCACCCCTCGCTCGAAGGATCAAAAGTCAGCCGTGAGATGCTGCCACGTATGAGATCGAGAATCCACACATCGGCGACGCGCCCATCCGCGTCGAGGAGAGAGACTGCGGCACGCCGCTCGTCGGGTGAGAGCGACAAGGTGGCATAGTTAGCTGGCTCGCCGACGCTGTTCAGCTTCTTCCCGCTCCGGTCGAACCATGTAAGCTGCGAGTTTGGATTGCCCGACTGGTAAGCCAGCACGCCGTCGTCAGAGGCCGAGAAGTCAAACTCGTGATTGTCACCCACTTCCGCGATGTGCTCGGCGATAGTTGTGGGATCGCCCGTCACTTTCAGCGCCTGCGCGTCGAAGGGCGTCGCTACGAGCGCGCCCTGACTGACATAGAGCAGATAGCCGGGCGGCACGTAGGTAATGCGCGAGACGGCGCCGAAAAGGATCTGACTGTCTTGCGAGTCAAGGGAGCCGAGCCGGATGTGATGATTCTCAGTGGTCTCTGCGTCAGCGAGAAAGACAAAGTGCTTACCGTCAGGCAGGAAGTAGGGCCAGCGATGTGCCTCCTCTTTGGGATCGATCTTCGTGGCAAGTATCGGCGCGCCACCCTGCGCCGAGACTCGGTGCAGACCATCTAGTCCACCAAAGAGGATCACGCCATCACGGTTCCACGCGCCACCCCTGTCCTCGCCCACATCGCACAGCGCTTGCGGGCGCCCGCCCGCAGCGTCAACCCTGAACAGCTTGCCGTTCGCGAAGTAGCCGATGAAGCGACTGTCGGGCGACCAAAATGGCGAACCTGCTCCATCCGTATTGGCGAGGGGTTGCGCCGTCAGCGAATCGAGCGAGCGGACCCAAAGCAGTCTCTTGCCGTCAGCACTGTTCGCGACGAAGGTAACGCGCAAACCATCGGGCGAGACTGTCACCCGCGCCGGAAGAGTTGCTTTCTCGGGCGTTGCGAGTGCCAGCCGGACCGCGTGGCTGCTCGTCTGCGAGCGCGAAAAATAACCGAATGTGAGCACGGTCGCCGCGACAAAGAGCACAGCACAGACGCCCAACCAGACTATCCGCTCCCATGTCCACCTTCGCGACGATGTAAGAGAACTTATAGCCGGCAGACTCTGCTGACTTGGATGACTCGTAACGCCTGAAAGCGACTCTAAAGCAAAAGCTACATCGGTCGCGGATTGAAACCGGCGCTCCGGACTTTTTTCCAGGCAATGCCAGACGACACGTTCCAGCCCCGGCGCAATGTTTGGATTCGAAGCCGAGAGTTCCGCAGGCTCTTCTTTGAGAATCGCGTTGAGCGTCTCAATTGCCGAATCGCCGCGAAAAGCGCGTCGCCGCGACAACATCTCATACAACACCGCACCAAACGAAAAAATATCGGTGCGATGATCTATCGCCTGGCCGCGCACCTGTTCCGGCGACATGTAGCCGACCGTTCCCATGACTGTGCCCGGATCGGTGCGGACTTTGCGCGTGGCAATCTCAGTTTGCGCCACGCCCTCGCCCGAGGGTTGCGCGAGCTTTGCCAAACCGAAATCCAGAATCTTTATCCGCTCGTCTTTGGTTATGAAGATGTTGTCGGGTTTTATGTCTCGGTGAATTATGCCTTTGCCGTGGGCTGCGGCGAGGCCATGGGCTAACTGAATCGCATAGTCAATAGATTTCCTGGAGGCAGGTTGGAGTTGATCGAGCAATTCCCGCAGCGTTTCGCCTTCGAGCAATTCGGACACGACATAAGGCGCCCGATCGTGTACACCTACATCGTACACGGCAAGGATGTTGGAATGATTGAGGGCGCCCACCGCCTGGGCTTCCTGTTCAAATCGACTCAACCGTTCGGCGTTTTCTGACAAGCCTGCCGGCAGGACTTTAATCGCGACATCGCGATTCAGTTTTTCATCGCGCGCCCGATACACCTCGCCCATTCCGCCTTCGCCGATCTTCGAGCGGATTTCATAACGGCCGAGTTTTGTGCCGGAAACCAACGACATGTGCTGAACGGTCTCGCTATCTTACTCGCGAAAGATGCGACCACATCTCATTTTAGCTGTTCGTATTCTCGACGGGCCTCTTGCAGAATTGTAATGTCAGGGTCGGCGTCCTTCCAGAGCACAAAAAACGCTTGGTAAGCTTTGCGCGTCTGCGCCGGGTCGCCACTCAAAGCAGCGGCGCGGGCCATTCCCAGTTGCGCGAGCGAGTAAATCGGAGAAGTAGGCTGCGAGCCGCGGTGGTCAAGTATCTTTTTGAACTCCGCGGAGGCTTCTGCTCCCTTTTGTTGACTGAGATATGACTGACCACGCAAGTAAGCGATCTGGAACAGCGCGTATTCTTCGTAAGATCGAGTGGCGTCGAGCAACTGAATCGCTTGCCCCGCATTGCCTTTTTGAAATTCGATCCGAGCTTGAACCAGCGGCAGCCAGACTTTATTGAGCAACGTGTCTTTCGGAAAACGCTTCGTCAATTCAGCAATGATCGGTTGTATCTGGCTGGACTCGCCGCACGTCGCCAGCGCGTAGGCTGCATTGACCATCGTTAGCTGAGTGCGCGATATGCCGAGCGCCTTTGCGGTATGCCCTTTCACCTGCCCGCAATCACCGAATAGAGCATCCCGCCCTGCGCTTCCTGCCGCAATCTGCGCTGTAACCTCTTTCAAGTCCCGGCGCTGTGCCAACTCAAAGGCACGATCAGAAAATTCTCTCGCCGTTCGCAACTGGCCTGAAAACGCGGCACTCTCGGCCTGCCAATTTTGAGCCACAAATTCGTCCGGCTTTCCCTTCGTCCATTCAATCTGTTGCTGCATCGTCGTCGCATCACCTTGGGCAAAAGCAATCCGATAAAGAGTTCTGTGCATGACGCTGGTTTCGAGCTTCTGTGCCAGCGCCTGGGCGATTACTTGTTTAGCCTCATCGAAGCGATTGAGGCCAACGAGCGCAACCGCTAAAAGAGAGTAGCCGGAAGCGGAATTTGGATTGAGGCGAATTGCTTCACGCGCCTCCACCTCAGCTTTATCGAATTGACCAAGTTCATTGTACTTAACCGCCAGATTATTGGGCGGCGCAGCCTGGTTCGGATAGGTGCGCTTCCAGATTTCCAGCGTCTCAAGATACTTTTCTAGTTCTCCGGTGACGTTGTCGTAGTAACCAGAAGAGATAAAGAACCGTTCGCGCTCGCTGACTCGATCGCGGAGGTCGTAGGCTTTTAGCGAAGCTTCAGCGGCCAGGTCATACAGCCCGCTGTTGAAATACATCGATGACATCCGAGCATAAGCGAGCGCGAAGTTAGGATCAATCTCTGTAGCGCGCTGGAAAAAAGGAATGGCTTCCAAGAACTTGCCCTTCAGTTGTTGTTCGACTCCCAGCGAGAAAGCTTTGAGGGCTTCCAGCGAAGAGGTTGTCGCCTGTTCGATTGGGGCATCGAACTTCTGAATCGATTGTAGCGACTCGCCGAGTTTTTCTCGCAACCTGACGGCCGCTTCGCCCAGCGCGTGCAGCACCTGCTCTTTGTTTTCAGCTTCCGCTTGTTCGCGCGCGATCGCGTCGCCGGTCTGCGCGTTGATAGCTTCCAGCGTGATCACGTAATGGCTTCCCAGGCTTGCGACCGAACCGACGAGCATGGCTTTCAATCCCTGGCGCTGGCAAATCTCTCGACCGACGTCTCTGCTCACGGGCTCGTCGGGCGAGCGCCCCATAAACCTGAGCGCACCGCGCACCCGATCTTC
>JBKPEE010000074.1:0-7439 GCA_046728235.1 Acidobacteriota bacterium
GTTTCAGCCGGTGCAGGACTACTGCGGCGAGAAACGAACTCGCAGCCCCGAGTGAGGAATGAGTCGAAACTCGGTGATACATTCGTCGTGGGGCGACGAATGAATTTAGCCCGGCCTTGAAGAGAGTGTGTCATAACTCGAATTTGACGTCTGATCTGCAGGTTGCTGCGTTTCGTGATGGTTCGTGTGATTTCGTGGATCGTTCTTTGGCGGCGTAACGGACGATCCACGAAATCACACGAACTAACACGAAGAAAAATATGAAGACGAATTCGAGTTTTGACACGATCTCTTCAAGGCCCGGAAAGGTGGGCGGTTTTTTGTTTTGCCCGTCGCGTAGCGACGGGTGAAATCAATCGTCGCTAGCGCGACGACGAATGCTTCGCGATCGGGTAACCGTGGCTTAAAAGCCACGGCTAAAGTCATGGGACGCTGCGCGTCGAAGAACCAAGCCAACTGCGCGCTTCAAGAAAAATTGTGTTTGACCTGGCTGAAGCCAGGTCTGAATAAAATGGGCGGGCCAATTTTGAGAGGGAAACATTGACGACCCGTCAAAAAATCCTGATTGCGGCAGTTGCTTTTGTCGCTGTGCTCGTGATGGGTGTGCTGGGAGTGTTTTTTGTCGTGGCTTGGACCGGCTGGAAAGCAGCTGAGCGAGCAGGTAACGAGGCCGCCACAATCCAGAACCTGAAAACGATTGCGGCGGTTGAAATACAGTACTTCAATACTCGCGACCGGACGTATGCGACGATTGATCAACTGGTGCGGGAACAAATGCTCAGTACAAAGTTCGCTGCTCACCCTCCTGTTGCCGATGGCTATGTGCTGACCCTGGAACTGACTAAGCCGACCGCTTATATCTTGAGAGCCGATCCCGTGGATCGATCATCCGGCATCAGCCATTTCTATCTTGACTCAGAGGCGATGCAGATTCACCGGAACCCCGAAGGCCCCGCCGGCCCCAACGATCCGCTCATGGAAAGCAAGTGACAAAACGCGATCTTTCGAAACCTTCGGCAATCGATCGGTTGTCGATTCGCGAGCGGCCCGACGGCCAGCCGCTCATGCACCAGGCGTGGGGCAAACTGCTCTTCATGCATTGGCGCATTGACGAGAAGGAGTTGCGACGATTAATTCCGGCTCAACTTGAAATCGATACGTTTGATGGCACTGGCTGGATCGGCATCATTCCCTTCACGATGTGGGACATCAGGGCTTTGCCTCCATTCGTGCCGGCGGTCCCCGGTCTCAGTGCGGCGCATGAACTCAACGTGCGCACTTACGTTCACTATGACAACGTGCCTGGAGTTTGGTTTTTCTCGCTGGATTGCAGCAGCCCTGCGGCGGTGATGGCCGCGCGCACTTTCTATCATTTGCCTTATTACAATGCGAACATCGATCTCGTGCAGGACCGAAACACGATCGATTACACGCTGGCTCGATCCGACGATCCGCCTGCCGCCTTCAAAGCCTCATGGAACGTCGGGGAGATGAAACCGTTTTCGCATCCCGAGTCTTTGGATTTCTTTTTGACCGAGCGTTATTGCCTCTACAGCGAGAGTGGTGGCGACCTTTACCGCGCGCGTATCTTTCATCAGCCCTGGCCATTACAAGAGGCCACCATTAATTCGTACCGCACAACGATGATCGAATCGCTCGGCGTAAAGTCACCTAAGGGCGAGCCGGTGCTGCATTACGCCGAAGAGATTGAGGTGGATATCTGGGCGATAAAGAGAGTGTAACGTGCGACAGATTTGGAGTGCGGCGACTAGTCGCCGCTTTCCAAAGCGCTGACAAGTCAGCGCACTCCAAACGGGCTGTTGCCCGCTCCCCGGGCTTGTGAATCAAGGGTGTAGTCCGCTATCGGGCTGCCGACACAATGAACAGCTCGCGCGATCCGAGTTGGTAAGGCTCGCACTTCAACGAACCGTAAAGATCGAGAACTTCAAATCCGGCGCGGTGTAACAGCCGCCGAATTTCCGCCACCGTATAAATCCATTCCCGCGCGAACCGCGTTTCCGTCTTGCCGTTCTGCACAAAAATATATTCACTGTCGATGCAACTTTCGGCGGCAATGTATCGCTCTTTGATGGTCAAAGACAGGTCGCCCAACTCGTGACAACTTTGCTCTTCAAAATCCTGTATCACTGATTCAGCGGCCATTCCGGTTTCGATAATGAAGCGAGCCCGAGGCTTTAGCGCCCGCGCAACACGGGCGAGAAATGTTTCCATTCCGGCATATTCGAGAAAGGCAAAGCTGTTTCCAAAACAATAAGCTCCGTCAAAAATGCTCGCGCCTTTGAGGTTGCGCATGTCGCCGAGGATGAATTGAACGGAGTCAGAACCGCCTGCGGTAGCGGACGGGCCTGTGCGATCTTTATTAAGCAACCGAGCTGCGATTGACCGAGCTTCGTCGATGAACTCTTCCGATATATCAACACCAGTAATCCGCAAACCGCGCTTTGCCAATTCAAAAGACAATCTTCCGTTGCCGCAAGGTACATCAAGCACATGCGCGCCCGGCGCGCAGTTCAGGTGATCGATCAGAAACGTGGCTTCGGCGGTAGTCTGTTCCGGCGGAATGGCTTTACGCCACAAATCGAGCGTGACGCCGTGAAAAAAGGTTTCGAACCAGTTTGAGGGGACGGGCATGGAGAGTCATGCATTGTCGAGAAAGTGCGGTCGATTGTAAAGAGGCGCTGGAGCGGGATCTATTTCGCCAGGTACTCGTGACGCGATCGCACGGAAACGTCAGGCCGGTTCACTTTTACCAGCAGAGCATGAACGGCGCCGTCACGCTTCAGCTCTTCCGGATAAAACCCGAGCCGGTATTGATGCCTGAGTTCTTCGGCAATCATCGCGAAGGTTCCTTTCAGTTCGTCGGTCTCGCCCTGGTAGAACCGTCCGCCGGTCACCTCGGCCAGCTTTTGCATCAATTCGAAACCTTCATTGCGCCGCTGCGGGCGTCTCTGCGGCGGACCGGGGTGCTGCGGCATGGCATGATGAAATGGACGACCGGAAAATCCGCCGCGCCCGGGCATGCCAAACATCCTTTGCATTTCCGGCCGATAGTAGATCGAGTAGATCATCGCGTCGGCTTCCGATTCAGTGGTGAGCAAGTCGTCAGGATTGGTGACGCTGCCGTGATCCTCTCCGTCGCTGAGAAGAATAATCGCTTTGCGGCCTCTGATCGGCTGCAGCACGTGCGTCGAGACGTCCATCAGCGCGTCGTTCACAAGTGTCCCCGCATACTTGCCGCCCTTGGCGTGCTTTACCGCGTCTTCAAGCTGTTTGCGATCGTTTGTCAGATCGCTCAGCTTCTTAATTTCCCAATCGAAAGTAACGATCATCGCGCGATCCTGCGGTCGCAGGTCTTTGAGGAATTCCTTCGCAGCCTTCTTGATCTCGTCCAGCACTCCACTGGTACTGAAACTGGTATCGAGCATCAGGACCACGTTCAAAGGTTCTTCGCCCGTGTCAAAGTAGGTAATCTTCTGCTCGACCTGGTTGTCGAACAGACGAAACGCGTCAACTTTCAGATTAGCTACGTAACGATTGTCGCGATCGCTGACGATGACCGGAACGCTAATCAGGTTGGTGTCGATCGTAATGGTGTCGGTTGTCTGAGGTTCCTGGGATTGGACGACACCGGCGGAAACGAGGAGTGAAGCCGCGATGGCGAGCCAGGTCAGACCGGTCTTCCGCCGTCTCTGCATAGCCGGGGCGATAGTTCCGAGGAGATAGTTGACGGGTTTGCGCACTTCAAAAATCGCTGAAAGTTGACACCGGTTCAGCTTGGATTGCGCAACCGGTTTCGACGCGTAGCGTCGGCATGACTGTAGCCCGGCGTTTTAACGCCGGGTCCTCCGTCCGCAGGTCGTCCCGTCGCGTCAGCGACGGCTGAACAACGGCGCAATTCAGCCGTCGCTGACGCGATGCGGCAATTCTGTTGACGATTTCCCCGGCTCTAAAGAGCCGGGCTAAAGTCACGTCGACGCTACGCGTCGAGGCATTTCGACAAATCAAACTGTACCAGTATCCGAAAGTTCGAAGAAATCCGGAGACGTAGGATTTAGACGCTTAAGAGTATTAGTTGGTTTGATCGCGAAAAAAATATGACGAGAAAAACTGGGCCGTCACGAAAGAGCGCGCGGAGCGCGCGACAGATTTGGAGTGCGCCGGCTTGACGGCGCTTTGGTTGACGTATGAAAGCGGCGTCGAGCCGCCGCACTCCAAAAAACAACCTATCGCCCGCGAAGCGGGCGATAGCAGTTACCATTGTCAATTGCCAATTTCCGATTGCCAATTGTGGTCGATCGACAGAGGCAAATCGGCAATCGGCGATCGACAATCGGCAATGGTGGTCACTCTGGCCGTTCCAGGGGCGGCAGCACCGCGATGAAGTCATTCTCAAATCGATGACTGTAATCATTCAGCAGCTCAGTCACCCGTTCGTGATTCGCTGATCTCACAATCAGGCCGGCGTGATGTTTCTTCTTCACGCGATAGACGATCTCGGGATCAACATAGACAGACGTGTCCGGATATTCCTGGCGCGCCAGCGAAAGGATGATTCCCGCATGCTCCTTTCGCGGCGTCAACCTGGGACGAGAATCAGCCACTTCGAGTTTCGCCCACTCGCGCCAGAGATTGATTCCTGAGGCGGCCTCGAGAACATCTGCAATGTAAGCGCCGCCCACGCGCGCCGCAATTTCCAGGAAATAGTAATCGCCGTCTGCTTCGCTTTTAATGAATTCAGCGTGGGTTGCACCGGTTTGCATGCGCATGGCCTTAATCAGGCGACGATTGATCTCCAGAAGTTTTTTCTTGTCGGCGGAGTTATGCGGAATTGTTTGCGAGATATAAGCGCCGCCGCCATGCGCGACCTGCAGTGGCGGCCGTCCGTATTTGTTTACACCGGCAAAGACCACGCGGCCGTCGTAAAGCAGCGAGTCAACGTGAAAAACTTCGCCCGGAATGAAACGGGCCAGCACGTGATAGGAAGCCCGCTCGCGCAGAATTTCGCGCTGGTTGAGTTCATTGATGGCCGCCCATACATCATCGCGACTTTCCAGTTTGCGAATGCCGATCGCCGAAACATCCGATCGAGGTTTCAATACCCACGGTGGCGGCACCCGGTCCAGGTATTCATTAATCGCATCGTTATTAATCGCCGGCACAAACTCAGGGACCGTGATACCGGCGTCACGGGCCTTCACAGCCATGGCGTATTTATCGCGGAATACTTTGGCGGCCGAGCTGCTCATGCCTCGCAAGCACAGGTGTTCACGCGCGAGCGCGGCGATGACTACGTCGAATTCTTCCAGAGCGACGATCCGATCGGGCATTCTGGTTTTGGCGATATGACTGACGAGATCGAGATACAACTCGACCGGAGCGTCATTCGGCAAAGCGAACACCTCGTCCAGCGCGTCACGTGGCCAGTCTTCGTGCAGCATCTTTTCCTTGGTCACGAGAATGACGTTACAGCCGGCCGCTTTGCATTCGCGCATGAAATCGCCGCCCTTGAAGAAGGTGGCGAGGCAGATGATGTTGAGTGGATGCGAATTTGAAACCGTCATAACAAAAGTTTCGTCAATATACATCTTTGCTGCCGTTTGGTCAGCCGGATCGTGTATAGTGACGGCTCTTTTGGAGTGCGGCGGCTTGACGCCGCTTTCATTTTCACAATAGAAAAAACAAAGCGCCGTCAAGCCGGCGCACTCCAAAAATGATTTTTCGCGGGCCATATCCAGACGTCACTATTCCCGAAGTCTCACTCACGGACTTCATCTTCGCATCGACGGCTGAATTCAAAGACAAGACGGCGTTGATTGATGGTTCCAGCGGCCGTTCGTTGACTTACGAGGAATTTGAGTCAGCAGTAAGGCGGGTTGCCGCGAGCCTCGCGCGCAGAGGCTTCAGGAAAGGCGACGTGTTCGCGATCTTCAGCCCGAATTGCCTCGAATACGCAATCAATTTTCATGCGGTGGCCATGCTGGGCGGCGTCACCACCACACTTAATCCGCTCTACACGACTGAAGAAGCCGCCTTTCAATTGCGTGACGCGGCCGCAAAGTTCCTGAGCTGTGCGCCGCTTTGCTTCGACAAAGCGACCGCGGCAGCCAAAACTGCCAGGATCGAAGAGCTGTTTGTGTTCGGTGAAACTGAAGGGGCCACGCCGTTTGCTACTCTCCTGGAAAGCGATGGCGAGGTGCCGCCAGTCGAGATCGATCCCAAGAACGATTTAGTGGCGTTGCCTTACTCAAGCGGCACTACCGGTCTGCCGAAAGGCGTGATGCTCACGCACTACAATCTGGTCGCGAATATGTGCCAGATGAACGGGCTTGATTATTTCCATCGCGACGATACGCTGCTTTGTGTCCTGCCGCTGTTTCACATTTATGGTTTAGTCGTAGTGCTGAACATGGGACTCTACCTCGGCTCTACCATTGTGATCGTGCCGCGCTTTGATTTGGAACAATTTCTCGAGTTGATTCAGAAGTATCGGGTCACACTGTCGCATATTGTGCCGCCGATTGTTTTGAAACTTGCTAAGGATCCGCTGGTCGACAAATACGATCTTTCAAGCTTGAAAATGATTTTTTCCGGCGCCGCCCCTTTAGGAGCCGACCTGTCGCGCGAGTGCATGAAAAGGATCGGTTGTGGTATTCGTCAGGGCTATGGGATGACTGAGACCAGTCCCGTGACTCATAGCAGTCCGGCTGATCCGGCAAAGATGAAGCATGGTTCGGTGGGTACGGCGGCGCCGAATACCGAAGTTAAGGTGGTTGATCCCGCGACCGGCGCCGAACTTGGTCCGAACCAGGAGGGTGAAATCTGCGTGCGCGGGCCGCAGATCATGAAAGGGTATCTGAATAATTCGGAAGCGACCGAGCGCACGATCGATCACGACAAGTGGTTACACACCGGCGACGTCGGTTACGCCGACGAAGACGGCCACTTTTTCATCGTCGATCGCGTAAAAGAACTGATTAAGTACAAAGGTTTCCAGGTGGCGCCGGCCGAACTCGAGGCGGTGTTGCTGACTCATCCGGCAATCGCGGACGCGGCAGTCATTCCCGCGCGCGACGACGAAGCGGGCGAAGTGCCCAAGGCCTTCGTCGTCACCAAACAGGATACTTCCGGCGAAGAGATCATGAGCTTTGTCGCGGCGCGCGTGGCCCCGCATAAAAAGATTCGTGATGTGGAATTCATCGCCCAGATTCCGAAGTCGCTTTCCGGAAAAATTCTGCGCCGGGTTTTGATCGAACAGGAACGAGCTAAACAACGAAACGAAGTTCGACCATAAGATAGGACAGGGCAGTAGCCCCGAGCGGGGCTCACTGATTAGCTTATGAGCACACAGTTAGAACCTGAAAGAATTTCACGCGCCGTGCGTGGCTATTTTCTCGCCATTCGGGCGATGGATCCGGAGG
>JBKPEE010000075.1:0-26294 GCA_046728235.1 Acidobacteriota bacterium
GTCATGGTTAGTTTGCGAGTTTCGTAACGAAGCGGCTTTGCCTCAAGACTCGGGTAAAGTGGTAATGAGTTTCGTGTAGTTCGTGTGATTTCGTGGATCGTTTCTGTTCGTTCGGAAAACAAGGACGATCCACGAAATCACACGAAACAACACGAACCGAACACTTCAGACCCGAGACTTTTGAGGTAAAGTCTAACGCAGCTCGTCTAACGATCACCGCAGTTGAGGGGAAAGGTGTGCCCTCGAGAAAAACTCGTCGCGTTGTTACGCGACGCGGCCAAAATCATCCTGCAACCGCACGATGTCATCTTCGCCAAGATAAGCTCCGCGTTGCACTTCGATGAAGACCAGCAGCTCTTTGCCCGGATTTTCCACCCGATGGGCTGATCCAATTGCGATGTCGATGGCCTCGCCCGACTTGACCTCGATGTCGCGATCGTCGAGCGTGACCTTCGCGGTGCCCTGGACCACGACCCAGTGTTCGGCGCGCCGCGCGTGCTTCTGATAGCTCAGACGTTTACCCGGAAGCACCTCAATGCGTTTGACTTTGAAGTTTGTGCCTTCATCGAGCACATTGAAGGTGCCCCATGGACGACGATCGAATTTGGGTGAGTTGTCGTTGGTTGTTTCAGACATGAGTGAGATTTTGTCTTTCGGTAACTATCGCCTGGCGGGAACCGAACCACTTATCTTCTTGCGCGTCGTGTCGCCCGTGTGAAGCACGGGAATCCCGGCGTCGACTTCCGAATGCGGCCGCGGGATGACATGGGTGCTGACGACTTCACCGACCTTGCGACCGGCAGCCGCGCCGGTCTCGACGGCGGCTTTAACGGCGCCCACTTCACCGCGGACAATCGCCGTCACCAGTCCGGCGTCGATCTTCTCCCAGCCGACCAGTGTCACATTGGCGCCTTTCACAGCCGCATCGGCAGCTTCAATCATCGCCACCAGTCCGCGGCATTCAATCATTCCCAGGGCTTCCTGCATCGATTCTTCTCACTTTGAAATCAGTTTATAAAACTGCCTTGAACCAGAAAAACTTTCATAGGCAGGTCAAGTCAGTTCCGTAACGATTGCAAGGGCGCTGGAATTCTACCACCGCGACGAATGAACTGATCAGACGAGAAGCGACTGACCGCCATGATCGGCGCCGTGCCCAGCAGCCCGCCGAATTCAACCATCTCGCCTACGTCACGTCCGGGAACCGGAATGATTCGCACCGCCGTAGTCTTGTTGTTCATCACGCCCACGGCCATCTCATCGGCGATGATCGCAGCGATGGTCTCGGCGGACGTAGATCCCGGCACGGCGACCATGTCGATGCCGACGGAACAGACGCTGGTCCAGGCCTCAAGCTTTTCCAGTGATAGCGCGCCCAGGCGCGCAGCTTCAATCATGCCGGCATCTTCGGAAACCGGAATAAAGGCGCCGCTCATGCCACCGACGGAATTGCTGGCCATGGCGCCGCCCTTCTTCACCGCATCGGTGAGCAAGGCGAGCGCTGCGGTCGTGCCGTGCGTGCCGGCGCGTTCGAATCCCATCCCCTCGATTATGTTTGCGACTGAGTCGCCGGTGACCGGAGTGGGCGCCAGCGACAGATCAATGATCCCGAAAGGAATTCCCAGGCGCCGGGCAGCTTCTCGTCCGACCAGTTCGCCCGCGCGAGCCAGCTTGAATGAAAGTTTCTTGATTAACTCGGCGAGATCCTGAAGCGGCAGATTCTTGTCCGCGTGTTGCACCGTGTGATTGACCACGCCCGGACCCGATACTCCGACATTCAAGACGACTTCCGGTTCGCCGATGCCATGAAATGCGCCGGCCATGAATGGATTGTCATCGACGGCGTTAGCGAAGCAGACGAACTTTGCACAGGCCAGGCCACCGCGATCGCGGGTGCGCTCGGCTGCGTCCTTTATCAAACGGCCCACCCGGGCGACGGCATCCATGTTGATTCCGGCCCGCGTCGTCGCCGCATTCACCGAGCCACATAATCGCTCAGTGCTCGCGAGAGCTTCGGGAATTGAATCGAGAAACTCGCTTTCGCTGCGCGTAAAGCCTTTTTGCACCAGGGCCGAGTACCCGCCGACAAAGTCGACGCCCACGTTGCCGGCTGCTTCATCGATTGCTTTTCCCAGATCGACAGGATTCCCGCGCGCGCCTTCGGTCAGAATTGACACCGGCGTTACGGCGATGCGTTTGTTCGCGACCCGAATTCCTATTTCGTCGGCGATGTCGTCAACTGTGCTGACCAGACGTGAGGCGGTGCGTTCGATTTTTTCGCGCACTCGTTGCGCAGTCAAGTCCATGGAATCAGACGCGCAGTCGCGCAAGCTGAGGCTGAGGGTAACGGTGCGAATGTCGAGATGCTCCATCTCAGTCATGCGCACGGTTTGCAGAATTTCAGCTTGAGTGTACTCCATAGCGAGTTTCAAGTTCCAGGTTTCAGGTTTCAAGTTAGCCCAGCGAACCTGAAACCTTAAACTTGAAACCTGAAACCTGAAACTATTGATATCATCCCATCACTTTACTGAGCACCAGCAGGATTACGAAGAGAACAAAGAGGCCCAGGGCCACCAGGACAAAACGCAAGCTGGGATCGTAAGTCGCTTCTTCAAGCATAACACTCGACACGTGATGAATTTTTTCCACGCGCTTGACGTTATCTTCGATGGCGCCGCGCGCCACGTTCGATGCGCGATGCAGAGTTTCACGCGTCCTCTCGCGCGCCATGTGCATCGGGCCATCCGCGCCACTTGCGGGTTTGTTCGCCGTGCTCCGGGTATCGGATTTGTCAGTTTCCGTATGGGTGGCTGCGGCGGCGGGCGCAGATGCGACTGCCGCCCCGTCGGCGTCGGTTTTTGCGGCGCGACCCCTGGTGTTTGCTTTGGTTTCCTTCGAGGCGAGCGGCTTACCGCACTCGGGACAGAACAAGACACCTTCGCCAAATTCACGAATTGAAACGCCGCAAGCCGGACAGCGATGTAAAATTTCAGGAACCATAAGTCATTTTCGATTGCCGATTGCCGATTGGATTTATTCACGCTCATCGCGGCGCGTAGCCGATTGAATTTATGTTCATCGCAGCGCGTAGTTGAAATTGGCAATTGGCAATCGCCAATCCGCAATGTCTAGATCCTATGCATCGCATTAAACAGATCTTCCCGTTGCGCATAGATGTGCACGCCGAGCTGTTCGCCCTCGCGGCGCAAGCGATCCTTCAACTCAGTAATCGATGATTGTGAGCGGGCGGCATCAGCAATGATGACCATCGCGAATTTTCCCTGCACTACGGTCTGATTAATGTCGATGATGCTGCACTGGGCCTCGGAAAGAATCTCGGCGACGCCCGCGACAATCCCCGGATGATCCACGCCAAATACCGAAATGATAATTCTGGTAGACGAACCTTCGCGAGTTGACGCGTCAGCAAAGGCAGCTCGCGGCGCTGCGGCAGAGATCATTGGCCTCCGGCCATTGCGGTCGAGCGCCGGCTCAACCGCCCGGTAAATGTCAGTCACGAGTTGCTCGACGGTGCCTTCATCGGTGGATGTTCCCAGTCGATCGTAAATCGCGCGGGTGATTCGATAAATTAGTTCTTCGTTCGGCATCCCGTTCAAATAGATTTAGCCACGAAAAATCACAAAAGGCAGGAAGAGGAATCCGAAACGATATGACCACGAAAGCGGATCTTATTGTGTCTTTTGTGTCTCTGCGTGGCTATCTTTGTCTTATCGCCGCCCATTGTCGCGACCCAACGAGCGCGCGGCTTCGCGCAGTTCCTCAGACTGCGTTTCTGTGAGATCAACTCGATCGACAATACCCACCACCGCAGCCTCGATCGACATGTCCTGATCGCCGATCGCCGAGCGCGCAGCTTTGCCGTAGGCGCACATGACCGTCTCTCCAGTGCCTGCGCCCAGTCGATCCGCCACGACGACGACGTTTTTGGTCGGTTCGTGATCCAAATCGTAAGGATGCACGACCAGGAAACGCACGCCCTCGAGATCGGGCGTCTTCTTGGTCGACCAAACGGTGCCGATGACTTTGGCTAAGAACATAAAGGACTGGAGCGCAACCGTCCCGGTTGCTCTTTTGGATTGTACTTGGTACTTAGTACTTTGAGTTTTGACCTAGTCGCGCGAGCATCCACCAAGTACAAAGTACAAAGATCAAAGTTCAAATTTTGGCAAACACTTCGGCCGGCTCACCAATATCGCGAGCTGAAGGCGTAATGATCGTTTTCGGGCCGACGTAGATCTTTTCGCCCTTTTGGATTGCCCGCCGCACGTCGTCTTCGCTCACAAAGTCCGCCGCCTGGTGCCCGTTCGCTGATGGGCCGGCCGTGGGCGGTGTGGAGCGCGAAGTAGCACCATTGCCAGATGCCGGCGGTGCGTATTCACTGCGTGGCGGCGGCGGCGATGGCAACGGAGCCTCAGACGGCCGATTTGCCAAAAAACGATCGACAATCGCTGCGATCTCCTCGCGACTGACCTTAGGCGTTGGTGATGGCGGTGGCGATGAGGCCGGCCGGTTGGCTGCTGCTGGTTGCGGCATGACTACCGTTTGCGCCCCGACGGCCGGCCGTTTGCTGGCAACTGGCCGCGTTTCAAATGCCACCCGTTTGATGTCCATTAAGTGCAGCGGTGAAACGTTATCTGAAGTCACATTGCCGCCCCACGATCCGCAGCCAAGTGTCATGGATGGCGGTAATGCCGTCGAAAAGCCAATTGCGCCATGGGTCGTCGGTGTGTTCACCGTCACGCGTGACGCAGGCATCTCGGCGCCATATCGAATTGCGGCTTCGCGCGAACGGGTGTGGACGCCGGCAGTGTGGCCCATGCCGCCATAATGAAGCACCTCGTTACAGCGCGCAGCGCCTCGTTCAATGCCGTCTTCAACATAGAACGCCAGGATCGGTGACAGCTTCTCCATCGACAAAGGAAAGTCGCGCCCCACGCCGCCCACATCAGCCATCATACAGCGCGTGCCGGGCGGCAAACCGATTCCGGCCAGGCCGGCGATCTTTTCAACCGACTTCCCGACGACTGCGGGATTCAAAGTCCTTTGCGGGGTGGCGACGATCTTCGCAAGTTGATCAGCTTCCGACTGACTAAGAAAGTAAGCACCCTGCAATTTGAATTGTTCGCGCACCGCCATCTCGATAGCTGCGTCAACTACGATCGCCTGCTCGGAAGCGCAAATCGTGCCGTTGTCAAAGCACTTGCCGGTCAGAATGTCCTGCACCGCTTTCGGCACGTCAGCGGTGCGTTCGACAAACACCGGCACGTTGCCTGGTCCAACTCCGAACGCCGGCTTGCCTGACGAGTACGCCGCGCGCACCAAACCGATACCGCCGGTCGCTAGGATGACTGCGGTCATCTTATGCTTCATCAGGGCCTCAGTGCCCTCGATCGTCGCGGTGGTCATACAACCGATCGCGTCGGCCGGCAGACCTTCCTTCACTCCCGCCTCGCGCATGACCTTCACAGTTTCGTTGATACAGCGCGCGGCCGACGGGTGCGGCGAGAGCACAATCGCGTTTCGCGATTTAATTGCAATCAGAACCTTGAAGATCGCGGTTGAAGTAGGATTGGTAGAGGGAACGATGCCGGCGACGACGCCGCGGGGGCTGGCGATTTCAACTACGTCTTTGGTTTCTGAGACCACGCCGACCGTGCGGAGATTTTTGAAGTAGTTCCAAACATCCTCGGCCGCGAAGCGATTCTTTACCTGTTTATCTTCAGCAATGCCATAGCCGGTTTCTTCGACTGCGAGCGCGGCCACTCGAGGTGACTCGCGCAATGCTGCCCCGGCCATCGCCTCGCAGATGCGATCGATCTTCGCCTGATCGAATCGCGCCATGTCGCCTTGCGCGCGATGCGCGGCCTCGACCAGGTCGCGCGCCTGTTGAACCGAAATTAAATCCTTATCGGCCGACATAACTACCTCCATTGCCAATCGCCGATTTCCAATTGCCAATTGAAAGAGGGTCTAATCGGCAATCGGCAATCGCAAATCGGCAATGCATTTACTTCGCGCGTTCGCGCGCGCCTTCGCGTGCGTTCAGCGAGCGACCGGCGTCGCCCTGGCCCAACTGACCGCGCGCCCCGCCACTTAACTGTTCCTGCTCGCCGGGGCTGAAACCGGCGCGACCGTTAACGGGCAGCACGCGCTCGACTTCTGCGTGTGGCCGGGGAATAACGTGCACGCTGATAAGCTCGCCGACACGACGCGCGGCGGCGGCGCCTGCATCAGTCGCCGCTTTGACTGCCCCGACGTCCCCGCGAACAAATACCGTGACGTAACCGGCGCCAATGTATTCCTTGCCAAGCAGTTGCACGTTAGCCGCTTTGACCATCGCGTCAGCGGCTTCGACGGCGCCAACAAAACCTTTCGTCTCGACCATTCCGAGTGCTTCCAGGGGCATCTCCGTCAGTCCTCACTTTTTCAAGATTGTAGAAGTTAAAAAACAAATCAGATTACGACTCAAGCTACCACCGCAGGGCGCAAGAAGCAAGAGAGGTAAAACGCTAAAACATATAGTTTGACAACGTTTCTAAGCGAAGATATAGTGCGCGCCAGCGCATGATTGACGTTGAATCAGCGTCTTCTTTGCCGGCGCGTTCACAGACTCGATGGCGCTCGATTGTGCGACCCGCAATGGCTAGGATCGACTCGATCGAAATGTCACAAAGCATTGGAGAAAAATTGCGACTCGCACGCGAGGAGCGGGGGATTGCTCTGCGTGAGATCTCGGAACAGACGCGGATCTCGATGCGGTATCTCGAGGCCATTGAGGCTGACGATTACAAGCACCTTCCCGGCGGCATATTCAATCGCAGTTTCATTCGCGCCTACGCAAAGTTTATCGGGTTTGACGAACACACGGCCCTGGAAGATTACGCGCGCACGTTGCGCGAGCGCGGCGAATCTGATGACGATGGATCAAAGGTCCACCAACCGCTGGTTTACACTGAAGACGCCGCGTCAAACAATCATTCAGGTGTTAAGACTTTGCTGCTGGCGATAATCATCCTGGCGGCATTATCGGCGGCCGTCTGGGCCGGCCTTCATTTCTACCAGAAGAGCCAGCGCACGCGCGGGGCAACCGGACGACAGTCCTATGGCCGCGCGGTCTTTATGTCTTCAGGCAGTAGACTGATAGGGAAAAGCGGGGGTGGCCATATATTTTTCAAGGAGGGATCGCACGACTTTAGTGCGTAGAGTTGTCCGCTTCACAACGCTGCGTGTGTCGCAGCGCGCGCAAAACCTGCGCCAGTTCGGTCAGACAAATGGCAAGTGCCCGCGGGCAAACTGCGGGCTTTTTTGTTTTGAAGTACAGTAACCGTTTTAAAGGAGCAGTCAAAAGCAATTATGATCATGGAAACAATTCCCGAAGGCCTCACCTTTGATGACGTTCTGCTGGTCCCGGCCCGTTCAGATGTTCTGCCCACGGAAACCGACACTTCGACGCAATTCACGCGTGGGATTCGGTTGCAAATTCCGTTGTGTTCAGCGGCGATGGATACAGTTACTGAGGCCTCGCTGGCCATCGCGATTGCCCAGCAAGGCGGCATCGGCGTAGTGCATAAGAACCTGAGCATTGAACGGCAGGCACAGGAAATTGACAAGGTCAAACGATCCGAGTCGGGCATGATTGTCGATCCGGTAACGATACGACAGGACCGCCCCGTCCGCGACGCGCTCAATGTGATGGAGCGTTATCACATTAGCGGCGTTCCTGTAGTTGATGAAGACGGTCACCTGGTCGGCATCATCACTAATCGCGATTTGCGGTTCGAAACCCGGTTCGACCTGGCGGTGTCCGAAGTTATGACGCCCCAGCCGCTGGTGACAGTTCCGGTGGGAACGACATTGGACCAGGCCAAGGCAGTGCTGCAGGAGCATCGCATCGAAAAACTGCTGGTGATCGACGATGACAAGCACCTGAAAGGTTTAATCACTGTCAAAGACATTCAGAAGGCGATCAAGTATCCCACGGCAGCCAAAGATGATCTGGGCCGTTTGCGAGTGGCCGCCGCGATCGGCGCGACGGGCGATTTCAGGGAACGCGCGGACGAACTGGTCAAGGCGCGTGTGGATTGTCTGGTCATCGATACCGCGCACGGACATTCACTGCGCGTGATTGAAGCTGTGCGCGAGATCAAGCAGCGTCACCCGGAGACGCAACTCATCGCGGGTAATGTGGGCACCGGCGAAGGAGCGCGCGAGCTAATCGACGCGGGTGTCGACGCCGTGAAGGTCGGCATTGGACCTGGATCGATTTGCACCACCCGTGTCGTCACCGGCGCCGGCGTGCCGCAGATCTCTGCGATTCGCTCGTGCGTCGCCGCGGCGCGCGGCTCAGGCGTGCCGATCATTTCTGACGGCGGCGTTAAGTTCTCTGGTGACATGGCCAAGGCGATCGCCGCGGGAGCAGACGTGGTCATGATCGGATCGTTATTTGCCGGAACCGAAGAAGCGCCTGGGGAGGTGATTCTGTACCAGGGTCGCAGTTTCAAGATGTATCGCGGCATGGGATCGATTGGCGCGATGCGCGAAGGTTCGCGCGATCGCTATGCGCAGGAGCAAACCGAGGTTGAATCGAAACTGGTGCCGGAAGGAATCGAAGGGCGCGTACCTTATCGTGGGACGCTGGCAGAAATGGTGACTCAACTCGTGGGCGGCCTGCGCTCAGGCATGGGTTACACGGGTTGCCACAACATCAAGGAGTTTCAGGAGCAGACCAAGTTCCTGCGCGTTACCGCCGCCGGCCTGCGCGAATCGCACGTGCATGATGTGGTGATTACTAAGGAAGCGCCGAATTATCGGCTGGAATAAAGTTAGACTGGATGAACAGAATTAGCAGAATTTAGAAGGGAGGCCCTCCTTTTAGTAGTGGGGTAATTCTCTGTTGCTGTCATGAAGCGAGGCGTCGAACTGGCCGCCGTAGCGGCCAAATGCTTATAGATTGTGTTTGCGCCATGATTTTAGCTCCGGAGGAGCGCAACAAACACTGCTCAACCATTAGAATATTTCGCTCCTCCGGAGCTTGAGTGTATTAGTCACCGAGCTGCTATAACATTTGGTCCCTCCGGGACCGACCGACTTTACTAGCAACACACATTTACCCCACTACTCTCCTTTATATCCTGTAAATCCTGTCTAAGTCGTCTTTAATGCATGGCGACCAACACGTCCGCTAGCCGCCCGACGACTCCGAGCAAACTTTTTCCCGCCTGATTAAACTGCCCTGCGGCCGCTTGCTGTTCAGCAGTCGCCGCGCCTGCTGCTGATCCGACGAGTTTGGTGTAGTAAGGCTGCAGCTCGGGCGTACTTCGAAAATAAACTTCCAGGGCATCCATCGCCACGCGAAAATCGCCAAAGCTGGCCCGCAGTTGCGCCTTGTTCTTTTCATTCGTCGGTGAGGGTTCGCCGGGCTTTGAGGCAGCGTCGATCGCTTCAATGCCGCGGGCTACGCCGCCCACCAAATAAAGGAAAGTCGAGAGGTTCTTGATTTGTGTGGCCAACCGGGTGGCGCCTTCGGTCTTTACCGCCGCGGCGGCTGCAGTTGTCG
This sequence comes from Acidobacteriota bacterium, assembly GCA_046728235.1. Lineage (GTDB taxonomy): Bacteria > Acidobacteriota > Blastocatellia > Pyrinomonadales > Pyrinomonadaceae > UBA11740. The sequence goes on from JBKPEE010000075.1 coordinate 9,578, forward strand.
AAGTCGGAGTAGTCTTTGCCGGCGGATGTTTGGTCGTGCGGCGCGAACGTGACTGGGCGAAGGACGCGCCTGATAAAGAAACGAGAAGGCAGATTGCGACGATGATTTTCTTCATTATCCTCTCCTGGTCGATTTCGATTTGAGATAGCCTGCGCCATTGATGGAATATCCGTCAAGGACCAAAGGGGAGAGTTGCGCAGTACCGCCGTCAGGCGGAATCTTTTAGACTAAGCGTTCGACACAGTTGACTGGAGCACAAGCATCCTCGCTTGCTACCGTAGCAACCGAGACGGTGGCGCTCCCAGTCGAAATTGGAACTAAACGAGATGAAGCAGCGAACCCTGAAAGTCGAACGTCTCGGTCGCGTTGATTACGCCTCGGCACTCGATATTCAAAAACAAACCGAAGCGTCCGTCTTGACGGGCGCGCAGCCGGACACGTTGCTTTTGCTTGAGCATCCACATACGTTGACGCTTGGCCGGCGCTCGGTCGTAGATGGCGTGCTGGCGTCAAATGAAGTGCTGCAGGCCCGGGACGTTCGGGTTTTTGAAACGAATCGCGGGGGCAAGACAACCTATCACGGTTTGGGCCAATTGGTCGGTTATCCGATCATTAATCTGAGTCCGGATCGCGAAGACGTACATCGTTACGTGAGGAATCTTGAGGAGGTTTTGATTCGCGCGATGCGCGACTTTAATATCGAGGCGTTTCGCATTAAGGGCCTGACGGGCGCGCACACGTTACAGGGGAAGGTGGCGGCAATTGGCGTGCACATTGCGCGCTGGGTCACCACACACGGATTTGCTCTGAATGTGAACACGGACCTCAGCTACTTTAATCTGATCGTTCCCTGCGAGGGTGAAGCGGTAACCTCGATGCAGGAGTTACTGGGCCATGAAGTTGAGATGAAGCAGGTCGAGGATCGGATCATCGAACGCTTCAGAGAAGTGTTTGAAATGGAGATGCAGTCAGTACCGGGGGCGGTAGCGACCGGGTTGCAGTGAGCGTGCTGTCCATATCAATATCGCCCGACCCGGTCGCTACCGCTCCCGGTACTGACCACATGACTTGAATCCTATGCTGACCCTCGACTTAATCAAACAAGCCGCTGCGCGAATCGCCGGTCGCGTTCATCGTACCCAGGTCATGACTTCGCGCTCATTCAACGAAGTCGCTGGTTGCGAAGTCTTTTTCAAGTGTGAAAACCTGCAGCGTGCCGGCGCCTTCAAGGCCCGCGGGGCCACGAATAAGATTCTCTCGCTCAGCGACGACGAGAAGAGTCGCGGTGTGATCGCCGTCTCTTCCGGCAATCACGCCCAAGCCGTCGCCCTGGCCGCGCGCGAAGCCGGCGTGCGCGCGGTCGTTTGCATTCCTGATGATGCGCCGAAGATGAAAGTGGCGGGCATGCGCTCGTACGGCGCCGACATTCGCGTATTCAATCGTCACCAAGACGATCGCGATGCCTTCGGCCGCGAAATAGCCGAACGAGAGCACCTGGTAATGGTGCCCGCTTACGATGATTACCTAATCATGGCCGGACAAGGCACCTGCGGGTTGGAAATGATTGATGAAGTTCCCGAGCTCGACGCTGTGACCACGCCTTGCAGTGGGGGCGGATTGTTTGCCGGAGTCAGTACCGCGGCTAAATCGATCAAGCCGGCGATTAAATGCTTTGCGGTCGAGCCGGAAACCGGCAACGATACGCAACAATCAGTGGCGCAAGGTGAACGCGTAAAGATTTCTCCGCCGCCCACGATCGCCGATGGATTGCGCGTTCAAACGCCGGGCGCCTTGACCTTTCCCATCACTCGCGCCAACGCGGAGGAGGTGCTCACCGTCAGCGATGAAGAGATTCTGGCGACCATGCGTTTCATACTGTTTCGCATGAAGCTGCTGGTCGAGCCGTCAGGAGCGGCGGCAGCGGCCGCAGTTTTTCATCGCAAGATTCCCCGCTCCTGCCGGCGCATCGGCGTAGTCCTTTCGGGTGGCAATGTCGATCCGGAAATACTTTCGCGGGTGCTCGGTGAGCAGATTTGAACAATTGAGAATGCGCAAGAGGGCTTTGCCTCAAAGGTCGAATAAACTTGGTAATGAGTTTCGTGTAGTTCGTGTGATTTTGTGGATCGTTTCTATTGCTTTGGGAATCAAGGACGATCCACGAAATCACACGAACCAACACGAACGGAACACTTCTGGTTAGAGAACTAGATCTGACTTTTGGGGCAAAGCCGCGCGAGATAAGAACTGAAGATGCTGGCAGCTTTGCTTGATTTAGCTCCCGAGCCCGTGTCGATTGGCGTCGCCCTGGCGGTGGTCTTATTCGTGATCGCCGTGGTGATTTTGCTCACCGGTGCGCTCGTCTTCTTCCTCTGGTATCGCAAACGCAGTCTGCGCCATCAGGAAATGGTTCGCACCCTTAATTCCAGCTCTCGATCGGGCTCAGGTGAATAATCCGAACCAGCCATAGGCCGCCATTACTTCGCCGCCGATAAAAGAAGCAAGATTGGCGATTACGATGGTGGCAAAGTCCTGCCACATTGAACGCTGGCCGAGCTCTTCAGACTTACCATAAGCCAGCCAGAACAAAATGCATTCAGCAACGGGCGCAAAAGTTTCCGCCACGGCGAGATAGATCGCCCGCGAAGCAGCGGCAAACAAAAGCGGCATTACCAGCACGACAATTGGATATGTGCATGCGGTCAGCCAAATGCCGGCAAAGAGCTTTTGCTTGAAAGAATGCCGCCGCGACAAACCGATGAGCAGGATGGGCGTCTCGATCAGGATTGTGAAGGGATAACCGATTACGAGAAAGCGCCATAGTTCGGAAGGGGGCATTTTTGGAGTGCGCCGGCTCGACGGCGCTTTGGATTAGCCTGTCAGAACCCCGAGCGGTAGCGAGTGGGTTAATTCTTGAGTTGAAAGAGCCGGTCGCTACCGCTCCCGGTTCTGACCTAAAGCGGCGTCAGCGGCACCCACTCCAAACTAAATCATCCTTAACAGAAACGGCGCTTCAGCCAGCACGTGCGCCATCGCGAGGGTGAAGTATATGTCGCGCGTCAGCGTGTAGTTCGCCGAAAAGCCAAACCACAACAGCACTACGGCAAACAATCCGCATAGCATAATGGCCGCAATCAACTTTGGAAAACCACGCGAGTGTTTCGCGAGCGGGATTGAACTGACCTGCCAAATTGCCCCGGTGGCGCCAATCATCGGCAACGCAAAAATCCAGACGCCATAGTGAAGCATCTCGAGAAAGACATGCATCGAGACAAGCATGTGACTCGAAACATTCGGCAGCAGTGCCGCGCCGGCGTGTTGGGTAATGCGCCAGAACAGCCCGTTGTCGTCCGCGAGCGATGGCATGCGCGAAAGTTGCCAAAGCATTCCCGCCGCCAGTAAGGGCAGAAACAACAAACATCGATGATATGTGCTGACCCATTCCGGCTTATTCCGTCGCAGGTGCCGCTCCAAAAACCACAGCGCCACCAGCGGGTGAGCGTAAACGATTGCCAGACTGAATAATTCCGGCTCAAGCCAGTTCAGGCTGCACAAAACAAAAGTAAGTGGCAGGACCCAGAACCAGTCCCGATTCGCTTTCTGTCTGCCGCGCACCAAAACCAGCGCGCCGATCCACAACAACATCGCGGTATTCCAGATCGCCATGGCGCTGGGCCAGTTCGCACCTGACCAGAGGTTTGCGTAATAGAGTGCGGGCAAGGAAATGTACGCTGCAGTCAGGACTCCTATGCCCGCGAACGCGAGCATGAAGAAGTTGCGCGAGCGCCCGAAGCGCGCGGGCAATCGCATGAGGAAGTAACGGGCCTCGAGCCAGTTGTGCGGACCAGCGAACAGGAACACCGTCACGATCGACATTTGCAGCGGCAGCCAACTGGCCAACGCGGCTGAAATCAATCCGCCGGCAACAACAATTGTCCCGAATGTTCCCGCAGACAGACGCGTTCTCATACGCGTGTTTCGCGTAGCCCATGCGCCAACTGAAATCTGTTCAACTCGTTGCATAAAAGGAGCGGCCGACATCAACCGGGACATCGTCGCCGGATGACATCCGTCTACCCGCTATCACCCGGACTCACTTATTCCTCGCCAGAGCCGCCTGACTTCCGCATGGGAATAATCAATTTCATATTGTCGTCGCCGGGGACGACTTCGATGGATACGCCGCCGCTTGTGTCTTTGCCGTCCTTTAACGATTGCGGCAGATTTTGCCACCGAATATATCCCGGCGGTCCGGCGTTCGCTCGCACCATGATCGTTCCCACTCCCAAGATCACTGCCGCCAAAAGCACCGCGGCGATTGCTTTCGTGTGCCGCTTCGGATTCGACCGCGCCAACCAGAGTCCGGCAAAAGAGATCGCCAGAAACATGAAGACGCCAGCCAGGATCGTGCGGCTCGAGCTGTGCATGATCCTCTGTGACAGGGCGGCGTTGTCGCCACTGCGGGCCGCAGCCTCCTGCAAGTTTTTGAGAGTGTTTTCGGAGATTATCAGCCGTGCTTCATAGGCTTTCGGATCTGTCGTGATCGTCAAGCCGCTGTACAAGAGACCTCTGGGCGACGGCTTTGGTCGTGCGATATCGGCGAATGCGTAGAGGGCGCTGGCCAGCAAGGCCGCGATCGCCGCGCTTGCGAATAGGGTTCGTTTCATCGGGTCCTCCTTCTCTAGCTCAAGGATTTGATGTTTGGCGTACCGCCTTAAGGCGAAACGCTGAGGTGCGTAAGTTGCCATCTAAAGGTGGTACCCCGAACGGATGGCCTCTCTTCAAAGTTTGCGCAGTATAACGCAAAAACATTCGTTAGATGCTCAAATCGCAAAATTCACCGCAGAGAAAATTGATGTTGGAGCTGTCGTCGGCCATCCGCCGGCTGCTTTCGCCGATTCGTGTCCGGCTTTTAATTATTGATGTACGGTTTTATGCAGACTGCGATGCAGAGACTTCAGTCATTCCGCAGATTTCTTTAACGTTCTGGCTGGCATACAGGTTGATTCAAATAGCCAATGTCGGGCCGCTTCGCGAGGCCCATAACTTTCAATTCAACCAATTACCAAAAGGGGGAGAAAGAGATATGGCAGACGATCGAAATCGCAACCAGGGAATGAAAGAAGGTGGCTTTGACACTGGCAAGCAGGGCATACATGAATCGCCGGGCAAGAATCCGCAAAAGGACAAGCAGGCCGGTCAGCAAGGCGGCTTGAATAAGGACGACGGCCAGAAAAAAGGAATCGGACAACCCGGTCAACATGGCGAAGAAGGCGGCCAGAACAAACAGACCAGACGTTAAGGGTGATGCTGTCCACACCCGAGGCTCACGCGTGATGTTGCAATAAAGGAATGTCACCCGTGAGCCTTATTGTTTTTATGGAGTGCGCCGTCTTGACGGCGCTTTGTAGTGGGTTGAACGTCTGTTGGTCCTAAAAGTCGCTCTGCAATTCAAAGCGGCGTCAACGGCACCCCGCGCGAGATGCTCGCGCGGGGACCCCGCCGCCGCCGCACTCCAAATCACTTTCCAATTTTCTTCGTACTGCCACCGCCGCTGATCGTGCTACTCGCCTTGCGGGCGACAGTCTCAGCCTGAGCGAACACGCGCAGGAAATTACCGCCGAGAATCTTGTCGATGTCCTGCTCACTATAGCCGCGCTTCAATAGCTCGTAGGTGATGTTCGGCAGCATCGACACGTCGCGGGCGCCCTCCGGAAAATCGTTCGCGCCGTCAAAGTCAGCGCCGAGGCCGACGTGATCAATCCCCGCGACTTTCACGATGTGATCGATGTGATCGATCAGCTTTGAAAGCGGTAGCGGCGGCAAAGGGTTCGCCGCTTCCAGCTTGTCGCTTTCTTCGGATAGCCGTTCGGGATCGCTTCCATATTTCGTGCTGATCGCCTCCTGCTGCGACTTCAGACGCTCGGCGCGTTCGTCGGCCTGCGGCGAGACAGTTTTCTGATCGACAAACAGGCTGTAGAAATTCACCTGGACCACGCCGCCATTGCGGGCGATACGCTTCAATAGATCGTCGGGAATATTTCGCGGCACATTGCTGAGCGCCCGCGCTGATGAATGCGAGGCAAATATCGGCGCCTTCGAAACATCGAGCGCATCGCTCATCGTCTTATCAGAAACGTGCGAGACATCGACCAGCATCCCCAGACGGTTCATCTCGCGCACCACGTCCTTCCCGAAATCGGACAAGCCGTTATGTTTCTTTTCACCACGGCCGGCATCAGCCCAGTCGTTGGTGTTGTTCCAGGTCAGCGTCATGTAACGCACGCCGAGGCGATAAAACTCTCGCAGGGTCGCCAGGGAATCTTCGATCGCGTGACCGCCCTCAATTCCCATCAGGCAGGCAATCTTGCCTTGTGCTTTGGCGCGCCGGATGTCCGCCGCAGTTGTCGCGAACATGAGATCATTCGGATGGCGTTCGACAGCGCGATAAACCGAGTCGATCATGTCCAGCGTCCGCCGCGCCGCGCCGCCATGCTCGACGTACCAGGGCTTGACGTAAAGCGAAAAAAATTCGGCGTTGAGGCCGCCCTTTTTCATGCGTTCGATGCTGGTGCGATACGGCACCGGCGGATTGCCGCCGAGGTCGTAGTCATCGTTGGTCATCGGCGTCGTGATGTCATTGTGCGTATCAATGACAATCGCGCGCCGGTGAATAGCCAGAGCGCGCTGCCACAGCGCCTCATCGCGCTGAGTCGAAGAGGTTGTTCGTCTCAGTGATGTTTGGGTAGTACGTTGCGCGCCGCTGGGGATAGCCGGCGCGACAATCCCGAGAGCAACTGCAGCACATGTGATCAGGAAAAACAGGCGACGTGTTTTCATGGCGTGAGATTGTAACAGAAGCTGGTTTATTGACTCATTGATTCATTGGTTCATTCGTCCATTGATTCCTTGATTCGTTGAAGCGACCTTACCAAATGAACCAATGGATCAATGAATCAATGAGTCAATAAACCATCGCCTGTCACAATTACCAGTTACGCAACTTTTGGCTCGGCGGTTAGCATTCGAATGACCCCGGCAACGTTTTTAGCTCTCCCCGGACACCTCTCGAGCTTTCCCCCGACAAAAACTATGACGAAAGGGGATCATTCTAAATGAGGGTGACGAAACATTTGCTTTTGGTTGCGGGATTTCTGCTGATCATGGCGCCCACCACTCGGGCACAGCGACGCGATTACTATCGGTGGGAATTTTTTGGCGGCTATTCCGCCATGAAGTTCGATACCCTCGCTGGAGACACCGGCAATCCGGCGGTCGACGATGTCCTCGGCGGGAGAAATACTTTGCGTGGTCTCGATCTGGCGGCTACTTACAATTTCCACAAGTATGTCGGCGCCACTTTCGACTATTCAGCGCACTGGCGCAATGACAACTTCTCGCGTGCGGCGGGAAGCGGCACGGTACACTCTAACGTACAAAACATTCTCGGCGGCCTCACGTTCAAGAACAATTCAGAGACAGGGCCAGTGTTCAAGCCCTTCGCGCACGCGCTGTTTGGCTTCGCGCACCAAAAGGTCAATGTCGACAGCGCCCAACTGCCGGCCCTCTTCGGCATCTCAGCTTTCCACACGAGCGAATCCAGTTTCGCCATGGCCTTCGGTGGCGGCGTCGACCTCAGAGTCAATCATCGTATCGACGTGCGTGCTGTTCAGATCGATTGGAACATTATCGACCGCGGCGCTCAGCAAACGGGCATAGTCCTCGCACCGACGCCGCATCAGACTGTCGGCACACCGTTCGTGATCCCAGGAACGAGGCAGGACAATCTGCGTCTTGGCGCAGGGATCGTAATCCACTAGCTGGCATGAGGCGTCACGTCGGCAAAGGTTTCTGCGGTCTCTGGGGCCACTTGTGTAACGATCGAGGAAGAGACTTTCGAAATTCGTCTCCCGCGAGGCTCTCTCACTGGTGAGGAGTTGGCACCCGACGCTGGCGCTCGCCAGCAAGAGGCGAACCGAGTGCTGGGAACGCACGTCTTCCCCGCGATGAGCGCGCGCGAACGCTCCGCTAACTTACAGCTTCTTCCTGGCCTCAGGCGGCACAGCCACAAGCGAAAGCGTGGCGCGCCACATTGAGACCTTTGGCAGCGACGTGTGAAATACCAAACATGTCAGGTCGAATTTCGACCGTCTTGATACTGCTCAATTTGTGCATGTGTGCTCACTCACAAATTGGGCGGCGTGGTAATACCGTGTGGGTTTCGCCCTCTCTGAATGACACGTATTCATTGGATAGTTACGAAGTCACTGAACGCTACTGTGGTGACGATGAATCAGAGTTGTGCGTTTTCATAAAACGGCACTTCGACCGGCAACCGATCCTCCTTTACCGGCACCATCGTGGAATCAGCCTGACACTTGGCCATCGCAAACGCCTCGTGCTCATCAACGACTGGGAAGCCACCAAGTCAGCCAAAGTTGTGGTGGCGGATTTGAAATCTGGAACTAACAAACAGATCGACGAGCGAGCAATGGCGATCTACCACCGCCATGCGAGGCCAGATCGCCGGCTGATCATCGTGCCCGAAGCTCGCGAGTTTTCGCCGGATGACGGGCTGGTACTCATTGAAATGGTGAATGAAGATGTGAGCGCTGCTACCGCCGAAGAGTCTATTGCGGCATCCCGAACATACCGCGCATGGTCCTACGCGGTGGATGACCGCACCGGAAAGGTGATTCGCGAATATCGCCGGAAGGCGCCGACAAACTGTTGGCCGCGCCGTCTACGTTGAGCGACAGGCACGCTTGGCACCTGAACTTTGCCCCGAACCATTGAGCGCTTCTGCTACTCAACAACTGCCCGCGTAGGTTTCGAGAATGCGGCGCAGCCTTGTCTGCTGAATCTCAAAGATCGTATAGCTTTCACCTTCGTAGCTGTCTTCTTCGACAACAGCGAAGGTCCTTCTACTCAAAGTGATTATGGCAAATGGCTTGGTGTAACCACCCTTGTCCCAGTCACAGTCTGTTGGCCCATAGTCAGTAGCCACCAAGGTCAGATCTCCTTTTGGGTTTTGAACAATCCAACCGTCAAGCAGCGAAACGTTGTGACAAGCAGCATCGTTCGCGCCTAAAGGTTTCGCATATTCTTTGCTGGCTTCGAAATAAAAGACGGTTCGGTTGTCACCACTCAACCGAGCCCGGTACAGATTCAACATCGCCATAGGTATTTTTGCTCTGGCTGCAGGCGGCGGAATCTGCGCCAGATCGAGTTGACTCACAACTCGAGCCAGCCCTGCCTTTTCCAATGAATCGAACTTCCGGCCGACAAATTTGGCCACTCTTTGCCAATCAATAGAATCGCTCGTCAGGATAGCCATAGCGGTCGCGGATTTCTCTTTGCTCAAAGCTATCCCGAGATTTGTGGCACACTCGTTTTTCTCGTGAGGTTGAGCATTTGGATAATCAGTAAGCAGGCCCCAAACCTGCTGACAATGAGAACACACCTGTAACTTCTTTGAAGTTCTTACCGTTTGTGAGCTGCCTGAGGTTAGTAGGATTTGCCAGGCGCCTGACGTTTCAGTTTGCGTACCATACCAGGCCTGTGCGAGATCGGCGATCGTGTTTGACTCGCCGGGGTTCGGATTCGGCCATGGATTAGTCCAGTGTTGATGAGTGTATTTGGCGAAGGGGACGATGACGCCGTCCGTCCGGAAAACTCCGATGATTAATTCTGCTGCTTTGTCACGCACCAGCCGGTTGCCGGGATAATTCCGGCCAGGGCCGGACAAAAGAATTGACAAGCAAGCGAGCGTAAGCAATTTGTTCAGCATGTTCTAAGTCGCTGATTGATTGGGCACCTAAGCGTCCCGGCATCCCGTAATATTCATTATCGACGGATCACTGGTATGAGCGACACGTTGCAAGCATCAGGATTGATCCGCGGTCACACGTGGACGAAATTGTGGCCAGCCACATTGATGGTTTCGGTCGAAAGCATCAGAGTGTCAGAGAGATGGAGTTAAGTTAGAATCATGTCCATGTCGATCCTGATCGCCGAAGACAATGTGGCCCAGCGCGCTTACCTGCGCGAGATACTCGAACGCGACTTTCCTGCGCACACGCCCGTATTGGAAGCGGGCGATGGTGAAGAGACTGTGACTCTGGCGCTCAAGAATAAGCCCGAGGTTTGCATCCTGGACATTCAAATGCCAAAGCTCTCGGGCGTCAAAGCCGCGCGGGCGATCTGGCGCGAATATCCCGAAGCCCGGATCATTTTTTGGACGCAGTTCCCGCACGAGATTTATATCAACGAGATTCGCAAGATCGTGAAGTCGGTAGATCCGCCTCCGGCTTACGGCTTTATTCACAAGAACAATCCTGAATCGCGCTTCCTGCGTTTCGTCGCGGCGGTTTTGGAAGACGGCGCCGACATGATCGATCCGGCATTCAAGGATTCATTCAAGCGCCCGCTGTTGACTGAGTTTGAGGCCGAGGCGCTTTACTATCTCGCGCTCGGTCTTTCGAACTGGGCCATCGCGCGCAAATGCTCATTGAGTTTGCGCGGCGTCGAGAGCCGTCTGGCCACGCTTTACGAAAAACTGTTCGTCTCAATTGCCGAAGGCACGCCGCATGAAGCTTACGAAAAGCTGGCGTACAACGTGCGCACCCGGGCATTTTTTGAAGCGCTCCGCCGCGGTCTGCTGAATAATGATGAGTTGGAAAAGGCCGCGGCGGATTTAGAAGGTTGGATCGAACGCGACCAGAAGAAGTTTGCGGAGGAGCAAAAGCGGGAAGAACAGAAGACGCGGCGAAAATGAGGAAAAAACCACGAAGCCGCACGAACAAACAGGAGCCTTTTTTCGTGTAATTTCGTGGTTCTCAAACACCTTGACGCGAAAGACACCTTCAAGGAGAAGCGCAGTAACCACGAATCCACACGAACAAACACCGATCTCGTTTCGTGTGATTTCGTGGTTACTGCTTTCTGCCCTCTGCTTACTACCTGCTGCTTTTTCTCAAACTCAACCAACTCCGACACCAACTCCGACGCCAGCTCCATCTCCTTCCCCCTCGCCGACACCGCCGCCGAACCTGCACCAGTGGGGCGCAGTGACTTCGTTTCACGGGTTGCCGTCTGATCGCGCGCACGCAATTGCGCAGACTGAGTTTGGCGTGACCTGGTTTGCCACTGATGGCGGACTGGCGCGGTATGACGGGCGGCGCATAAGCGCAATCAATGATGAGGGCCTGCCGGTAGGTCGCGTGCTGGCTTTGCAGACAGATGATTCGGGCGCGCTGTGGATCGGCACTGATAACGGTGCGGCACGCATGGGAAACGGACGAATCGATCCGATTAAGGAGACAGCCGGCAAGGTCATAACTGCGATCATCACGCCGCAAAAAAATCGCGCGATCATGGCCAGCGAAAACGGTCAGATCTTCGATTGTCAGGCGCAGGTAAAGAATCCATCGAGCTTGGCGCTCACAGATGCCGAGAGACAGACCGCCGTCATATTCACGGTCCGCGCGATTCCTGAGCAGCCTTTACCGAGCGCTGACAAAGACCATCCTGGCTCACTAAAGATCACCAGCCTGGCCATGGCCGGTGACAAGCTTTACGCGGGCACGCAAAGCCGCGGCGTCTTGCTAATCGAAAACGGTGAAGCCAAAGAGATCGTCAGCAAGCCGCGCAGTTATTTCATCAACGCGCTGGCGACAGATACGCAAGCGCACCTTTGGGCCGGCGCGCAAACGCGTGGCGAAGACAATGCCCTTTTCGACAGTAGCGATCCGCTGAAACCGGCAAAAACAAACGCACCGACCGGTGCCGTAACCGCGATCGTGCGCGGCTCAGGCGACGACATGTGGGTCGCCACCGACGGGCACGGCGCATTTCATTTGCAGAATGGAAAAGTGATTGAGAAGTTCAGCTTCGAAGGTACCGGTGGCGCGCTTCGTTCGGATCACGTCTCGGGCATCTTTGTCGACGCTGAAGAAGTTGTTTGGTTCGCTACCGACAAAGGTGTCTGCCGCTACGATCCGAACGCCATGCGCGCGGAAGCCATCAGCGAAGATGCGAATGCCAATTATGTACGCGCCCTGCTTCGCACTTCGCGGGGGCGCTTGCTCGCGGGAACCAACTCCGGGTTGTATGCGACTGACGCTGAGAAGAGATGGACCAACGTTGAGCAAATTGGCCGCCGCATCGTCTACGCGATCGGAGAAGATACGAGTGGCCGCGCATTAATAGGGACCGCCAGTGGCCTGTTCGCGTCTTCACCGAACAATGATGCAAACTTCACCCGCATCGCGGCATCGTCAGATCAGGACAGCGTTCGCGCCATCGTGAATGTCGCCGGCACAACTTACATCGGGACCTACGGCTACGGAGTTGAGAAGCTGCAGGGGTCGCAGCGGGCGCTCGTCTGGCCGGAAACAAACGCCGACAACCATCTGCGCGAAATCACCAGCCTGGGCAAAGACGCAAACGATCGGCTGCTAATCGGAACGGCGAGCGCGGGCCTCTTCATGTTCGATGGCAAACAAACAACTACTGAACCGGCGCTTGAGAAATTAAAAGGCGATGCTGTTTGGTCGCTCGTCTCCGATGACTCGGGTGTCTGGATCGCCTCAACCAAAGGGTTGTTCCTGTTCCGATCCGGCGAATTGAAGGACATCGCTCCCGGAATCAAGGCGCGCAGCTTGAGTGTCAGCGCTGACGATGTTCATGCCAAACAGATCTGGTGCGCGACCGTGGGCAATGGTTTGATAAAGGTCGTGCTCGACGATCAATTCGGGCCCGTTGTTTCGCGCCTGGACGTCGAGCAAGGCCTGCCCTCGCAACTTGTGTTTGCCGTTGTTTCAGAGAGGTCAGACCAGGGCGCTGAGAGCCTGATCGCCGGCACCAACCGCGGCGTCGTGCGATATCGATCATCTCAGGTGGCGCCCACCGTCTTACCGGCACGAGTAATCAGTCAGCGTATTCATCAGCCGGCGGAACTTTCCCATCCCCTGCAGCTGGATTACCCGCAGAATAGCCTGCTGTTGGACGTGACGGCTATCAGCAGTCGCACATTCCCGGAACAGTTTCAATATGCGTTCGCGCTCTACGATCGTTCCGGCAAGATCATTCGCGAGAAGCTGGCGCACGACTCGCAGTTCGCGATGGAAAAACTTTCGCCGGGAACTTACAAAGTCGTCGCTCGCGCGTTCACCAAAGATTTGACGCCGGCGGTGCCGCTCTCGTTTGAGTTCACGGTGGCGCGCGCGCCGTTTCCCTGGACCTCTACGGCGCTCGCGGTGCTTTTGCTGTTCGCCTTGATCGCTCTGGGCTGGGGCTATTTTCAGAACCGCCGGATTCATCGGACCAGCGCCGAACTTGCCGCCGCTAACCGTGAACTGGCGAGCGCACGTCTGCAGCTCGCGAATGAAACTGAAACTGAACGCCGTCGCATCGCGCGCGATCTTCACGATCAGACTCTGGCGGATTTGCGCCATCTGGCATTGCTGGTGGATCAACTTCCCGCAACCAGAGCGAGCGACGCGCGGCCCAATCGCGCGCCTTCACAGCCGGGCGCACTGCGCGCTGAGATTGAATCGATCTCGCATGAAGTCCGTCGCATTTGCGAGGACTTGAGTCCTTCGGCGTTGGAAAACGTGGGCCTCTCAGCCGCCCTGCAATTCGCTCTATCGCATGCCGTCGAGCATGCCGCGCCGGATTGTAAGTTTGATTACCACTACAGTTGTGATGATGGTTTGGACGAGAAGCTCAACTTACCGCCCAGCGCGCAGATTCAGATTTATCGCATCGCGCAGGAAGCATTGAGTAACATTTGCCGTCATTCAGGCGCGCAACATGTCCTGATGAGCGCGCGAGTGTCTGAAGCTGGCGAATTCTTATTGCGGATCGATGACGACGGGCGCGGCTTTGACGAAGCAGACGCAAAACGGAAGTCAGGTCGCGGCGTAGCAAACGTGCGCGCCCGCGCGAGCATGATTGACGCAGACGTCGCCTGGGTGAAAGGTACTGAGGGCGGGACGTCGTTTCGCTTAAGGAAGTCCGTTAGAACCTGAGGCGCTAGCGCCTTCTTCCGGAACTATCAGCAGAAAATGCCAACGCCCGCTTAATGGTGAGTGGCCGTAGTCATTGAGAGGAATACCGATCCACTTCGGCTTATCGCCTTTCAGTTCATCGGGAGTCAACTCCACAATCCACAGAACCAGGCCACTTTGAATGACTACCTCGTCGAGTATCTCGCGAATTGTGCGGTTATCAAGCGAGAGACTTATATTCTTTTTCCACAGCAAGCCCGGAGGGCCACCGTATCCACCGGCATATCCGCCATCGTAAAGATGTGGGTAGAGTTTTTCGTTGATGCAGAGTTGCAGCTCATTATTCGCGCCAAGTATTGACTCGTTAGTTATGTGGTAGCCGGGAAGGCGCAGATTGAGAAAATTCAAATTACTGCTGACCACCGCGGGCGGAAATATATACACCAGTCGATCATGAATGAGCATTTGGTGGCGAGGTGACTGATCGACTATGGCCTTAAGCAATTCGCGCAAGGGGCGTTCATCGCTCGCCAGTTTGGGCGGAGGCGGTTCGTTTTCGTCCGCCAGCCACTCAATAGCCAGCGGTATGTGAAAGTGTTGCGCCACGTCGATCAGTTGATCGCGTACCGTGTTGCCGGCTGGGACGTAGTGAGTATGCTGTTCAAGCTTTTCTCGTAACGTTGAAGCCGTAGCAGTGGTGCCGGGTAACACCAGCACGAGGATCATCAGGTATAGTTGCATGCTTCCGTGTCTCACAGCGTGATTCCTCATGAGGTTTGCGAATGTCGTTTGTCGAATCGCTTCATTTGAGCAAAGAAGTTGCAGACGCGATCACGCGTAAGCAGCCGCTCGTTGCTTTGGAGTCAACCGTCATTGCACACGGGCTGCCGCAGCCCCAAAACTTTGAAACGGCGGTGCGACTTGAAAGCCTGGTTAGCAGCTACGGCGCGGTGCCTGCAACTATTGGGATGCTCTCCGGCGAATTACGCGTTGGCCTCAATGAAAATGAGATCCGAACTCTCGCCGAAGCTCGTGATGTGAAAAAACTGAGCACTCGCGACCTTGCGGCCGGCGTCGCGCGCAAATGGAACGGGGCCACGACCGTAGCGTCAACGATGTGGATTGCGCATCGCGCCGGAATCCGCGTCTTCGCGACTGGGGGAATTGGTGGCGTACATCGCGGGCCTTTGCCCGATGTTTCAGCAGACTTACCCGAACTCGCGCGCACACCGATGATCGTTGTCTGTTCGGGGGCGAAAATAGTCCTGGATCTGCCGGCCACGCGCGAATGGCTTGAGACGCACAGCGTCACCGTGGTTGGTTACGGTTGTGACGAACTGCCCGCATTCTATTCGCGAACCAGCGGATTGCCGGTTGACGTGCGCTGCGATTCAGCGGCGGAGGTGGTGAAGATTTCGGAGGCCCAGCGGGAGCTTGATCTGCAATCAGCCCTGCTCGTGACCGTGCCGGTGCCGGCCGAGGCCGAAGTCGAGAATTCACTCTTACAACAAGTGCTCCGCGAAGCTCTGCGCGAAGCAGAAGGAAAAAAGATCACGGGTCGCGGGGTGACGCCATTTCTGCTGGCGCGGATGTCTGAGCGAAGCGAGGGAGCCACGCTACGAGCCAACATTGCTCTGCTGGAGAACAACGTGCGCGTGGCCGCGCAGATTGCGCGCGCGGCCCCAGTTAGCTGGCGTCCCCTCCACCCCGTTACCAGATAAAGATCGGCAGACAGGATTGACATGATTCAAAAAAGGTAAGCTGACGTCCTTTGCCTTACCCTACTAGATAAAGATCAGCAGACAGGATTGACATGACTTACAACCAGCGCTGCTACCGCGGCCGTACCGTGGTTAGCATCCGCCCGTAGTCCTGGGTAAGTCGCCGAGGCCGAAAGACAATTCCTTTTGTAGCGCTTCATCTAATCATGCAAATCCGGTACATCTTGTCCATTAGCCCGAAACTTGAAACCCAACCCTTGAAACGGTAGTATCGTTTTCCGCGTGGGGCAGTAGCTCAGTTTGGCAGAGCGCCGCGTTCGCAATGCGGAGGCCAGGGGTTCGATCCCCCTCTGCTCCACCAATAACGCCCTTGTTTTCAGCAAGTTACAGCTACACCGAAATTCGGTCGAAATTTCACTTGGCGTGAGATTGACGTAAACAATGCGAAGGTCGCTGTTTTGATGCGCACGTCTCTCATTGTCACCGACTGGAAAACCTAAAGAAACTTAGTTCGGAATTGCGAAGAAGAGTGAATCAAACCAGTGACCTCCGCACTAGTTATGCGGAGGTCGGAGTTGGAAATGTTTTGACGACTGGATAGTCATCGTGCATGTTCGGACTGTCTGTTGAACCGCAACGAGAAGGAGCCCCACAGCCGCCGAAACAGACTTAAAATTCATTCCTCGTAGAGGGTGCGAATTCGAATCCCGCCCCCTAACACCAAAATACATCAATAGCCTCTTTATACCGTTCTTAAAGCTTGAACCCATGATGGAATCACTGCACAGTGACCCGCGCTGGAACGACCTGGAACGTCGCGTCGGTGTCTAGTAAGTTTGGAGTGCGGGAGCTTGACGCCGCTTTTTCATTCAGCCAATATCCGCGCACCTAAAAGCACGGCCCTGATTACAAAGCTTCGTCAAGCCGCCGCACTCCAAAATGAGCGAACCCATTTCCCCCCAACCCGACCATCGCTCAGTCCATCAT
>JBKPEE010000076.1:0-21288 GCA_046728235.1 Acidobacteriota bacterium
TTCGTGAGCTCTCTCAGAATCTGGCTAAGAGCGAATGAAATCTACTGTGAATCCGGGATTCGCGAATCCAACGGGCGTCTCTGCGGGAGAAATCCCTCGGCAACCCTTTCAGGGTTGCGAACGAAGGTTTGCTCAAAACCCAGGGTAGCGCGCTGGCGCGCGCAACCCTGGGCTGGAATTAATTAACGCCTCCGGCGTTCACTGCTTCAACGTGGCCTCTGCCCGCCATTTGGCAGCCTTACGGCCGGGCCTCCGGCGTGCTATCTGCTACCCGATACTTCTCTTTCTCCTTCTCGCGCTGCAAATACGGAATGCCTTTCTCCATCCACTCAGGCGCGGGGGCGCCTTTCAAAAAGTGATCGAAGAATTCCTGCAGTCGTCGCGTGTAGTCCTTCTGATTGATTCGTTTGCGCAGGCCGTGCTTCTCTCCGTTGTAGCTGAACATGTACGCCTCTTTGTTCAGCCGCCGCAGCCCGAGGTAGAACTCGATTCCCTGGTACCAGGGCACCGCATCATCTTCATCGTTATTAATCAAGAGCAACGGCGTCTGCACCTTGTCGATATGAAACAGCGGTGAGTTTTCGATGAATCGCATCGGATACTCCCAAAGCGACCCGCCAATGCGCGATTGTGAATGCTCGTACTGAAACTGGCGCGGCAGGCCCGTCCCCCAGCGAATGCCGCTGTAGGCGCTGGTCATGTTCGCCACTGCGGCGCCCGCTTCGGCCGCCTTGAAGCGGTTCGTTTGCGTGACCATGTAGGCAATCTGATAACCGCCCCAGCTGTGACCCTGGATGCCGATGTTCCGCTCGTCGACGAATCCTTTGTCGACGACGGCCTGCACCGCCGGCAGGACGCACTGCAAAGCGTTTCGCCCGGGATAGCCGGTCGTGTAGGCGATGTCCGGCATTAAGATCAGATAGCCGTTACTGACGTAGTAGGTCGGATTAATTGACGTTCCCGGAGCCGGATTATGGAAAGCGTGCAGCCCCTGCGACAAACGTTCATAGATGTAAACGATCATCGGGTACTTCTTTTTGGGATCGAAGTTCTCCGGTTTCAGCAGCAGGCCCTTCAACGGCACGCCGTCCGTGTTCTTGAAGTTCATTAACTCAGCTGTGCCCCAATTCAACTGCGCGCGTTGCGCGTCGCCGTTGCTGATTTTTTTTGGGGCTTTGAAACTCGAGTCCGTCACCCAGATGTCGGGAAATTCATCGAAACGCGACGCCGTGAACAGCAAGACGTCCGCGTCTTTGGCTTTGGTCGGGTTGTTGTAATCCTTCGCGCCCATGATCAGCTTTTCCGGCAAACCGCCGTTGATCCGATCGCGGTAGAATCCGGAATCTCGCGTCTCTTGATTTTCCGCGTGCAGCAATAGAGGTTTCGCCGGATCGATCGAGCGCTCTCTTTGATCCAGCCGGACGTAGCGGAACTGGAGATGGTCGCGGCGGCCCACGCCGTCGGTGAGGTCCTTGGCGCCGCCGCCGTCCGGCGATACCTGCCAAATGTCAAAACGATCGTAGATCAGCACCTCGTGATCATCTCTGGTCCAGCCGGCGATGCCGTAGGCATTCGGAAGTTCCGGCGTGTCGTTGTCTTCGTTGAAGAAGTTCACGCCGAGGCTCTTTGTCAGGTTCACCCTGTTCCCGCTGGCGATGGCATAGCTGGTCCAGTCTTTGCCGTCGAAATAGATCGCGTACTTGCCACCCGGGGACAGCGAGACGTTGAAGCGCTGTTTCTCTGTAACGACCTTGCGCGTACCCGTGTCGGCGTTCACCAGATAGAAATCAGTCAGGCCGGGATCGTAATCGCTCATGACCCGGTAGGCGCGATTGTCCGATCCAATTGCCAGCCGTCCGTCCGTAGAGGGCACGAGCGTCTCCATCTTCTCGTCGGCGAGTTGGGCGAACTTCTTTCCCTTGACGTCATACACCGCACGATAGGATCGCTGTCGTTCCTGTTCCGCGCGCACTTTCTGAATCGGCTGAATGTAATCGTCTTTCCAATGCCACAGGTCGACGAGGACTTTTTCATCGGCGAGCGTCTCGTCATCGGCGCTCTTCTCAGGTTCGGGCGGTGGCGCCGCGCCCAGAAATAATCGCGAGCCATCAAGCGAAAAGCTGAGGTTGGCTTTGTCGCTGACGACGAAGTCTTTGCGGAAGCCCGGCGAGGAACTCGAGACGATTTCGGAAGCAGTCGCAGGCGCCGATGAAGCGTGATTGCGATCATTCCCCTGCGTAACGGGCGCGCTGCTGCCGCGTGCCCAGAGATAAATTTTGAACTGCGGTTGCTTTGATTGCTGGTCGTCATGATCGCTGATGAACGCCAGTTCAGTCTGATCTTCATCCCACGTCAGTTTTTGATACTTGCCCTTACCGGAAAGCAGCGCCGCCGGCGCAGCCTCGCTTTGCGGCGAGAGCACATAGATGCCATTGGTGTCTTCATTCTTTGCAGAGACGGTGTAAACGAGCGTCTTCGCATCTTTGCTGAAACTGAAATCCAGCACATCAGTGATCGTTCGCTCAGCTCCGGTGGTCGTGTTTCGAATTACGAGGTCGGTGCCGTATTCCTTCTTCGAACCACGCGCCGCCGGACGTGTGCCGCCGGTCTGCGGCCGCTGCACCGCATCATCCTGATCGTCCAATTCTTCGGGTGAGGTCGGGCTCTCCCTGGGCGCGGCGGCGCCGCTGCCTTCTCTCGCCGGCGGAGCGGCGGGCTTTGCTTCCATCAAGTAAGCGATGAATCCACTGCCATCTTCCGGGACCTGAAAACTTTTTACTCGCTCGATTCGTGCTACCTGCCCGTTCGAAAGATCCATAATGCCGAGAGCGTTCTTGGGCAGATTCGCATCTCTGGTTGCAGAGTTTGCAGCTGCGCCGTCCCTTGCGGCGGGGCCGCTGCCGGCTTTCTTTGCCTTGGCAAGTTCCGCCTTTGCCGGCTCAATAGTAAAAACCACAAAGTGACTGTCAGCCGTGAAGACGGGCCGGATCAGACGCGATTGATTTGCCTGGAACTCGCCGGGCGCGGCCCCGGGATCATCGGGCGGCGGTAGCGGCGGATGATAGCCGCGGGCTGCGCGCCATTCACTGCCGCTGGCGACATTGCGGACGACCACCTCGCTGTCGGCATCCTGGGCCATATAGCCATAGGCCACAAATTTTCCGTTCCGCGAAATTTGGGGCGACTGAATCGAGTGCCAGGTGTCGTAGTCCTTGTGCGTAATCGGCCGTTTGGTGGCCGCGGGCTGTTGGGCGACGGCGTGGACCAGTGTGGTGACAATCAACGCAGCCGTGCAGACGAGTGACACGTATCGGCGTGAAACACGGTTATTGGATGTCATTGGCTTACTCACTTTCAGGTTTCCAGCAGGAAAGATGCGGCGACAATCTTATTACTGAACCCGTCTAAGTCAAGCCCATTAAGATGTCCCACGCGCCTCTTGCGCGTCTTTCGCGGGCCGGGAGGACGACCGTGCCCGCAGAAAGGCTGTGTAAAGATTTTGTGGCAACCGTAGTTCGTGTAACCACTGTCTTTGCTGGAGCGTTGATACTTGTGCGACCATAAGTGAAATCTCGGCAGATTCAACTCGATTCGAGGAGCGGAAGCACGACACTGGAGCCTCGGTCACGGGTCTCCGACGAATCGTGATGGAACAACAAGTATCTACAGAATTTCCACGACCTGCAGAGCGTCAATACCAGGAATCAACAGCGGCACATACAAGCAAAGCGGTGGCAGTCTCAGACACCCCACGGCGGGGGAAAACGCGCGCCCGCATCATCCAGATAGTTAGCATCGTGTTGTTGGTGGTGGTGCTGGTTGTGCTGTACCGATTTTTCGGCGACCGGGCGGCAACATCTGGAGCCGGCGGTCGTGGTGGGCGGGCTGGCGCCGGAGAAGTTGTTCCCGTCGAAGTGGCCCCGGTCACGCAGCAGGACGTCCCAGTTCAAATCAAGAGCATCGGCAACGTTGAACCGATGACGACGGTCGCGGTTCGCTCGCAGGTGGAAGGAACTCTGATGAGCGTAACGTTTACGCCGGGACAGGAAGTCAAAAAGGGCCAGGTGCTGTTTACGATTGATCCGCGGCCCCTCCAGGCGCAACTGAGTCAGGCCGAAGCCAACCTTCTTAAAGCGATGGCCTCAGTGAGACAGGGCCAGGACATCGTCGAGAAAGACACTGCCACGCTGAACAACGATCGCGTGATCGCAAAACGCGACACGGCTCTAGTGGAAGCCGGCGTAATTCCTCGCGAACAATACGATAACGACGAAGCCAAGTTGAAGGCAGACGAAGCGACCGTGCGCGCCGATCAGTCTGCTGTGGCGAATTTGCAGGCGGCGCAGAAAGCCGAACAGGCCAACGTCGAAAACGCGCGCGTCCAGCTCAGCTACACCACTATTCGCTCGCCGATCGACGGCAAGACTGGAAACCTGGTCGTGACGACCGGCAATCTCGTCCGCGCCAACGACACCACGCCGATGGTCACGATCACGACCGCCTCGCCGATTTACGTAACTTTTTCGGTGCCGGAGCGCGACCTGGTCCGTATCCGCCAGGCCTCAGGCAAGGAAGGCTTGACCGTTGACGGCGAGGTTCCGGGCGACGAATCGAATCCCTCGAAGGGTAAATTGTCTTTGGTTGACAACACCGTCGATCCGACTACCGGAACGGTGCGATTAAAGGCGACCTTTTTTAATGAGGATCGTCGCTTGTACCCCGGCCAGTTCGTGAATGTAGTGCTGACCCTCGGAATCGACACCCAGGCGATCGTCGTTCCCTCGCCAGCGGTGCAGATCGGACAGGATAAGTCATTCGTCTATGTCGCCAAGCCCGACGGCACAGTCGAAATGCGTACCGTTAAGACCGGCACCACCGTCGAATCAATGACCGTCATCGAAGATGGCTTGAAGCCCGGTGAGCAGGTCGTGACTGACGGTCAACTCCGTCTGGTGCCCGGAGCGAAATATCAAGTTAGAGGTCAGGGGCAAGGTCAGGGCGGCGGCCGCGGCCAGCGTGGCGATCAAAATCAGGGCGGCCAGAATCAAGGACAGTCGGGCCAAACGCCGGGCGCCGGAGAGGGTCAAGGGCAAGGCGGGGGCGGAGGTCGTCGCGGCGGAGGTGGACAGAATCCGTGAAGAGATCCATTGCAAATTAGAAATCGAAAAATGCAAATTGCAAATTGACGGAGGCGAAAACACGTGACGGTTGATGAATTACTCCGCCGTTCGCAATTTGCATTTTGCACTTTTCAATTTTCAGTTTTCGATGTCTGAACTCTTCATCCAGCGGCCGATCACCACGACGCTCATCATGGCCGGCATCGTGCTGTTCGGCCTGATTGGCTATCGCGCGCTGCCGGTCAGCGATCTCCCGAACGTTGACTACCCGACGATTCAGGTCACGGCCGAACTCCCGGGCGCCAGTCCCGCAACCATGGCCTCCTCGGTGGCCACCCCGCTGGAGCGCCAATTCTCTACGATAGCCGGTCTCAACACGGTCAGTTCAACCAGCACGCTCGGCAACACTCAAGTCACTCTCCAATTCGATCTGAGCCGGAACATAGACGCCGCGGCTCAGGATGTACAGACAGCGATTGCGCAGTCCTCGCGCCAGCTGCCGACTGGAATGCCTAGTCAGCCGACGCTGAAGAAAGTAAA
Organism: Acidobacteriota bacterium; assembly: GCA_046728235.1. Classification (GTDB taxonomy): domain Bacteria; phylum Acidobacteriota; class Blastocatellia; order Pyrinomonadales; family Pyrinomonadaceae; genus UBA11740. The sequence continues at coordinate 5,661 of JBKPEE010000076.1, forward strand.
CCCGGCTGATCAGCCGATTGTGTATTTGATGGTCAGCTCTCCAACGCTGCCGCTATCGAAAGTCAACGAGTACGCGGACACGACGTTGGCGCAAAGACTCTCCACGATTAGCGGCGTCGCGCAAGTGCTCGTCACCGGCGAACAGAAGTACGCCGTGCGCGTACAGGTTGACCCGTCGGCTTTGGCGGCCCGCGGCATCGGCATCGATGATGTTGCGACAGCTTTGCAGCGCGGCAACACAAACCTGCCGGTTGGCACGTTGTATGGCATCCATCAGAACCTGACGGTGCAGGCGAATGGTCAACTGACAAATGCCGAAGAATACCGCCAATTGATCGTTGCTTACCGCAACGGTGCGCCGGTAAGCCTGCGCGATCTTGGCAACGTCGTTGACAGCGTCGAGAACAATCGGCTGGCCAGCCGCTACAACGGGCAACAGGTGGTGACCTTGACGATTCAACGTCAGCCCGGCACCAACACCGTCGCAGTTGTTGATGCGATTCGCGGTCTGCTGCCGTCGTTCCGTCAGCAACTGCCGGCGTCAATCAAACTGGACGTGCTCTACGATCGCTCCGAATCAATTCGCGAATCAGTAAATGACGTGCAGTTCTCGCTGCTGTTGGCGATCGGCCTGGTAGTGCTCGTCATCTTTCTTTTCCTGCGGAACGTACGCGCGACCTTCATTCCCACGCTGGCTTTGCCAACTTCGATTGTGTTCACGTTCGCGATCATGTATCTGCTCGGATTCAGTCTCGACAATCTTTCTCTGATGGCCCTGACGCTGTCGGTGGGCTTTGTCGTTGACGACGCGGTCGTGATGCTTGAAAACATCGTGCGCCGGATGGAAGCGGGCGAAGGTGCGATGGAGGCCGCGCTGAAAGGCTCGCGTGAGATTGGATTTACCATCGTGTCGATGACGGTTTCGCTGGTCGCGGTCTTCATTCCCGTGCTCTTTCTGAGCGGAATCCTGGGCCGGCTCTTTCGCGAATTCGCGATCACTATTAGCGTCGCGATTCTGGTTTCGGGATTTGTTTCGCTGAGCCTCACGCCCATGCTTTGCAGCCGCATCCTGAAGGCTTTTGCGCATAAGGGGTCAGAACCGCCTGCGGTAGCGGGCGGGCGCGCAAATGGCTCGGATTTGAGTGAACCGGAGACCTCGACGGCTAAGCTGCAACACGGAAAATTCTGGGAGGCAACTGAGCGTGGTTACGACTGGCTGGTGGGCGGCTACCGATGGACCTTGCAGGTCGCCCTCGAATATCGGGCCCTGACGCTGGCGATCTGCGGCGTGCTGTTTCTGATCACCATCGCGTTGTTCTACATCATTCCCAAAGGCTTTATTCCGAACGACGACACCGCTCAGATTGTCGGATACACGGAAGCGGCCGAAGGCATTTCGTTTACCGAAATGTCGCGGCACCAGGAGCAGATTGTCGATATCATTCGCCGGGATCCTAACGTGGTCGGCGTGCTTTCGACGGTCGGGGAAAGTGACATCAGCGCGGCGAGCAACACCGGAAACATCCTCGTGTTACTCAAACCAGTTAATCAGCGTAAGAAAGACGTCGAAGCGATCATCAATGATCTGCGACCTAAAGTCACCACTGTTCCCGGGATGCGCATCTTTTTGCAGAACCCGCCACTCGTCCAGGTGGGCGGCCAGGTGACCAAGAGCCCTTACCAGTTGACGCTGCAAGGTCCTGATCGAGACGAGCTTTATGCGAACGCGAACAAGCTGCTCGCCAAGATGGCCGACTTGCCGGGGTTGCTTGACGTGACCAGCGATATTCAAATCAGGAACCCGCAGCTTAATGTCGATATCGATCGGGACAAAGCCGCGGCGGTGGGCGTGACGGTGCAGCAAATCGAGAACGCGCTCAACGACGCGTACGGCACACCACAAATCTCGACGATCTATGCGACCTCGAATGAATACCAGGTGATTATGGAGGTCAAGCCCGAGTACCAGCAGGATCCCACGGCCCTCGGAAATCTCTATATTCATTCGACCGCATCGCCCGCGACGGCCAGTTCCGTCGCCCAGGTACAGAATGCCGTAGCTCAAGCATCGGCGCCGGCCGTCAATTCGCTGCAACCTCCGGCGGGACTGACGCAGCCCGGGCAAACAACTACCAGCCGGCTGGTGCCGTTAAGCACCGTCGCCACGTTTTCGCGCGGCGTGGGCCCATTGCTGGTTAATCACCTGAGCCAGCTTCCGTCGGCAACGATTTCGTTTAACCTGCGTTCAGGTGTTTCGTTGAGCGCGGCCACCGATCAGGTGCAGGCCCTGGCGAAGCAAACCTTACCGGGAACGATTACCACCAGCTTTCAGGGCACCGCGCAAATCTTTCAATCATCGTTGCAGAACCTGACCCTGCTGATGCTCGTGGCCGTGCTGGTAATTTATTTGGTGCTGGGAATTCTCTACGAGAGTTTCATTCACCCGTTCACGATTCTCTCCGGGCTGCCTTCGGCCGGACTGGGCGCATTGCTGACGCTGCTGGTTTTCGGACGCGAGCTGGACGTTTACGCGTTCGTCGGGCTCATCATGTTAATTGGCATTGTCGAGAAGAACGCGATCATGATGATCGACTTTGCCTTGACGTCTCAACGCGAAGAAGGCAAGCCGGCCGAAGATGCGATCTTCCAGGCATGCCTCATCCGTTTCCGTCCCATCATGATGACCACGATGGCGGCGCTGATGGGCACGCTGCCAATCGCGCTTGGTTGGGGCGCCGGCGCTGCATCGCGCCGGGGATTGGGACTGGCAGTAGTTGGCGGCCTGTGCGTTTCGCAAGTCGTGACGTTGTACTTGACGCCGGTCGTCTATTTGTATTTCGAGCGGATGCAGGAATGGTTTGCGAGAAGACGGCGGCGCGAACCGGCGGTGGCGTGAGGGTAATAGACTGGAGCGCAAGCGTCCTCGCTTGCAAGCTTCGTTATCGGTTCGGCTGCAACCGAGACGGTTGCGCTCCAGTCACTAGCAATCCGTGGGCTGAAGCCCACGGCTAAAATCATTTCATCGCATACGCGATGTAGTCTGATGTTTAAGAAGTCTAAATCCGATCACCGGCGCGGGATTTCCGAACTCTTCATTCAGCGTCCAATCACGACGACGCTGGTGATGGTCGGGATTGTCTTGTTTGGCCTGATTGGTTACACGGCGTTGCCGGTCAGCGATCTGCCAACCGTCGATTACCCCACCATAAATGTCAACGCCAGCCTGCCCGGAGCTAATCCCGAGACCATGGCAGCCTCGGTGGCCACGCCGCTCGAGCGGCAATTCTCAGGCATTGCCGGTATCGACTCGATCAATTCAACCAATTCGCAAGGCTCAACTTCGATCACTTTGCAATTCAATCTGAGCCGCAACATCGACGCTGCTGCTCAGGATGTGCAGACAGCGATTTCGGCGTCCCTGCCACAATTACCGCCGGGCATGCCCACGCCACCGAGCCTGCGCAAGTCGAATCCTTCGGACAGCCCGATTCTATTTTTCGCGCTGAATTCAGACGTTCTGTCCCTGCAGAAGATTGACGAATACGCCGAGACCCTGATTGCGCAGCGCATCTCGATGGTCGATGGTGTCTCGCAGGTCCAGGTCTATGGCGCGACGAAATATGCCGTGCGCATCCAGATGGATCCGAACGCACTCGCGGACAAGGGCATCGGGGTCGACGATGTCGATAGCGCCATTCGGAACGCCAACCCCAATACGCCTACGGGCACGCTTTACGGAAAGTATTCGAATCTCACGGTCCAGACGAATGTAGCTCTCGATAATGCCTCGCAGTTTCGTACCCTAATCGTCGCGTATCGCAATGGATCGCCGGTGCGCCTGGAAGAGGTTGCGAATGTCCTCGATAGCGTCGAGAACAACAAAGCCGCGAGCTGGTTCAACGGCCGCCGCAGTGTGACGATGGCGGTGCAACGCCAGCCGGGGACGAATACGGTTGCGGTAGTCGACGCCATCAAGGCGCTCATCCCACAGTTCAGACAACAACTGCCGGCCTCAGTCAATCTCGACATCCTCAACGATCGTTCGATCTCCATCCGGCAATCGGTTGATGACGTGCAGTTTTCGCTGGTGCTTGCCATGACGCTCGTCGTGATGGTGATCTTTCTCTTTCTGCGAAATGTGCGTGCGACCATCATTCCAACACTCGCCTTGCCGACTTCGATCGTCGGCACGTTCGCGGTGATGTACCTGCTGAAATTCAGCCTCGATAATCTGTCGTTGATGGCCCTTACTTTGTCTGTCGGTTTTGTCGTCGATGACGCCGTAGTGATGCTCGAAAACATCGTGCGCCGCATTGAGATGGGCGAAAACGTGATGGAAGCGGCGCTGAACGGCTCGCGTGAAATCGGATTCACGATTGTCTCGATGACCGTGTCGCTGGTGGCGGTGTTCATCCCGGTCCTATTCATGAGCGGAATTCTCGGCCGCCTGTTTCGCGAGTTCGCCATCACCATTAGTGTCGCAATTTTGGTCTCGGGAATTGTTTCCCTGACACTGACACCAATGTTGGCGAGCAGGTTGCTGAAGGCATCTTCGATCCGCGAGAGTGCACTGCACGAGGACCCGCAGCACGAGGGCAAAGTCAAACGTCGCGGCTGGTGGGGATTCACCGAAGGCATTTACAACCGCGTGCTGCAGTTCTATGAGTGGACGCTGCGCGGCGTGCTGATACATCCGCTGTTCACCATCGCGATCAGTTTGATTCTGGCAGTTTTTACTTTTTATCTGTTTGGAGCGGTGCCCAAAGGCTTTATCCCCACGGGCGATACCGGCCTGTTGTTCGGCAATACCGAGGCTGCGCAGGGCATTTCGCTCGACGACATGATCAAACATCAGAACCGAATCGCAGAGATTATTAAGAATGATCCGAATGTGGAGTCGTATGCCTCGTCCGTTGGTTCGGGTGGCCGAAACAATGGCAGCAACAGCGGCACGATTTTTATCGGCCTCAAGCCTCTGAATCAGCGCAAGCTCAGTGCCGACGAGGTGATTGAGGAATTACGGCCCAAGGTCTCGCGCGAGGCGGGCCTGCGCGTGATCTTACAAAACCCACCGTCACTAAACGTCGGCGGTGGTTTTGGCCGCAGCAGTTATCAGGTAACGATGCAGGCGTCCAGCACCGCCGATTTGATCGACAACTCCAGCCTCCTCGAACGAAAGATGCGTCAGATGCCGATCCTGCAGGACGTCAACAGCAACCTGCAGGTCAACACGCCGCAGATTAATGTCGAAATCGATCGCAAACAAGCCGCGGCCCACAACGTCACAATTGCGCAGATTCAAACGGCGCTCGGCGATGCCTTCGGCGCGCGACAGGTCTCGACGATTTACATGCCGACCAACGAGTATCAGGTGATTCTGGAAGCTAAGCCGGAATTCCAGGCCGATAAGACCGCCCTGGGCCGTTTGTACATTCACTCATCGACGGGTCAACTGGTGCCTTTGAGCGCGGTCGCTAATTTTAAGACCACCGTCGGACCCGCCCAGGTAAGCCACTTCGGTGAGATGCCGGCGACCACCATCTCATTTAATCTTAAACCCGGGGTGTCGTTAAGCCAGGCCACGACCGAAATTCAAAACGTGGCCAAACAAAATCTGCCCGCTACCATCACCACTACTTTCCAGGGATCGGCGCAGGTTTTTCAACAGTCGCTGCAAAATCTCACGCTCCTGTTGCTGGTGGCGGTGCTGGTGATCTACCTCATACTGGGAGTCTTGTACGAGAGCTTTATCCATCCACTCACGATTCTTTCAGGACTTCCTTCCGCCGGGTTGGGCGCGTTACTTACGCTGATGATCTTTCGCCGCGAACTGGATATCTATGCGTTTGTCGGGCTCATCATGCTGATTGGCATCGTCAAAAAGAATGCCATCATGATGATTGACTTTGCGCTCGACAAACAGCGCCGGGAAGGCGAGCAGGCCCGCCAGGCGATCTATGAGGCGTGCGTCATTCGCTTTCGTCCGATCATGATGACGACCATGTCGGCGCTGATGGGCACAATGCCGATCGCGCTCGGCTGGGGCGCCGGCGCGTCGGCGCGTCGCGGCCTGGGACTGGCCGTGGTTGGCGGCTTAATCGTGTCACAGGTTCTAACGCTTTACCTGACCCCGGTCGTCTATGTCTACTTCGAGAGGTTCCAGGAATGGATGGGCGGCGCTCCGCGTTCTACTGCAGAACCCGCCAAGCAAGCGCCTGCTTAAAACTAATCCTCAGATTTCATCGATTCCGCAGCGATGAAGTCAGTACCACCCGCGTCAGCGGGTGGGACCAAGAATCGCACGAATCGCAAACCCCGTCTAACCGTCTACACACGAAAGCCCCGAACGATGCGCCAGACAACAACTTCGCCGGTTACGATTTCTGGCTGAACAAGCTGATTCAGCTCAACGGTGACTTCCTGCAGGCCGAGATGGTCAAGGCCTTCCTGGCCTCGTCGGAATACCGCTCCCGGTTTGGACCGTGATCGATCAAGCTTGAGGAGCAGGTGTCGTGCGCTCCGCGCACTCGTTTCGGAACGCGATCGAAAGCCTCTGGATATTGACAGCGAAGTCACTCAGCGATAATCTTCGCGTCCCCCATCAAAATTCATTCACCAGTTTCACTGAAGCGCGAGTCAAGGCGCCGGTTCGGCTTTGACCACCACCCCTGAAACGATTTGCCGCATCGGCTTCCCCCAATCGAGACTCCAGCGTCTTCGGTTTAAGCAAGAAGGAGGTTTACCTATGAAACGAGTTATGCTGATTCTCGTAGCCGTCATCGCCCTCCTCGCCAGGCCCGTCGCTGCGCAGCCGCCATTTGGAACACCGAACCAGTTACAGCTAGTCGAAGCTACAGTCGAACAGCTTCAATTGGCGTTGCAGGCTCATTTGATCACGTCAGAACAACTAGTGCAGATGTACCTCAACCGCATCAACGCTTACGATCACGCTGGACCAAACCTGAATTCATTCATTCACCTTAACGCGAACTCGCTGGACGAAGCGCGCGCCCGCGACCGTGATCGGCATCTCGGTCGCGCGCACGGGCCGCTCTTCGGCATTCCTGTCCTGCTCAAAGACAACATCAATACCGCAGATATGCCGACCACGGCCGGCTCGGTGGCTCTCGCTGGATCGGCCCCGCCCGACGATGCATTTATCACGCAGCAGCTACGGGATGCAGGCGCCATCATCCTCGGTAAGGGAACGTTGACGGAATTCGCCAACTTCATCGCGATCGGCATGCCGGCAGGATATAGTTCGCTGGGAGGTTATGGCTTCAATCCCTACGATCCGCGACCGCTTCCAGGTGGTGATGGGCGGCCCGTCCTGACGCCGGGCGGTTCCAGCTCGGGACCCGGCATCGCTGTCGCCGCAAATCTTGTCACCGTCGCGATTGGTACTGAGACGTCGGGTTCAATCCTGAGTCCGGGGACCGCCAATGGCGTGGTTGGCATCAAACCGACACTGGGGCTGGTAAGTCGCCATGGGATTCTTCCGATTACTGCCGATCAAGATACCGCAGGGCCGCTGGCCCGCACTGTCACTGACGCGGCGATCCTCCTCAGCGCAATCTCCGGATTTGATCCCAACGATGCCGCCACGGCGCCCTGTCTTATTCCCGGCAATTGTCACAGCGATTACACGAAATTCCTGGACAAGCATGCCCTGCGCGGCGCGCGCATCGCCGTGCCGCACGTGCCTTACTGGATCGGACTCTCGGCCGCACAGCAGCAGATATTGAATGATGCGATCGCGGCGCTGCGGAGCGAAGGCGCGTTCGTGGCTGATCCGTACGAGATTCCTAATCAGGCTGCCATATCAGCGTTCGGCATTTGCACTTCTTTTCCTCCTCCGGCCACTTGCTCGACGGTGCTGATGTACGGTCAAAAGCATGATTTGAACAATTACCTGGCAACTCGTCCCAGCGCGCCGGTCCACACGCTGGCTGATATCATCGCTTACAACAACGCCCATGCAGCGGTCGCGCTGAAATATGGTCAGGCCATCTTTCTTGCCGCGGAGCAGCTCGATACGAGCCCCGGAAGTGCAGACACCCTGCGATACCTTTCTGATCGGGCCACGGATTTAGCGCTCACTAGAGGTGGCCTGGACGCGGTCTTCAACGGTCCGGATGGCATACCAGGCACGGACGATGACTTTGACGCGATTCTCTTTCCGCAGAACCGCGGCGCGGCTGCACCGGCAAAGGCAGGTTATCCGAGCATTGTAGTGCCGGGCGGTTTCGTTCCACCGGTTGGCGCGGTCGTGAATCCATCACCATTCGGGGTGACCTTTACGGGACGCGCGTTCAGCGAGCCGAGATTGATCGCATTAGCTTATGCCTTCGAACAAGCGACGAAGCATCGACAGCCACCGGCCAGCACGCCGCCGTTGCCGACCGACTTCGTCAGTCGACATTAGGATGGACGGTAGCTTGAGCCGAAACTGTTGCCGACTATTGAAAGAGCGCATTTAAGAACTTCATGGCTTAAGGATTGGGGTCAGGCTTGCGATCTTTGCGATTCTTAAGATTGCGTGGGGCCTGCGCCCCGCGCTTTATGCGATCGTGCGCTCCGCACACTTGTACGGCCATGTGCTGAGAGCGTGCTCATGCGCACTGGCGCGCAGCGCGAATTACCTTTAGCGCCCAGAAGAATCAGGACGGCGCCTGTCAATTGCGGATAGAGAAGAGATTCGTGAGGTACTCGAGTTCGTAGAGTAGGGTTCAATCGATTTCATCGTCATTAACCCTCATGAGCTTCAACGTAGGCTTTGGAGTGCCGAAGACCGAGACCTCAGTAAAGACGCGGCCAGCGCGCGATTATTAACAATGGTTGCCAGGTCGTGGGGTGGTGATGCTGGGAGCGCGGACGTCTTCGTCCGCATCGAGCGCGCAGCGCAAGCCGGCGATTTAGCAGTGCGGCGGGCAAGTTCCGACTTGTCCGCAACGGCGACGCCGCTTTGGATCCTTCAATTTAAGTGCGCCAGACAACATCCAAAGCGCCGTCGCCGCTTCGATCTGCCGGCGCACTCCAAATTTGCTCGGATTATTTTTTCGCGCTGCGCGCTCATTGCGGACGAGGACGTCCGCGCTCCCAGGCTAGAACAACTGGAACTTGATCGTCAGATACTTCTTCGGGTTCTGGCGAAAGTCGTAGAGCATCTTCACGCCTTCCGATGAAAGATTGTTGACGTTGTTGTAGAGAGATTCGTCGGTGATTAGCTTTCCGAGGGTGCCTTCGCCCCGTTCGGCGCCGGCGGCTAGGTTGTCGATGCGCGCGGTGGTGGTGTTGAAGCGCGCAATGGCGGTGCGCGTGTCGTTATAAATCGCCTCGTCCTTGATCAGTTTGCCCAGCGTGCCCTGTCCCTGATTGACGCCCGCGATGATCTGGTCGATCTGGTCCATCGAATGGTTCACGCGATCAGCGATGCGATTGATCTTGTTGTACATCTCATCGCTTTCAAGCAGTTTTCCTGCCGTGCCTCGGCCCGCAGTCAGATCGGCCGAGAGTTTTTTCAGGCTGGCAGCGATCTCGTTTGCGTTGTTATAGAGCTCTTCGTCGTAAATGAACTTGCCGGCTGAGCCTTTACCGCTTTTGATCTGGGTGGCGAGTTGTTCGGCATCGCTAATGGTCGCATTCAGATTGTTGTAGAGCGACTCGTCATTGAACAAACGGCCGACCGTGCCTTTGCCCTGGCGCACATTGGCCACCACTTCGTTCAATTGATCCGAAAGTTTGCCCAGCTTTTGAGCCAGCTCAGTTCCGGAGTTGGCCAGATCGCTCATCGTGTTTCCGGCCGTCGACGGCAGCAGAAAATTTTCAGTAACCGGTTGGCCCAACGGAGTGCCGGGGGTGATGTTGACAATCATCTCGCTGCCCAGAATGCTGGGCGCCGCTTGTTGCGCGGTGGAATCGCTGCGGATGCGATCGGTCGCGGGCACGCCGTCAATTTTGGTATCAATCGTCAGGAAGGTTTCGATCTTCTGCGGGTTCGGACCAGTGCCCACTTCGGACGGACTAAGCAGCCGGATGCGATCGACTTTACCAATCTTTACGCCTGCCAGGCGCACCTCAGAACCTTCGCGCAGGCCGTTCGCGTCGGCGAAACGCGCGCGCAGGTGCAGGTGGCTCTTGAAGGGATTAAGTTCGCCTGAAGCATTGAGGATCAGCACGATGAGGACCGTGAGCGCGATAAATACGAGCAAGCCGACGCGCAGCTCGCTCAGTCCGATGTTCCTGGTTGATTTTGGCATAATAAAAACAAGGATGAAGGCGGAAGAAAGGATGAAACTGCAATTCGGTTCATCACTTCGAACTTACCGCATTTCGTCCGTGCCTCTCTGATTTTGTCGGGACTCGGGAGCGAATAAAGGAGTTCATCCTTCATTTTCCCTGCTCTTCAGTGTCCGCGCAGAAATCTATGAATGTAAGGGTCTTCCGCCTTGCGCAAAGTCTCGTCAGTACCACTGAAAATTATCTTGCCGTCGCGCATCATCAGGACCTTGCTGTTGATCAGACAAAGCTTCTCGCCTTCTTTTTCAAACACGACGTCGCCGGCTTCGTTCACCACGGCATATTCCGACGTTAGGTAATCGAGATTGTTCATTTCGTGAGTCACGAAGATCGACGACACATCTTCGAGATCGCGCAGCTTCATCGCCAGTTCGCAAATCGTGCGCGCGGTCGGCGGATCGAGCCCGGCGGTCGGCTCGTCAAACATAACGATCTTCGGGTCCCCGACCAGTGCGCGGGCGATGCCGACACGGCGCCGCATGCCGCCGGACAATTCTGACGGCATTTTCTCAATCGCATCTTCAAGATTCACGAATCGCAGCATGCGACGAACTTCACTTTCGACTTCTTCTTCCGGGACGCCCTGCTCATGGAGTTTAAAGGCGACGTTCTCATAAACCGACAGGGAATCAAAGAGCGCCCCCTCCTGAAAGATCATGCCGATCTTTTTCCGCACCCGCATCATCTGGCCTTCCGCATAATTGGTGACATCTTCACCGTCAACGAGGATTTGGCCGCTGTCCGGTTTCACCAGGCCCAGAACCAACTTAATGGTGGTTGATTTTCCGCAGCCTGAACCGCCGAGAATGATCTTCGTCTCACCCTTCATGACCTTGAAGCTGAGATCGTTCAGCACCTTACGGCCGTCGTAGATCATCGTGACGTTGCGGAACTCAATAGCGGGTATGGCGCGATCAGTGTCATCAACTTCGCGGAAAGTAGACTCGGCCGCAAGATCGCTGACGCGATTATCTACCGACCGATCGATGGAATCTTGTGTCATCATCCCTGTGTACCCAGAATAAGTTGCAGTGCGCGCGCCAGAATGAAGTCAGCGATAATCACGATAATTGAGGCCATTACTACCGCGGAAGTGGTGGATCGGCCAACACCGACGGTACCGCCCTCGGTTCGCAGCCCCTTGTGACAGGCGATTGTACCCATCAGAAAAGCGAAGAACAAAGGCTTGATGATACCGCCCATCAGATCGTCGGTCGTTATTCCGTCTCTGACGGAGTTGACGAACATTGAAGAGGGCAAGCCGTAAAGAAAAGTCGAAACCGTCCATCCGCCCACGATTCCCATCACGTCGGTAATCAAAGTCAGTAGCGGCAAAGTGATCAGCAGAGCCATTATTCTCGGCGCCACCAGTTTGCGGATGGGGTCGGTGCCCAGCGCGCGCATGGCGTCGATCTGCTCGGATACAACCATCGACCCCAGCTCGGCAGAGATCGCTGAAACTACGCGGCCGGTCACCATGAGCGCGCTGAGCACCGGGCCCAACTCGCGCACCAGAGAAATAGAGACCAGGTAACCGAGTTGATCGACGGCGCCGTAGGACTCGAGTGTTTGATACGTTTGCAGCGTCAGCACGCCGCCGGTGAAAAACCCTGTGAGGACGATAATTGTCAGCGATCCGACCCCGATGTAATCCATCTGCGAGATGGTTTCGGGAATGTAGCGAGGCTTGCGGAAAATTCCCGCGATCGCCCGCCCGGCCAACAAGGACATTTCCTGTAGTTCAAATAGAAATCGAGCGATAAGGTTCATTCGGAAATCAAATGACTCGGAATGTTGCCGGAAATCTGCCGCGACACAGTTGGTACTGGAATGTCTTGCAGTCTAAGGCGCGCCGATGGTTTGCAGCCTCCGCGAGCGGGCTGTATTCAACAAAGAGCGGCCTATGATGCGCAGAACGTACGATTTACGTCAAGCTCCTGACTCTGAAACTGCGCAATAAAAAAACGAACCGGCCTGTACTACGGCCGGTCCCGCAACTAAGTGCATGTGATGATGGGCTAGATTTTTGGTTTTTGTTGCCGTAGTGCTTTGCGTTGTGCCGGCGTGAGCCCCGGCGCATTCGTTCGCTTGATCTGGCGTTGGCCCACTCCGTTCGGTCCCAGTTGTTGACGTCTCAGCGCCTGGTTACGCTCGCGGATCTCCTTTAGCTTTACCCGCTGCTCGGGTGTGAGGATTTGCAGCACTCTGGCCTGTCGCAGAGCCTGGAGCTGAGTCATCGCCGACTGGGCATCGGCGAGGTCCTTCGCCCGCTGCTTAATCAGTTCTTCGTTAGGCGTCGGTGCTTCCATGGCGTCGGCCAGCGCCAGCCGCGATTGTCGCACTTTCAGCTTGGCGGCGATCTCTTGAGTGGCAAATTCCCGGTTGATTGTCCGCCACTGTTCGGCTTGTTGCGGCGTGAAATTCAGCTCCGTCGGCAAATTCTGAGCTTGGGGGGCGGTAGTTGCGGTGGAGTCCTGCGTCGCAGGTGATGGCGTAGTTGTTTGCGCTTCGGTTGACACAAAAGCGCAGGCCAGCAGCAAACCGGCGGCGACTGAAAAGCATTTCCTGTTCATTCGGTTTGTCATAATTCAAACTTCCTTAAGGGCGGCATCATCATTGATTCGGACGCTCCTGGTCCGGCAACGCTAAAAACAGATCCTCTTCTTCCGCTGGTAAAGTCAACCGCAGATCTTCCGCCAACTGTTCACGCTCCTGGCGATTTAACGCGCGCGGATGGCCATTCTTTGGCTGACGATCAGCGGCCAGCTGAACTGGGTTCGTCCCCACCGATTTGGGCTTCGGCTCGGTAGCGGTAGTTGACGAATTCTCAGTTCTTAGCTCACGAACCTTTTGCTCGACAGCTTTGTTAACTGCCGCCCGCAGCTCCTGTTCGCTGTAAACTTTTTGCGGCGTGGCGACATTTACCACCTCAGCCGGCTGGCGCGACACCCGCGCAAGCATCATCACGGCGAGCACGCACAACAGCAAAGTCGCGAAAGCCGTCGCACCACGTAACCAGAGCGGAGACACACTGAAGAACTCGCGCACCGCAGCGAGGGCAGAGAGTTTGCGCTCGTGCCGCACGAATCGGGTCGAATCGAGGGCCGGTTCAGCGGCGGCCGCCGGATTGAATGATGCGGCCAGTGCCTCGTTTCGCCAGACCTGGATGGCACTGTGTACCTGATTGAAAGAAGCGAACTCAGTTCTGCAAGCGTCACACTGTTGCAGATGATTACGAAAATCAAGTGCGTCGGTTGGACTTGCTTCGCCGTACAAATAGCTGACCAGGTCTTCGGCCCGATGACAAACTGGTCGTTCATGTGTCTCTTTCATGACTGCTGCCTTTCCTGAATCATCCTACTTCGCTGTCACCGAATTTTTGCAAGCGCATCTGCAGTTGCCGCAGCGCCGTGTACAGGCGGCTCTTGACGGTGCTCAAGGGAATTTCAAGCACATCCGCGATCTGCTGGAATGTCAGTTCCTCAAATTCCTTCATCACCACTACCTGTCGCAGGTCCGGAGGCAGTGAGCAGACGGCTTTGCGGACCGCCTGGCTGCGCTCGATAGCCTCCGCCGATCGCGCCGGTGAACTGTCGAGCGGCAGCGCAAAAACGGCCGCGTTCTTTTCGGCTTCGTCCTCCAGCGCCGTCTCGCTGCGGACCTTCGCGCGCCGTTGCCGCGTGATGCATTGGTTGACGGCGATGCGATGCAACCAGCTCGAGACCTTGGCATCGCCGCGAAACCCTCGCAGGTTACGGAAAGCGGCCAGAAAGGTCTCCTGGGTCGCATCGCGAGCGTCCTCTTCGCGGCCGAGCATCCCGTAGGCGAGCGCGAAGATGCGACGCTCCCAGCGGCGCACAAGCTCACCGAAAGCCTCCGGGTCGCCAGAAAGCGCTCGTTCAACGATTTGCTCGTCGTTTGTGGCCGTCTCCATCCGGTCCTGCTCGCGCGAAGGCTGCGGCATTCAAATGTTCCGCGCAACAAGCTGCGCAGTCAACTCTTTAGACGCGCCCGTCTATTCACGAGTTTGCAAAAGATCGCGGGTACGCGCAGGCCTTTCCGGGGGATGACGACGGTTTGCCCAGGCAGCCGCCACCTCGGTCGTGCGCCTTAGTGCGCCGGCTTAAAGTGCACTATTTCAGCAGTTAAAATCCGGCAAAAGTCGTTGACACGAGCCGGAGCGACCGACTAATGTAGGAGATGCACCGATACTTTGGGATCGGTGCAGATATCCAAAGCCTGCAACCGCTCCGCCTTCCGGACTTCTATTGTTAGAGCGCCTGAATAAAATCCGTCTGCTGTATGTTGTGCTCGCGGTCTTGCTCCTCGTGGGCTTGCTGCCGTTGAGCGTAGCTGGGGTACTGCTTTCGCGGCGCAGTGCCGACGAACTGCGCGCCATTGAAGGACGTTACCAGGCACAACTCGTGCGCGACAAGGCCCGGCAGATCGAATTATACGGTCAACGTTACCGCGAAGTCGTAATCGGGTTGGCGCGCGCTTTCGAGATTGCCGGCAGCAATCGTTTGCCGGAGGATTCCGGCTACGACGCCCGGCTGCAAAAGAACCTGCAGGACGATCCGAACCTGATCGCCCTGGCGATTTGTCCGGTCAGAGGTGAAGTTCACCGCGCCTTCCAGGTTGATGTGATCAAACGCGAAGAGGTGGACCAGCGGATCAGTGAAGTGCTCGCCCGCATGAACGGGCGCGGGGTGATCATGAGTCGCCCGCAGGTGATTCGATCGGGCCAGGAAATGGGTTTGACGATCGCAGCGCCGGTGATGAATGGGGACGAGATCACTGCCGCGGTGATCGCCGTGGTTTCTTTTCAGGAAGTGTTCAAGGCGGTTCAGCAATCATCGTCCAAGGGTGCGCGCGAACTGATGGATGCCGGGCTGCCGGTTGTATTCGTCGTCGATCAAAACGGCCGAGCCGTGGCCCATCCCGATGCGGCCGTGGCTTTCTCTGAACGGCCGATGACTGATCTGAAAGTTGTGCAGGACTGGCTCGAGACCGGCGCGCAGGTGCAATCAGCATTGGAGCCTTTCTCGCTGGAGCACGATGGAAAGTCCACACGGATGCTCGGGTCGTACGCGACGGTGGAACTGGATCATAATTCAATGCTCGGCGTGATCGCGATCCAGGACGAGGCTGCCGCCCTCACTTCCGTGGGGGACATGCGTAACCAGACATTGTTTGTTAGTTTGCTGGCTGCCCTGCTGGCCCTGCTTTTTGGTTTCTATTTCGCCCAGTTGCTGACGCGACCGGTGCGGGAGCTGGCAGCCGGCGCGCAACGCATCGCCGCGGGTGATTTTTCTCAGCGAGTCAGGGT
>JBKPEE010000077.1:0-8256 GCA_046728235.1 Acidobacteriota bacterium
CCCGATTACGCTGCGCATTAATGGTAAGGAGCACTCACTTAGGATCGATCCACGTACAACACTGCTGGATTGTATCCGCGAAACAGTTGTACTGACCGGAACGAAAAAAGGTTGCGATCACGGGCAGTGTGGCGCCTGCACCGTGCATGTGAACGGCAGGCGAGTGCTCTCGTGTCTCAACCTTGCCCTGATGCACGACGGCGAAGAGATTACGACGGTCGAAGGCTTGGGCACACCTGAGGCAATGCATCCGATGCAGGCGTCCTTCCTGGCCTGCGACGCTTATCAATGCGGTTATTGCACGTCAGGCCAGATCATGTCGGCAGTCGCCCTGCTCAAAGAACCGTGCGGTCCCGATGACGCATCGGTGAAGGAACTAATGAGCGGCAACATCTGCCGCTGCGGTGCTTACGCCAACATCGTGGCCGCGATCCAACAAGTTCGCAAAAACGCGTAACGAGGGGAGGGATTCGATGCACATATTTGAGTTCATCCGGCCGGCAGATCCAGCAGCTGCCATTGCGGCCGCTGCTCAATCGAAAACCGCGCAACAGGGCGCAGACGTGCGATTCATGGGCGGCGGCACGACGCTGATCGATCTGATGAAACTTAATGTCGAGACGCCCGACCGCGTGCTCGACATCAATCGTCTGCCGCTGGACAAGATCGAGGTATCGCCTGATGGCGGCGTGAAGATCGGGGCAACGGTTCGCAATTCCGATCTCGCCAATCATCCGAAGGTGCAGAAAGACTATTCGGTATTGTCGCAGGCGTTGCTGCAAGGTGCCTCGGCCCAGATTCGCAATATGGCGACGGTGGGCGGAAATCTTTTGCAGCGCACACGCTGCGTGTACTTCCGCGACACGGCGATGCCCTGCAACAAGCGCGAGCCAGGCAGTGGATGCCCGGCCATCACTGGTCACAATCGCACGCTTGCGATTCTGGGCACTAGCGAACATTGCATCGCGACAAACCCTTCCGACATGTGCGTAGCTATGGCCGCGCTGGAGGCGACGATACACGTGCAAGGGTCAAAAGGATCGCGCCAAATTCCGTTCGGGGATTTTCATCTTCTTCCGGGCAGTACACCTCACCGCGAAACCGTTCTGCAGCCGGGCGACCTGATCACTCACGTAACGCTCCCGCCGCCGGTCGCCGGAAGCAAGCAGCTCTATTTGAAGTTGCGCGATCGAGCATCGTACGAATTCGCGCTGGCGTCGGCAGCGGTGGTGCTCACAATCGCTGGCGGGAACGTGACACGTGCTCGCATTGCGCTCGGTGGCGTGGGCACCAAACCATGGCGATCACCTGAGGCTGAGGCCGCGCTCAGCGGCAAGCCCGCAAACGAAGCTACATTCCGTGGCGCGGCGGAGGCAGCACTGCGTAACGCCAAACCGCAGAATGAGAACAAATTCAAGATCGAATTGACCAAGCGCTGTCTCGCCTATGCGCTACGAATGGCGGCAGCCAGCTGATCACTTCAGGAGTAACCATGGCAACAGCAGACTCATCGCCAGCAACTTCTCCAATCGGACGAGACACACCTCGTGTCGATGGCCCGCATAAAGTCACGGGTTTGGCGCAGTACACGTCCGATTTCCATTTCCCCGGCATGCTCTACGCTGTCCCCGTTGAAGCGACAATTGCTAACGGCAAATTGGTCAAGCTGGATACCGCAGCAGCCGAGAAGATGCCAGGAGTCCGCGCCGTACTTCATCGCGCGAATGTTGGCAAGATCTTCCGCTCGACTCCGGCACTCGGCTTCGATCGCGTCTGCGAAGAACGCCGGCCGCCGTTTGAGGACGATGTGATCCGTTACTACGGTCAGTACATCGCACTGGCAGTGGCCGACACCTTTGAAGCCGCAAAAGCCGCCGCCGATACCGTTCGCGCGACCTATACCAAAGAGAAACCGAACGTAGAAGCTCACTTGAAAGCCGGCAAAGATCCGGACGTGGTGATGAGCACCTATGGACCAGTGCCTAGGTTGCAAAGCAAACGAGGAGATCCCGAAGGCGCATTCGCGAGCGCACCGGTTAAGCTCGACGAGACTTACGTCACGCCTGCCGAAACGCACAACCCGTTGGAACTGCACGCGACCACCGCGATGTGGGACGGAGACATGCTGACCGTGTATGACTCAACCCAGGGAGTCGTCAACGCTCGCAGCCTCTTGGCGCAGATGTTCGGACTGCCAAAAGAGAACGTGCGCGTCATCTCAAAGTTTCTCGGCTCGGGCTTCGGCGGCAAGCTTTATCCGTGGACACACGTTCCACTTGCCATCGCCGCAGCCCAGCAACTCGGCAAGCCGGTGAAGTTAGTTGTCAGTCGCCGGATGATGTTTCAGTCGGTTGGCCATCGGGCGCGTACGCAGCAGCGCATGCGTCTGGGCGCTACCCGCGAAGGCAAACTCAGTTCGCTGATGCACGACTACGTCTACCACATGTCGATGCTCGACGATTATCACGAAGACTGTGGCGACGCCACACCGTTTCACTACAGCACGCCAAATCTGCGCGTCAGCTTCGGACGCGCAAGGCGGAACATAGGAGCGACTGCGGATATGCGCGGTCCGGGCGCGGTGCCTGGCCTGTATGCGACCGAATCGGCGATGAACGAGATGGCGGACCGACTGAAAATCGATCCAGTTCAGTTCCGCATTCTCAATGAGCCGAAGATCGACGAATCGAATGGTCTGCCTTTTTCGTCTCGTCATTACGTCGAATGCCTCAATGTGGCCGCGGAGAAATTCGGTTGGTCGAAGCGCGATCCAACTCCGGGCGCTATGAAACGGGACGGCTTGACGCTGGGGTGGGGAATGGCCGGCGCTGCCTGGCCGGCGGATCGCTTTGCCGCCGACGCCAACGTACAGATGCGCGACGACGGTACAGTGCGAGTGGCCTCGGCGACGCAGGACATCGGCACGGGCACATACACGATCATGGCGCAGCTTGCGGCCGAGAAGACCGGTGTTCAGCTCGACAAGGTCGAGGTGGTCCTGGGCGATAGCTCTCTGCCGGATGGCCCAATCTCTGGCGCCTCGATGGCCACTGAGTCATTGATCCCAGCGGTGTTTGGAGCAGCCAACGAGGCTATCGCATCACTGCGAATCATCGCCGTCACAAGTCCGGGCTCGCCATTCCTCGGACACAAGCCCGACGATCTTGCGCTTGCCAATGGCCGCGTATACGTGAAGGCCGAAGGCCCCGAGAAAGGCCTCCCGTTTGGTGACATCCTTCGCCGCGCCAACGTCCGGTTGGTCACTGGCAGCGGCAAAGGCGAGCAGACTTTTTTTGTTCCGGGCGCCAAGTTCTCCAAGCACTCCTTCGGGTGCCACTTCGTCGAGGTAACGTGGCAACCGGAGATCGCGCGCTTGCGCGTCAGCCGGGTAGTGACTGTGATGGATGCCGGCCGGATTCTGAATCCGCTCGCCGGCCGCAATCAGATCCAGGGTGCGGTGGTGATGGGAATTGGCATGGCTCTCTTTGAAGAGACCACTTACGATCCGCAGAACGGCGCACCTATCAACAGCAATCTGGCTGATTACATGATGACGGTAAACGCGGATGCGCCGCCCATCGACGTAACATTCCTGGACTATCCCGATAAAGAGATCAACGAACTCGGTGCGCGCGGAATTGGTGAGATTGGCCTCGCCGGCATTGCTGCTGCGATAACTGCCGCGGTCCATCACGCAACTGGAGTACGGGTGCGTGAACTGCCAGTGAAGATCGAGAATCTGTTGGTGTGATTTTAGGTAAGGGTTAACAAGAAGTTAAATGCGAACACCCCAGTCTTCTCAGATTTGGGTCATTGCAAGTAATATTTCTGTCGGCAAAATATGCTAAATGACGATGGAGTATCAGTATTTGAGACTGTTCGGCCTCGCTTGTTCGGGATAGCGTATCGAATGCTTGGAAGCGCGGCGGAGGCTGAGGACATTGTCCAGGATGCGTGGCTGCGTTGGCAGGGCACCGATCGCACTGCCGTTGTAGATCCACCGGCGTTCCTGGCGACTGCCACGACGCGATTAGCAATCACCTTCGCCCAGTCCGCCCGATCTCGACACGAAACCTATATCGGGCCGTGGCTGCCCGAGCCAGTAGACACCTCGGGTGATCCGCGGCTGGGTGCCGAACGCGCGGAAGCGCTGGAGTTTGCCGTCCTGCTATTACTGGAAAAACTTTCTCCCACAGAACGCGCTGCATATATTTTGAGAGAGGCGTTTGATTATTCCTACGATCAGATTGCCCGCACCATTCGATCGACGGAAGCGAATGCTCGCCAACTTGTTGCCCGCGCGCGAAAACATATTAGCGATGGACGTCGCAGGGCCGTTGACTCCAGGGAACAAGAAAGGCTGCTCAATGCGTTCGTTGTAGCCTCACAGAAGGGCGATCTCGCGGCGCTGGAAAAACTCTTTGCCTCTGACGTTGTCTCCTACGCGGATGGTGGGGGCGCTCTGCACGTAGCACGCCTTCCAGTTTCAGGTCGTGAGCGCGTCGCGAACTACTTTGCCTCAGTCGGGGCGTTTATGGGAAAAGGCGTAACGATTGAATGGATCGAAACAAACGGACAGGCAAGCGCCTTGATATGTCGTAATGAAACAGCAACTGCACTCGCCACAATAGAAGCGTCAGAAGAAGGTATCTTCAGAATCCTCCTAATGATGAGGCCCAGCAAACTTGCAGCACTCGCGCGATCAGTTGAGGCAAGAACGTAGGTCTCGATCGCAATCTCCTGCTGCGCCCTAGCTGGGCGCTGCCACTCACGCTCACGCTAATTCTCACCAAGGAAACCGTTGATGTCAGCATAGGGCGCCAGGTGGGCGAGTCTCGCTGGTATTGCCCCCGACGTGAGTTGTTGGGAAAACCGACTGTTCATCGTAGTCCTCGCGATCCTTTTCAAGAGTTTGTTTTTTAGCCTAAGACTAAAGACTGAGCAGCCGTTCGATTTGTGACAGGTTATTTTTTTGCCGGATTGTTTCAGAAATTCAAGCCGAAAATCAAGAATCGTGTCACAAACGAGAAGGCTACGCAGTCTTAGCGAATACGGAAACAAATAACTGGCGGTTGCGAAAGCTCCCGCTACAAAACAGGAAAAGAGGTATCCAAGATGAAGATAGTGGTCATCGGTGGCACCGGTCTAATTGGATCAAAGCTAATAGCAAAACTCGTGGCGCTCGGACATGAGGGTGTGCCAGCGGCACCTGATACGGGTGTCAACACTCTCACCGGCGAGGGACTGGCTGATGTGCTCAAGGGGGCCCAGGTCGTGGTCGATGTCTCGAATTCGCCATCTTTTGAAGATGCGGCAGTGATGAATTTCTTTCAGACCTCGACTCGCAATCTTCTCTCTTATGAAGCCGCGGCTGGTGTGGGGCATCACGTCGCTTTATCGATAGTAGGAGCCGAGCGGTTACCCGGCAGTGGTTACATGCGGGCCAAAGTTGCTCAGGAGAAGCTAATCAAGGAAGGTCCGATCCCTTACTCGATCATCCATTCAACTCAATTCTTTGAGTTCGTCAAGCGCATCGCCGATGACGCAACGGCAGGCAATAGCGTACGCATTCCGCCAGTCCGATTCCAGCCGATTGCCTCAGATGATGTTGCCAGTGCGGTCTGTAAAGTGGCGACGGCTGCACCGCTGAATGGCGCAATCGAAATCGCCGGGCCCGAGGCGTTCCGTTTCGATGAACTCATTCAGCTGCGACTTAGCGTACTCAACGATTCACGGGAGGTCATCCCCGATCCGCGGGCGCGCTACTTCGGCGCGGCGATGAGCGAAAATTCGCTGGTGCCAATCGGTAACGCGCAACTTGGTGAGATTCGCTTCGAAGACTGGCTCAAGACAGAGGGCGACATCGGGCGCATCGGGGTGAGTTCCGCCGCGGCCGTGAAGGCAGCCTCGCGGGTCACGTGAGGTTTCGGCAACACCAGGCGAAGACTTCCAATCCCTTTTTGCATTGCGAAGAAAATTGAAGCTATGAGAACTGGAAGAAAAGGAGAGTGTCATGAGTACGATCACAACGAAAGACGGAACGCAGATTTACTACAAGGACTGGGGCAAAGGACAACCCATCGTATTCAGTCACGGCTGGCCGCTATCAGCAGACGACTGGGACACCCAAATGATGTTCTTTTTAAAACATGGCTATCGCGTCATCGCCCATGATCGGCGAGGTCACGGACGCTCGAGCCAAACCGGCGACGGACACGATATGGACCACTATGCCGATGATCTCGCCGAACTCACTGCGTATCTCGACTTAAAGGATGCGATCCATGTTGGACACTCGACGGGCGGGGGAGAGGTCACCCGTTACATTGCGCGTCACGGAGAGGGTCGCGTTGCTAAGGCTGTCCTAATTAGCGCAGTGCCGCCGCTGATGGTGAAGTCCCCTGCGAATCCCGGCGGCCTGCCTAAAGAAGTATTCGACGGACTCCAAACGCAGGTGGCTAACAACCGGGCGCAATTCTATCTGGATTTTGCGAGCGGGCCGTTTTACGGCTACAACCGGCCGGGCGCGAAAGCATCGCAGGGTGTGATTGAGAATTGGTGGCGCCAGGCCATGATGGGCGGAGCTAAAGCGCACTATGATGGCATCGTGGCTTTCTCTGAGACTGATTTCACAGAGGACCTGAAAAAGTTCACGGTGCCAACTTTGGTAATGCATGGCGACGATGACCAGATCGTCCCCTATGCTGACTCCGCCCCGCTGAGCGCTAAGTTAGTGAACGGCGCGATATTGAAAACCTATCAAGGTTTCCCGCACGGCATGCCAACAACGAATGCAGACCAGATCAATGTCGATTTGCTCGCTTTCATTAAGGGTGAGAAATCAGCGGCTGCTTGATAGACGACCTTGTTCGGGTGACGCGGAAGTGAGTAGCCCGTGATTGCGTTTGCGGCCCGGGCCCCGTCTCAAAAGCTAAGCCGAGACGACAGAGGAGAGCTGAAATGACTGCAACTGCCTTGAAAGCACAACCCGAAGTGGCGACACGATTGCTGGCCGCTGCTTGGTGCCTGACACGCCACTGATTACTCGCGCCATAGAGTTCGCGCGTGAGCGGTCCGAGCCTTACCTGTTTAATCACGTCATGCGATCGTGGCTTTTTGCCGCGCTGATCGCGCAACGCAAACAGACTGGGCATGACGGCGAGGTTCTCGCTGTGACGACGATCCTGCACGACCTGGGTCTCGCGGAAGCCTTCAACGGACCACTACGATTTGAAGTGGAGGGCGCGAACGCCGCACGGGCATTCGCTCGTCAGGAGGGCGTTGATGATCGTCGGGCGCAATTGATTTGGGACGGCGTAGCCCTCAATTCGACAGTTTCCATCGCGCTTTACAAAGAGCCCGAGATCGCCCTGGCAACGATGGGTATCGGATTGGATTGGGGTGGGTTCGGTTACGAGGTGCTGACCGAGGCCGAGGTGACTGCGATTGTCGAAGAGTTTCCCCGCCTGGGGATGAAGGAGCGATTCACGAAAGCAGTCTGCCGCATTGTCGAGTCCCGCCCGGAGACGACGTACGACAACTTCGCACGGGATTTTGGCGAGCGCTTTGTGCCGGGCTATAAGCCGGTGTCAACAGTGGATTATTTGCTGAACTCCCCGTTTAAGGAGTAGCGCACGTGGGCGGCTCGGTTAACCGCCAATGCCGGAGGAATTATGACAACACGCGCAGAATTGAGTGCCGCTGAAGAATATCGCCATGGCCACACAGCTCTGATGCAAGCGGCGCTCGATGGAAACACCGAGGGAGTAAGAGAACTGATCCGCCAAGGTGCCGATATAAACCGGAGAGACGATAACGGCCGGACAGCGCTTATGTTTGCCGTTGTCAACAGGCACTACGAGACAATGAAAGTGTTGCTGGAACACGGGGCCGACGTGAATGCCAAGAGTAGTAAGGGAGGAACGGCCTTGATGGGGGCTGCGATGGCCGGTGAACTCAGCATGGTTCAAGCTCTATTGGATAAAGGTGCTGATTTACACGCAACACTGTCTGACACAAATGAGAGTGCCGCGACATTAGCGGCGAGTCACGGCTATGACGACATCGCTCGCCTGTTGAGTCAAATCGATTGAGAACCACTTCCAGACTGCCTCCGCGCGGCGATTAACGAAGGGAAACTATGACGAACAAGATATTAATGTTGGTTCTGCTTTTTCTAGTGCAGGGTACGCTGATGGCCCAACAACCCTCGGTCACTAACCAGGCGCCACAAGCCGCGGTAACACCGCTCACATC
>JBKPEE010000078.1:0-7200 GCA_046728235.1 Acidobacteriota bacterium
CTACCTGAAGGGGCGTTACTTCTGGAATAAGCGGACGCCGGAAGATCTGCAAAGGGCCGCCGACTACTTCCAACAGGCCATCGCTAAGGATTCGAGCTACGCCCTCGCGTACTCCGGGCTGGCAGACGCATACTTCTACACGGGCTACGCCTTCGGCCGCACGCCGCCCAAGGAGGCCATGCCGAAGGCTAAGGCGGCGGCGCTCAAGGCACTGGAACTTGACGAGGGCCTCGCCGAAGCGCACACCTCTTTGGGGCTGGTGAAATTCGCCTACGACTGGGATTGGGCGGGGGCGGAGAGCGAGTTCAAGCGCGCCGTCCAGTTGAATCCGAATTACCCGTCAGCCTATCACTTTTACAGCGTCTATTTGATTTGCGTGCCCAAGAAGTTCGACGAGGCGATTGCCGTGGCGAAACGAGGCATAGAACTCGATCCTTTGTCCATCCCGCTTAACAACATCCTGGCTAACCACCTCGCCCAGGCTGGCCGTTACGACGAGGCGATAGAGCAGCGACGGAAGGTGTTGGAACTGAATCCGAATGATGTCGGCCAGCATGTCCAGCTCAGCGAAAGCTATGCGGCCAAGGGTATGTATGAGGACGCTTTCGCAGAACGATTGCGTGCGGATGGCGGAATGGATAAAGAAAAGTTGGAGGAGTATCGGAGAATATACGCCTCGTCGGGGTGGAGCGCTTACCTGCAAAAGAGAACGCGGGAAGAACAAGAGCGCATACTGAGAAGATTGAATCAAGAGAATCACACTAATTTGGACATTTTCTTGGCGGTCCAAACTTATGCGACTCTCGGAGAGAAAGACAAGGCGTTTGAATTACTGGACAAAATGTATGAAGAACGTAACGGAATGCTGATCTGGCTCAAAGTTGATCATCCGTGCGACCGGCTGCGCTCGGACCCGCGCTTTGCCGACCTCATGCGCCGCGTCGGGCTGCCGCAGTGAAGTGACCTTCCCTACCTAAAGTCGTGACCTTGGGCCATCCATGCATTAACTCAGCCGAACGATGAGCAGCCGGTACAAGCATTTACAGCGCGGACCTGATTATGGCTGCCAGCCGCTCTGTTTCGCGCCGCGCGCATTCACGTACACCTTCGGCTTCGCATTGTGCGACGTGCACGATCGGATGATAGACGATCTCGACCTGTCGGCCGATACGAGGCCGCCGAAAAGTACTGGGCCAAACCCGCTCACCCCCACGAATGGTCACGGGTAGAATCGGGACGCCGGTCTCAAGCGCCATCCGCACCGCGCCCGCTTTGCATTTCTTCATCGAGCCGTCGGGATTGCCGCGGCCGCCTTCGGGAAAGATTACGACGGCGCCGCCTTCGCGGATCCACTGCAGGGAACGGCGGATCGGAGCGGGGTCCGCTCCTTCCAACTGCAGCGGCCACGCCCCGAACAAACGCAGGAAGAATCCCACGATGGGCCAGTTGAAGGCCGCGTCCCAGGCGAGAAATCTCACCGGCCGCCTTACGGGCACTGAAACCCAAAAGGGATCGATATAGGTTTGGTGATTTGCGGCGATGATCAAGCCGCCGGTGGCCGGGATTTGCTCGGAGTTCCGCCACCTGGTGCGCCAGCAAAGCCGGCACACCAAAGCCACGACGGGTCGAACCGCGTCCAGGACCCATTGCGGCAGCATCCGCGGGTATGGACGCGCGCCGTTGCGTTGCGGAGTTTCTTCAATGCTATCCGTAAAGCCCACGCCTCAACTATTCAGTGCGTCCTAATTCGTCGTGACAAACGCATCTTCTGTATGGGCGCCCGCGGCGCCACATTTCGATTACGACACGGACAAAATCGTCAGTTATTCAATGAATTACATCCGACTCGGTCCACGAATCCGGCATCTCTGCCCGACTCAAGCGGTCGTCGTTCCAGCTTTCACATTCAGAGCAGTTGAAGCCACGGTACCCAATTGCTTCAGCTTTGGTCAAACTGATGTGATTTCTTTTTCCACATTCCGCGGCGGCGCAACGCCGCTCGATTTCAATCACCAGCGTAGTGCGCGGAAAATAAAATTTCGATTTGGGTCCGGGCATTGGATTTCTTCCGCTCGCAAAGGAAGAGGGAACCAGATCACCTGTAACTCATAATGGCCATTCAGCGCCGATGAATTCGAGGTGCAACCTGGCGATACCATCTGCGCCGATTCTGCGATTGCGGACGACAGCGAATACCACCGCGCCCTGCTGCGCGCTGCTCATTCTAAGGAAACGGCCTGGTTGCAAATCAAGCGTGGTGAATACAGCCGCGCCCTTGCGGCTGATGTTTTCGGTCACGGTGTTTTCTTTCTGCCCGGCGGTGCCGGCCTCACCGACCGGTTCGATCATAACTTCGATCGGAATTGTGTGACGCGATTCCTTGCGTTTATCTGACGCCTCGAATGGTGGTTGTTCCTTTATGGACCACTGCCCGCGTTCCAGCGGTGCGATGTCATATAATTGCGCCGGATTGGTGAGGAACGAGATCGGCGGGTACTTGCCGACAAAAGCCACGCCAATCTCAACCATAGCACCCTGTTCAGTTGCCGGATCCAATTGTTTCAGGTTCCTCACCAGCGTCCATACCCGATACTGGTCCTCGGCGTGATCGAAAACGCGTAGTTGCCGCGGCATGGCCATGGTCAATAACAACAACCGGCCGATTTCCGTGGGCCGCTTCAATCGCAGGCGCGCGCCGAACGGCGTCACATCGACCAGGCGCGACATTTCGGTCCACTCGTGATTGATACTCTCACGACACGTAACCCGGACGGGCAGAGATAGCGCGATGCGCTCACGTAAGCGACCTGATTTTTTATCGCCAGTCGTCAGCTCTTTTTTCCAGTGAACTGCTCTCTAAAAAACCGATCCATCGAGGCTGTCAATCGGATTGTGAACGTTGCCCGCAGCCGCGAATTTATTGGCTTTCCCGCAGATTCGCGCGTTGCGAAGGAGTGCGTTTCCGGGTAGAATAATAGCGAATTTTGTGCATGAAACCCTTCGGCTGCGCACCTAAGACCACAAATCCAAATTATCAAGAATCGGTGCCGAAAAATATCGCTAGAGAGCGCTGTCGAACTGCTCAATTCCCCGGCAGCGCGCGATTGTAACGGAAAGGTTTGATTAATGGAAACAACTGAAAGACAGCACGTCACCATTGAAGACGAGATGCGCCGGTCCTATCTGGACTATGCGATGTCCGTGATTATCGGCCGCGCGCTGCCCGACGTGCGTGATGGTCTGAAGCCGGTGCACCGCCGGGTGCTCTGGGCCATGAACGAACTAGGCAATGCTTACAACAAAGCCTACAAGAAGAGCGCGCGCGTGGTCGGCGATGTCATCGGTAAATATCACCCGCATGGCGACACCGCGGTTTATGACACGATCGTGCGCATGGCCCAGGACTTTTCCATGCGCTATCCGCTGATCGATGGGCAGGGGAATTTTGGCTCGGTCGATGGCGATGCGCCGGCGGCGATGCGTTATACGGAAGTGCGCATGGCGCGGCTCGCGAACGAAGTCCTCGCGGACATTGAAAAGGAAACGGTCAACTTCCAGCCGAATTATGACGAATCGCTGAGCGAGCCGACGGTACTGCCGACGCGGATTCCCAATCTCCTGATCAACGGATCCGACGGCATCGCGGTCGGCATGGCAACAAAAATCCCGCCGCACAACTTAACCGAAATAATCGAGGCGACCATTGCCGTCATTCGCGAACCCGAGATCAAACCGGAAAAACTTTTGAAAATTGTCAAAGGCCCGGACTTTCCCACCGGCGGTTTCGTTTGCGGCCGCGAAGAAATCAGGAAATCGTACCTGGAAGGTCGCGGCATTCTGCAAATGCGCGCCAAGGCCAGCATCGATCGGATTGGCCGCGGCTCGCACGAGCGCGATGCGGTGATCATTTCTGAAATTCCCTTTCAGGTTAATAAGGCGAAGTTAATCGAGCGCATTGCTGAACTTGCCAATGAAAAGAAACTCGAAGGCATCGCCGAAGTTCGCGACGAATCTGATCGCCAGGGCATGCGCATTGTCGTCGAGCTGAAGCGCGACGCCGTGCCTCAGGTGGTCCTGAACAAGCTATTCAAACTGACGCCGATGCAATCTTCATTCGGCGTTATTAATCTCGCGATCGTCAATGGTCAGCCCCGCATTTTACCGCTCAAGCAGATGCTCGAGGCGTTCGTCGACTTTCGCCGTGAAGTCGTGCGCCGCCGCACTGAGTACGAGCTGAGGAAGGCGCGGGCGCGCGCGCACATACTCGAAGGCCTGACCAAAGCGATCGACGCGCTGGACTATATCGTCACCTTGATCCGCAACTCGCGCTCAGTCGATGAAGCGCGCACCTGGTTGACCGGCGACCTGAAAACTACGAGCGAAGTGAAATCGTGGAAGGGAATTCCCGCGAACGAACCACTTAACAAGTACCTGCCGAAGCTCCGGAAAGCCATGGAGCGGCTGGCTTTTTCCGAGATCCAGGCGCAGGCAATTCTCGATTTGCAGCTGCGCCGGCTGTCGGCCCTCGAACGACAGAAGATTATCGAAGAGTACGAGTCGATTATTAAGTTGATCGCCGAGTTGGAAGAAATCCTGGCCAACGAGCAGTCGCTGCGCGCCGTAATCGTCAAAGAGCTCGAGGAAGTAAAGGAACAGTTTGGCGACGGGCGGCGCACGGAGATCACGGATGAAGGTACGGAGTACACGATCGAAGATTTGATCGCCGACGAAGACGTGGCGATTACCGTTACCAAGAGCGGTTATATCAAGCGCACGCCGGTCACGACTTATCAACGGCAGGGCCGCGGCGGCAAAGGCCGTTTTGGCGCGATGGCCAAGAACGAAGACTTTGTCGAGCATCTGTTCATCGCTTCGACGCACGCTTACCTGATGGTCTTTACCGATGACGGTCTGGTTTACAAGATGAAGGTGCACGAAGTGCCCGACGCGGCTGCCGCTTCGCGCGGCAAGGCGATCGTGAACCTGATCCAGATTCCTTCCGATCGCAAACTCGCCGGCGTGGTGCCGGTGCGCGAATTCTCGGAAGGGCGTTATTTGTTGTTGGTCACGCGCAAAGGCGTGATTAAAAAGACGTCGCTGGCAGACTTTCAAAACATTCGCTCGAACGGCATCATCGCCATCAACATTGACGAAGGCGATGAGTTGCTCGACGTGGTTTTGACCGACGGCACCAAGCGCATCTTCATTGCTACGCACGACGGCTTCGCCATCCGCTTTGACGAGAAGAACGCGCGGCCCATGGGGCGCGCGACCCGCGGCACGCGCGGCATCGATCTGCGCAAAGAGGATTTTGTGGTTTCGCTGTGCGCGGTTTCAGCCGACGATTCCGAGCGCATGCTATCTGTTTCTGAGCGCGGTTACGGCAAGCAAACACCGATCTCCACTTATCGTCT
This sequence comes from Acidobacteriota bacterium, assembly GCA_046728235.1. Taxonomy (GTDB): domain Bacteria; phylum Acidobacteriota; class Blastocatellia; order Pyrinomonadales; family Pyrinomonadaceae; genus UBA11740. The sequence continues at coordinate 5,415 of JBKPEE010000078.1, forward strand.
GCAATCGCGCGGCGGCAAGGGCGTCATCAACATGAAGGCGACGGAAAAGACCGGCAAGGTCGTGGCCGTCTTTCCGGTTGAAGACGAGTCGGAAATCATGATCATCACCCAGCAGGCGAAACTAATTCGGCTCGAAGCCGGTGACATTCGCAAGACCGGCCGCAGCGCTCAGGGGGTGCGATTGATCAAGACGGATGAAGGCGACAAGGTGACGAGTGCCTCTCTGATCGAGCCCAGCGGTGACGAGGAAACGGAAGAGGTTTCGAGTTAATTAGCCATCCGAATCTCTCAGGGGTAAATGAATCCGAAAGGTCGAGCCTTTACCCACTTGCGAAATCGATTCGATGCTGCCTCCATGCGCACGCGCGATGCGTCGTACGGCAGGCAATCCCAGGCCGGTGCCGCCTTTGGTCGTCGTAAAGAAGGTATTGAAGATGAGCTTGAGATTCTCTTCGCTGATGCCGCGCCCTGTGTCGGCAACCTCAATGATGGCCTCTTCACCGGTCTCCTCTGTTTCGATGCGCTGAATTCGCACCGTGATTCGGCCTTTCTCTTCAATCGCTTCGATGGCGTTGATTACCAGATTGAGGATCGCATCTTCGATCTGCGCGGGGTCGGCATTCACGACGATGTCCTGCTCAGGCGTTTGAAACTCAATTTGAACCTGCCGGCCGCGGCCGATGGCCTGTGATCGCGCCATCGTGACCGCCTTCGATGTCAATTCAACTAACGAGGCCTCAATCGTGCTGAGCGCCCTCGGTCGCGCGCGATCAAGCAACGCGCGGACGGTCGCGTCGATGCGCGTAACTTCATGCCGAATCCCTTCGAGTGCTTCTCGCTCCGGGTCGTTTGGATCGCGTCGCCGGATCAAAATATCGACCGTGCCCTGAATTCCAGCCAGCGGGTTCTTAACCTCGTGAGCCAAACCGGCCGCCAGTTCGCCGACAAACGACAGTTGCGCCGCGCGCTGCAGTTCGTTTTGCAAACGCTTGTGTTCAGTCATGTCGGTATTGATGACAAGTTTCTGAACCGGCTCGCCACTTTCGTCGCGCACCAGGGTCCAGCGACTTTCGACAATCAAAGCCCGGCCGTCCTTGGTAATCTGATTGAACTCGCCGCGCCATTCGCCGCGCTCGAGGAGAGTTTTTTGGGCGGCGTCATAATCAGGCGTTATACTCTGAAACAAAAAATCGGTGGTCTTCCGGCCGATGACTTCATCGGCACGCCAACCGTACATCAGCTCGGCGCTCTTGTTCCAATAGATAATCCGGTCATCCATGTCGCGCACCAGAATCGCGTCCTGCGATTTGTCCAGCAGATCCGCCTGTTGCCTAATCCGTTCCTCGGCCAGCTTTAGTTGCGTGATGTCGTGACGGATCGCGATGTACTGGTAGGGCTTGTTGTCCTCATCCAGGAACGGCACAATCGTGGTGTCGACCCAGTAAATACTCCCGTCCTTGGCGCGATTGCGCAGTTCGCCGCGCCAGACCTGGCCGCCGGCAATCGTCGTCCATAGATGTCGAATAAATTCCTTTGAGTGATACCCGGAATTGATGATGCGATGGTCCTGGCCCAGCAGTTCCGCGCGCGAGTATTTCGAGATGCGACAAAAAGCATCGTTCACATAGTTGATGATGCCGCGCTGGTCCGTAATCGCGACGATCGTTGATTGATCGAGCGCGAATTTTATGTCGGCGAGTTCCTTCAACGATTCGGTGAGTGCCTGCTCAGTCGCGGTGGCCGCATGTGGTGGTGGCGTTTGCGTGTCAGCCGAAGTCAACCGTTT
>JBKPEE010000079.1:0-11982 GCA_046728235.1 Acidobacteriota bacterium
AAATAAATTGATTGTCGCAGTTACCCAAAGGTTGACGATCGGCAACTAAGATATGTCGCGCCTTCAGCGCTTATGCCTCAAATCTCGCCTGTTACCCGGCCCGTTGGGCCGGGCTATTACATTTCGCGCCTTCGGCGCTGATTTTCTAATGCGCGATCACCTGAACAATCTTCTTGAGGCGAAGATCAGAAGATGACGCTCCCACCGCGATCTCGATGCGGTCCGCTTCGACCTCAAAACGATGGTCTTTGACGTTCCAATAGGCCACTCTTTCGGCAGGCAGACTAAGTTGAAAAGTTCGCTTTTCTCCGGCGCGGAGGGGAATTCGACTGAATCCTTTCAACTCCAGCAGTGGTCTCTCAACCGATGAGTTCAGATGCCGAACATACACCTGCGTCACCTCTTCACCGGCACGAGCACCCGTGTTATGCACATCCACGGTGATGCTGAGCGAGCCCTTTGTTGAAAGTGCCGCCGGCGTCACTCGCAAATTCGAATACGTGAAGGTCGTGTAGCTCAGGCCATAGCCGAATGGATATAGCGGCTCGCCTTTGAAATACCTGTAGGTGCGACCGTGCCGAATGTCGTAGTCCATCATCGGCGGCAGCTGATCGAGCGAGCGTGGCCAGGTCTGCACCAAACGGCCGGCGGGATTGTAGTCGCCGAACAAAACATCGGCCAGCGCATTCCCCTCTTCCTGACTGCTGTGCGTCAGATGCAGAATCGCCGGCACGTTCTGTTGCGTCCAGTTGATCGCGTAAGGAAAACTCGAGATCAGAACCACTATCGTTCGGGGATTCACTCGATATACCTGCTTAATTAAATCCTCCTGTTCCAGCGTCAGCGACTCGCGATCGACCGCTTCCCGGCCTTCGCTGGAAGCGGAAACCCTGGCCCACGGCATGTCGTAACCACCATTAGGGTGATTGCCAACACATACAATCGCCACATCGGCCTGTCGTGCAATTTCCGCATCACTTGCAGAGTAATTCACCGTCACCGCGCCTCCGACCTTATTCCTGATTCCTTCAAGCGGCGTGACCGCATACGGCGGCGAACCGCTGTACCAATCGAGCAGCACCTCATTCGCCCGCGGCCCGATAACTGCGATTGATTTCAGTTTCGCGCGATCAAGCGGCAGCGCGTTGCCGGCGTTCTTCAAAAGCACGATTGATTTCTGGGTGATTAATCGCGCAAACGATTTGTGCTTTTGGGACCACCATGGTTCTTCAGCTTCATTTCCGATCCCCGAATAAGGGACCAGACCTGGCGGATCAAGCAAGCCAAGCTTGATCATCACACGGAAATTAGACTTGAGGACCTGATCGATATCAGCTTCAGTAAGCAGACCTCTTTGCAACGCTCCCCGAACTGCCTGCGCGTAGTTGTCCAGAAACTGGCCTATGCCGGCTTTGATCGAAGCAGCCGCGGCGGTTTCAAGGTCAGGCAGATACTTCTGTGACATCACAAGATTACGCATCCCTCCGCCGTCGGTGCAGATGATTCCATCCTGGCCCCACTCTTTGCGGGTGACCTCGTTCAGCACTGGATTGATTGTCATGGGGACGCCATTCATCTCGTTATACGACGCCATAAATGCGCGCGAGCCGCCTTCGACAACTCCCATCCGAAAAGGGACGGAGTAGTACTCGCGAAAGAGCCGCTCATCAAAATTCGAAGAGGTCTTATCACGATCATTTTCGTTGCTGTTAGCAAGGAAATGCTTCATGAGCGCAGCGGCGCGCCAGTACTTCGGATCGTCGCCCTGCATGCCCTTCACAAACGCGACCACCATCGTGCCGTTGAGAAACGGATCCTCGCCATAGCATTCCTCGGTGCGGCCCCAGCGCGGGTCGCGTCCCAGGTCGGCATTGGGTGAGCGAATGACGATACCACCCTGACCGTACTTGGGACTCTGAAAGATGTAGCGCGCTTCGTAGCCTTCGATCTCTCCGGCCCGACGCAGCATCTCGGTGTCCCATGTCTCCGCCATGCCGATGCCCTGCGGGAAAATGGTGGTGGGAACGATTCGCTTCGGCCGCCAATTGGCCGGTCCGCCCTGCGCCAGCCCATGAATTCCTTCGACATGCGGTGAACCCTTAATGCCGAGGCGCGGAACGCTCGGGTTCGTGCCGAGACAGGCAATCTTCTCGTCGAGCGTCATCAATGAAAGGATGTTGGCAACTCGTTCTTCGATGGAGAGGGCGGGATTCTGAAATCGATATTGATATTGCGGTGACGGAATCGCCAGTTCGTCGTTGCCAGTAGCATGTGAAGTTGAGGAGAAAAGCGAAAACGAGATCAGGCACAGAGTCAGGAACAACACAAATACCGATAGCTTCACTGATGCCATTGCTCTTCGGACGATAAGCATCGTAACCTCACGATTAAGAAGGAGGATGGAAATGAGCATACTTTCGTCGGTACTGATCTCGATGGCTATTATCGACTGCTTGGTGGATCGGCCTTTTACTGATGTGGCTCAAGGGAATGTCGGGTATTGTCGTTCACAAATTTGTGATTCAAACGCCCATCTTGATAGTCGTGCTTGTCCTGATCGACATGGTTATTGTGATCCTCGCAATGATGGCGAGTCGAGAAAGTGCAAGTTCGAACCAGTTTACCATGACGAACGTCTTTTAACCGGACGTAACTTGACAACCCATAGTGCAGGTTCAGTTTTGGCTTTTCATTCACACCGCGGCTTTAGCCCGGTGTCCGAGGCACGCCACACTAAGTCGGCGAAAGAATTGTCGCCGCGCTAAAGCGGCGGCGAGAATGAGAAATCTCTCAAACTTACCCACTCCGTCACAACCCGCCGGGAGGACGCCTTGACGATAATGAACCTGTCGTCTGTAGTTCTGAAGTAGTAAATCAGTCCTTGATTTTGGTTAAACGAACTGTCCACGAAATCACACGAACCAAAAGCGAACCTGGCTCTCTTCTTCGTGACGTTCGCTGTTGTTTTCTGGATCGCACCTGAACTGCATTCAGGCGCAATTAGCTCACAGAAAATTGGGTGGGCGGCGTATACTGGAGAGCAGCAGGCTGAGGTGGAGATTTTTTCCGGTGTCAATCGTGCGTAATCCTTCGCTCACCAGTTTTGGTTTCGCTTCCGTTGTCTTCGCTTGCGCAGTTGGCACAACGATCGTTACCACCTACAGTCAAACTCAACGTCTCACTGATCAGCAGAAGCCAGACAATATAATCGTCAACACTGGAGAGGTGCGGCTAGATGTCGTCGTGCGCGATAAGAGCGGTCGCGTCCGAAAGAACCTCACCGCTTCCGACTTTGAAGTTTATGAGGATGGCGTCAGGCAAGAGATCGGTTCCTTCGAGCTCACGTCAGCGACGAATGCCACGAATGTCTCAACGTCCTCAGGCAAACGAAATTATAAGCAAGGCGCAAACGACTCTGCGAGGCCAATTGTGCCGCCTGAGACTAACGCTCTAACTGGCATCAGCGCAGTGGCATTCGTCTTCGATCGTCTTTCGCTGGATGCTCGCGCCCGCGCCACCCGTGCTGCGCTCGCCTACCTACAAGAGAGCGCAAATCAAGCTGAGTTATTCGGCGTCTTTGTCACCGATCTTTCGGTGGTGGAGGTTCAACCCTTTACTGGTAATCGCGAACTGGTGAAGTCCGGATTAGCAAAGGCCGGCTTGCATGACCCTTCTCTCTACACCTCGACGACCGAGCGGCAGCGCCAACTGAGAAATTCGCTGACCAGCGGGCAGAGTTCATTTGACTCACTGCGGGCCGCAATGGAGTTAAGCATGCTCGAAAGGATAGAAGAGTTGGAACGTGATCAGCAGGGGGATGCGACTACGCGCGGGCTGCTGCTCATCGCGTCCTCACTGCGTCTGCAACCTGGGCGCAAGGCGGTGATCTTCTTTTCAGAAGGCATGATTCTACCATCGTCGGTAATGGAGACTTTCCGTTCGGTCATTAATGCCGCCAATCGTAACAACGTCAGCTTTTATACGGTTGATGCGGCGGGACTCAGGGCGGAGAGCAAAGCCCTTGAAACTACCAAGGAGCTTGCGTCGCGTAACGAGGCTAGGATGGCCCAGCTCGCCACCAGCGCTGAGCCCAATGGCCCAATGATTAAAGATCTGGAGCGGAATGAAGATTTGCTGCGACTCAATCCAGACAGCGGTTTAGGTCAACTTGCTGACCAGACTGGAGGATTCCTGATTACCGATTCCAACGATCTGAAAGGCCAGCTGCGGAGAGTTGATGAGGATCTGCACACGTACTATCTGATGAGCTATACCTCTAAAAGCCAGAACTACGACGGCCACTTTCGCAGAATTGAGGTCAAGGTAAAACGGCCGGGTCTGCTTGTACAGAGCCGCAAGGGTTACTTCGCCATTAAAGGTACGTTTGCCTCGCCCGTTCTCTCTTACGAGGCTCCGGCACTGGCAGCGTTACAGAACACACCGAAGGCCAACTCGTTTCCGTTCTGCGCCGGCGGTTTCAGTTTTCCAGAAAGAGAGCGAACGGGGCTCGCTTCAGTGATAGCTGATGTTCCGTTATCCGCCTTCACATTTCATACTGATCAGGAAAAGAAAGTTTACGCGACTGATTTTTCTATTGTGTCCTTGATCAAGGATTCGGCGGGACAAGTCGTCGATAAATTAAGCAAGCAATATCGCTTGAGTGGGCCGCTCGATAAGGTCGAGGAGCTAAAGCAGACTCGGGTGCTATTCTATCGTGAAGCGGATCTTGCTTCCGGTCGCTACACGCTCCAAACAGTCGCATACGACGCGCCGACTGGTCGCGCCAGCGTGCGGACTGGGACTATCGAAGTCTCGTCAAACGATGAGGGCAAGCTGCGGCTGAGTGACGTCGTGATGCTCAAGCGAGCTGAACCCGCGAGTGCGGCGGATGAAAAGCAGAGCAATCCATTTCACGTTGGCAAAGTAATCGTGAGTCCAAATCTGGGTGAGCCAATTCAACGGTCACTCAAGGAAGTGCCATTCTTCTTTGACGTGTACACGACGCCGGCGACCAGCGCTGGACCAAAGCTCACGATAGAACTGCGACAACAGGATCGCACTCTCGTTCGAATGCCCGGGGAGTTGCCACAGGCGGATGCGTCTGGGCGAATCCAATATTTGGCTGGATTGCCGCTCGACAAAATACCCGCAGGCTCTTATGAACTGAGAGTAACAGTCAGCGATGAAACAACGAGCATGACGCGTTCGGCTTACTTTCGGCTTGAGAATTAGGTGGAAGGCAGGAGCGATGCGCTTCACATCTTATAGGGCTGCCACTTCCCTTCACCCTCGACGACCTTCACATACTTGTTCAGCGGCAGGTTGGTGAGTTTATCGACGCGCCCGCTGGGCCACTTGATCTCGAGGCTGTCGATCTTTGTCGCTTGGCCTAGCCCGAGGATTTCACGCGGATCGTGCGTTGCCAGAAAACTGCCACCGCTCGTCTTCAGGCGCCGGTGCTTCAATCCTCCGGCTTCCCAGGTAATGATGGCGCCGACGGCGGCCGGATTGCTCCTGGTCGCTACCAGCTGAAGTCCGACCCAGTTGTTGCGATTGCCGCCCTCGTTTCTGAGCAGCACCGGGGCTTCACCGTTGTTGATAATCAGCACATCCAGATCGCCGTCGTTGTCATAATCTCCCATCGCCAGTCCACGTGCGGGCCAATCTTTGCTGAAGGCCGCGCCCGACACTGCGCTTACGTCTTTGAAAGTGCCATTGACGTTCTGAAACATCAGCAGCGGCTCTTTGTATTTCACTTTCAACGACTGGACCTCAACCATGTCGTCCGGATGTCCGTTGGCGAGAATTAAATCAGGCGCACCATCGTTGTCGTAATCGAAAAACTTCAGGCCCCAGCCGCTTAATAAACGCGTGGCCCTGCCAATTTCCCCCGGCTTGTCGATAAACGTCAGGTCGTGCTGGTTCTGATATAGGCTAAACAGCTCCTGATCGATATTCGCGACGAACAGATCCTGCCATCCGTCGCCATCAAAATCCGCGGCGTCCACTCCCATCCCGGATCGGGGCGCTCCGGAATCGCTATACGCAACTCCGGCCGCCAGGCCTATCTCTTCAAATTTGCCGTTGCCCTTGTTCAGGAAGAGAAAGTTCGCGACCGTGTCATTGGCCACAAACAGATCCATCAAGCCGTCGTTATTAACATCAGTCGCGACGACGCCAAACGATTTACCGAGCGAGTTGGCAATGCCTGACTCCTTACTTACATCTTTGAACTTGCCGTTTCCCTCATTGTGAAACAGGTGACTTGGGCGTGGTTTGAAGACGCGCGGCACGCAGTAGTAGCGCCGGCCCAGGCGATTGTCGCCGCAAAAAATTGTTCCCTTGGCGCTGTATTCCACAAAGCTCGAGACAAACAGATCGAGCTTCCCGTCGTTGTCATAATCAAACCAGGCGGCGCTGGTGGACCAGCCCGGCGCGGCTACACCCGCCTTCTCGGTCACATCGGTAAAGGTGCCGTCGCCATTGTTGTGATAAAGAATGCTGCGGTCATAGCCGGTGACATAAAGGTCAACCAGGCCATCGCCGTCATAGTCGGCAGCCGCGGCGCCCATGCCAAAGATATTCGCGGCCACGCCGGCTTTGTCCGTGACATCGGTGAAGGTGCCGTCGTGGTTGTTGTGATAAAGCGCACTCTTCAAAGGTTTGCTGGGAGAATAAAAGTCCGACGGCCCGCTATTCACCAGATAGATGTCCATCCAACCGTCGTTGTCGTAATCGAAAAAGACCCCGCCCCCGCCGCAGGTTTCCGGCAGGTGGTGGGCCTCTGAGCGTCCGTTGTCATGCGCCCAGGTAATCTTGCTTTGGCTGGGCGGCACCTCGACGAAGGTCGGCGCTTGCGGTTTGTTCGGTTCCTGCCCACGCAACGTAAGCGGAGCGGCCAAGACCGCAGCTAAAATCATAACGCAAACAGATCGCATGCTCTGCAGATCCTCCAATCGCAACGCAGCCGAGAACAAAAATCTAGCTGGGATAAGTCTCCTTAGGCTTAACAATGCGAATGTAATGGTCAGTGAACTTGAAGTGCGCGGCCGGGGGCCCGAGCTTTGGCATGTGGCAGGAAACACAATCCTTCGTGGCGACTTTGCAGGCCACAGCCAAACTCTGGGTTCCCGGCTCAGCCTTCACCTCGGTCGGCTTATCTTTAGTCGCATGGCAAGCGAGGCACTTCTTATCGTAAGAAGCCGTGTCCTGGCTCAGCGGCTCATGGGGATTGTGGCAGGCCGTGCAGGCTATGCGGCGATCATCCGAGTAACACTTGCTGTGGAAGATGCGGTAAGGCTGAAAGCGAACATTGTTAATCTCCATGCTACTCAGCAAACCGAACTCATCGCTGCCGCGATGACACGCGGCGCAGAATTCCTGAGTCAATTCATCACCGCCGAGGCCGGCCGGGTTGAAGATCAACTTCCGTCCTGACTCACCTTGCCGGATGGCGTCGACATGTGACGCTCCCGGCCCGTGACAGCCTTCACAATGAATGCCGGGAATCATCTTCTCAAGACTGATTTTTCCGCCCCTGACACCGCCAGTAGAATGACAAGCGAAACAATTCCCCGTCTCAGTCTCCCCCAGGCGGCGGCCCACCGCTTTTTGCAGCGATTGAGGCACACCACGTGGTGCGCCAATAGTAAAGTCGAGTCCACCGATCTCTCGGTAGTAACTCACGCGACTTTCATAATAGGCGCCGTCATATTGAAGCAAGTATGTTTGCCCGGCTTTACCCTGTCCAAAGGCATACAGAATCGGCAAGCTGATGGCGTCCTTTCCATCCGTCACGGTATAAATACTCTGCTTGTTCTGACGCTTGATTTCATAACTGTAAGGACCACTGCGAAATGTCATCCGGGGATTTTCATTGAGTACTTTAGAATCGCCTACCGGTTCCATCGCCATGCCCATGCTACTCTGGGCTTGCGTCACCGTCATTTTCTTATGACACTCGGCGCAGGCTTTATCGCCGAGGAACTCAGCATCTACGGGCACTCTTCGGGGATGCCAGCGCTGGCTGGTGCTGGTTTGCTCAAATACGCTGAAGCCCAATCCAAAGATCAGTAAACAAAGAATCACGACTATCGAACTCAGCGCGTTCTTCCTAATATTATGACTCTTCATAATTCTTGATTGGAGATTGGCTGAGATTAAGCGAAGGTTCGTTGAATTGGTTTCCCTGCTTCGAGAATATCAAGGTTTTGGCTTCGGCTGGTTGTTATCACCACCACTTCCCGTCAACTCGGCGTTGCGACGGGCGTTGAATTCTTCCTCCAGCTTTTGGAACAGAGCCGTTTCGCGCTTCGCGTCTTCCTCTCGTCCAGCTCGACGATAGGCTCGCCCCAATGCGTAATGCATTTCCGGACTCGTCGGCGCAAGTCGCGCGCCCTCTTCAAGTTCTTTGATGGCTCGATCGATCTGGCCCAACTGCATCAGGACCCGGCCCAACACGTTGCGCGCGGGAAACATTTTCGGGTTCAGTTGCACGGCCTTTTCGGCCAACGGCAAGGCCGTGTTGTAGTCGTCGCGCTTGAGATACTCGAAAGCCATCTGCACCATTGAAGGCTGATGCTGAGGGGAAATCTCCAATTCGCGTTTGAATTGCTTGAGCGCGGCATCAGAATCCTGATTTAGCAGAAAGACCCCATAAGCATAATGAACGTTCGGCGCATTGGGATAGCTCGCCATCAATTGATCGAAAGCAGCTTGCGCCGCCTCGGGCCGCCGGGCGGCCATGCCGATTCCCGCCTGTCCTGCCATTAGAATCAGTTCGCGCTGATCAGAAGGGATTTCGGTCTCGAGATAGGGCATCCGTAAGATTGCCAGCCCAAAGGCCTGAACGACTTTTGGACTGTTGTTGCCCGCTCTCAAGAACTCATTTAAAACGTCAAAGGCTATTTCATACTGCTCGAAATGGATATACAGCAGGGCGGCGTGATAGCGCACGACGGACTCTAACTCCTGATTGTTCCCGAGTCCCAAGGAGCGTCCGCGCAACAAGGAAATGATCGCTCGATCGTATTCGCGCGTCTGAAACTCGCACAACCCCAGCATCCCCCAACCCTGTCCATTATTGGCGTCCAGCGAGACAAGGTTCCGAAAAGCGTCCCGTGCCTCTGTGTAATGATCTTCTTCGTAGAGGATCGCGCCGGTATTCCACCATCCTTCCTTCCAGTTGGGGCGGAGCTTCAAAGCCGTAGCGTAATGATTGAGAGCTTCAGGCAACTGATCAGCCTGGCGAGCTTCATCGCCGAGTTTTACTGCCTGATCAAACGCCGCATTGGATTGATCGCGAGTTGTGTTTTGAACCGGCTGTCTGCCTTTTGACTGCGGCTGCGCCTGTGCGCGCATCACCACTGCAGAGACAAACAGGGTTGCCACAGCTATAACTGAACAAATCCAGAACCGGAGTCTTGAGGTTTTCATTGCAACTTAACGCCCTTGTTCTGCTGGATTTGTGCGCTCGGCGGTGCGCCGGGCGGCTTTGCTGGATTGTTCTTGTCAGGACTTTCGGAGCCGGGTTGTTTGGTCTGTTGCTCGGTATTCAACTTTTGGATGATCTCCTGCTCGCGCTTGCCGTCTGCATTTCGGTTGAGCCGATAATAGACAGAGGCCAGGAGCACGTGCGCTTCAATGAAATCAGGATGTTCCTGGATTACGCTTTCAAGCAGAGGACGCGCTTCGTTTGGTAACCCGCGAGCAACCAAAACGGCGGCCAGATGATAGTGCGCCTGCTGATCACGCGGGCGCAATTGCACTGCGCGAGACAAGTACGTAAACGCATTTTCAAACAGCTTGTTTTGTCGCAGCAAAATTCCCAGGTAAAGGTTGGCTTCGAAGTCGTTCGGATTGTCAGCGAGCTCGCTCTTAAAGACCGTTTTGGCTTTTTCTCCGTCCCCCATTCGCATCAACGCCCTGCCATACCAGGCTCGTAGCGTAGGCAATTTGGGATTCAATTCAAGCGCGCGTTCGAATTCTTTGATGGCCCCGTGACCATCGTCAGCAAGTAAGAGAATTGATCCCATCAGTAGCCGGGCCTCAGCTGAGTTTTCATCACGAAACACTCGATCAATGATCACCTGCCCCTTGTCTGGCTGACCATCGCCGATCAGGGCGCTGCCGAGCAGATACGCAACCGTGCGGTCCGAAGGTTCGCTCTCAGCTAGCGGCGATAGCAACGCGATCACCTTTTTGTATTCACCCAGACGAACTTCGCAGTCCGCCAGCAGACGGACGGCATTGGATTGTTGAGGCAGGCTCTTTGGTGCAGCGGCGAGAAACTGACTCAGCTCACTCGCCGCTTCATTAAACCAGGCTGCTTTGTAATACGCCACAGCAAGATTGAAACGAATGGCTTCATTGTGATTGTCCAGCGCCAGCGCTTGTTTGTACTGTTCAATCGCTTCTTCGTAGCGGCCCAGTCGCGAATAAGCCGCACCCAGGTTCGAGCGGACATCCACTCTTTGAGGGTGAGCAGCAAGAATCGCTTGATAACCGCGGATGGCGCCTTGGATATCCCCTGATTCGTGCAACTGCGTGGCGTGCGCAAAAGCACGGTCGACATCATCCTGGGCCATTCCCTGGCCTGACAACGTGAGGCAGGCAGTGGCGAGAATTGCGACGCTGATAAGGTGTCGCCATCTACTTTGGTTTGCCATTCAAAACTTCCAACTGAGACGAAAATCCTGAGGTCTGGGAAGTATACAATATACGGCTTTTCGATGACTAAACAAACCTACTGCTGACTGGAGCGCGACCGTCCCGGTTGCTCTCTCACATTCGCGCTTCGCGCTCATTGCAAGCGAGACGCTTGCGCTCCAGGATAAGACTGGCCTTTGGTATTGAACCGACCTATACTCTTCAACAATCATCATGAAAGTATTTGTTACCATCCTGCTCGCCATCGCCGTGGCACTTTTCCCTTTCCGCTTTGTGAATGGACAGCAGCAGTCACAAGAAAAGCCTGACGTGTTGCGAGTCCGCACTAATGAAGTAAGGCTCGACATCGTCGTTAAGGACAAAAAGGGACACGCGGTAAAAGACCTTACCCCGGCTGATTTTGAAGTGCTTGAAGATGGCGTCAGTCAGAAAATCCAATCCTTTCGCTTCGTGAACCGTGAAGCGCCGGCTGACTCAAGCCCCAATAGTCCTAATCGGAACGCGGATCGAAAAGAGAGCGCACCTGGAACCGTTCAGCCGCTAATTCCGCCACGCCGGACCACGCCGGGAGTCACTGCCTTGGTGTTCGATCGCCTTTCTCCTGAAGCCCGTTCACTCGCCCGCAAGGCAGGCGTCGCGTACGCCCAGGAAGGGATGGCCGCGGGTGACTTCACCGGCGTCTTCAGAATTGATCAGTCTCTGAATACGGTCCAACCATTCACTGATAATTCAGAGTTGGTGAGAACCGCCATTGAACACGCCACCACCGCCGCTCCTTCAAGTTATACCTCCGGCTCCCAAAAGGTTCGCGATCTCGCCGATCGGAACATCGCCCTCGACCAGCAAATAAGCTCCTCAGCATCGGCTGCACAAGCCGCCGGAGCCGCCCGTGACTCCGCCGGCGCATCGGCTGCGGGACAGGCGTCGGGACAGGCAGCCGCCGAGCAGGAACTCAATCAGATGCAGTCAAGCATGCTCGAGCAATTCGAAGCTCTCGAACGGGATCAGCAGGGCTTTGCCACCATAAACGGCTTACTGGCAGTGACTAATCCGATGCGCAATCTGCCGGGACGAAAAACTATTGTCTTTTTCTCCGAAGGAATTGCGCTGCCGCCGTCCGTGCAGATGAAATTTCCCGCGGTGATCAGCGCCGCGAATCGGGCCAATGTCGCGATATATACGATTGATGCCGCCGGCCTGCGCACAGAAGGCGGACAAGAGGAAGCCGCCCGCGAGCTCAACTCGATCGCCGCTCAACGCATGCAGCAACAGTCTCGCGGAAATGATCGGGGGGTCAATGGACCTTATACAAAG
>JBKPEE010000080.1:0-46562 GCA_046728235.1 Acidobacteriota bacterium
GAAACCATACGGGTCGCTCGAGGGCTGGAAGCCCAGCGGCAAGCCCGCGGATGTGGCTACGAACGTTGTTGCCGGAACAGTAATCAGGCCCCGACCGGCAACCGTTACATTAGTCACGTTGTTAACTGTCGTGGTGAAACCCGTCGTAGTGGAGATATTCTTCTCACGCTGGTCGTTCAAAGCCCGGCGGAACCAGGCGCCGATTCCCCACCAGCGCGCCGGGTAGACCCTTGCGCCAACCAGGAATTCGACCGGATTATTTGGCAAAGCATTAGGAGTGCGCCCACCCACATACTCGGTCGAGCGGAGCTCTCCAATACCCTGGAAGTGTTTATTGATCGGAAAATCAAAGCCAACGCCGGCGATGATCTCATCCGGGCGATCTATGAGCGGAACGCCATCGGGTCCCTTCGGATTGCTGTTCAGGATGTAACCGAGGTTTGCTGACAGGTTAACTGAGCGGCTCAGGCGGGCATCCGCGAACGCCACTATGCCGATGTCGCCGAAGTTTCCTCCGGGACTGGCCCCGCGCTGCAACTGGTTGAAGCCGTCAATGTCCTTGGCCTTATCCATGTACCAGCGATAGAAGGGAATGAAACCAAATCCAAAAGGATTCCGCGGTCCCGTCAGACGCCACTTGGCGCCGACTACCATATTCGTAAAGCTCGATTCGCCATAGAGACGACTCACAAATGGCGCGTCAGGCAGATACGACGGCGACGTGGTGTAGACGACCGGCACAATAATCGGATTCAGCGGAGTCGGAGAATCCGGAGGCCGGCAATTGCCTGTCAGAGCGGTGCACGGCAAAGTTGCCGTCGCCAGCACGATACCGGGCAGGATGCTCCCCGCCGGAGATCCTACGCCAGGGAAAGTTCCCGCCCCACCGAAGTTGTTGTGATTGCCAAACGGCGGACCAAGGGTCGCGTTGAAACCGGGAAATCCAAACGTGCCGCCAATCACGCCCGGCCCCAGACCAAAGTTCGGTCCCTGACCACCCGTGTACGGATACGCCACAAACGGCTGGCCCGAACTATAGTAAACGGCCAGTGGCCCTGTCGGAGCGCACCGCGGACAGAAAGGCGGCCGGAACACGGCCGTGCCTGCCAAGGTCCCCACATTTGGGCCCGATGGCGCCAGGATGATTGCCGCGGGACTGCCGAGCAAAGTTGAGCTAAAGAACATTTGCGTATTCGGCAGATAGAAGCTCGACAGGTTCTGCGGATTGTTTACCTTGATACCGCGATATGCGTTAGTCTTGAAGAACAACTCAAGATGATCGTTCAGACCAACGTTGAAGCTCGCCGGCCAATCCATGATATCGACGTTGCCAGGATCGCGGTCGTAGTTGCTGAAGGCAAAACTAAAAGTGAACTCACCCTTTCTTAAAGTTTGCCCGTCATAAATAGTAAACAGACCGGTTGGACCACCTTCCGGCCCACCAGTCCCTACAGTCGGTGCTAAGTTCCTGGGATCGTTTTCGCCTCTTGGCGTTTGCCCGAACGCAACGGCCGACAAAACAAAAATTGCGAGTGCACAAAGGAGCACCCTATTCGCGAGTTTCATCGCGTTCCTCCTGCGATAGTCAATGAAAAGTTGCGCGGCCGACCCAGTGAAGAAAAAAAGTCGCCGATCTCGGTTTGATGGATTGCGTGCTCGAAGCATCTCGCCGTCGGACTACATCCCCAATGGATACGGACGCTCGAACTACAGCGTCAACGCTTAAGGTTAACTGCACTGCCGCCCCGACACTGCTAATGAGACGGCAACTGAGAGGGGGCCTCAAAGAAGAAAGGGACCTCTCCAAGGCTTTAAAGCCTAATCGTCTAGCGCTACTTTATAAGCAACCAGAGCGCTGATGTCAATAACTACATCGATTGCCCACAACTCGTCACTAATTGCCGAGATATGTACGACTTGTGAGTATAAAATACCGTCGAAGCCTACCATTGACATAACCGGAAATCAAGACTTTTTCACGACTTAGGGGCGATTAGTTTATGTTTTTTCCGTCACGCGTAGATACCACGCATGCGGGTGTCGTAGGCCACCCGGTCGATGGCCAGCATGTACGCCGCGGTCCGCGTATCCACCGAATGCGCGTCGGCGTACCGGCACAGATCGTTGAAGCTGGCGACCATGGTGTCCTGGAGTCTTTCGTTCACCACGTCCTCGCGCCAGAAATAACCCATGCGGTCCTGGACCCACTCAAAATACGAGACTGTGACCCCGCCGGCGTTAGCCAGAATGTCGGGAATTACGAAAATGCCTTTGCGATAAAGAATCTCGTCCGCGGCCGCCGTCGTGGGGCCATTAGCGCCTTCGGCGAGGACCTTGCACTTGATTCTTTCGGCGTTACTGCTCGTAATCTGGTTCTCGGTGGCGGCCGGCAGCAGGACGTCGCAATCCAACTCGAGCAATTCCGAGTTACTGACGCGATCTGCGCCAGTGAATTCCTCGAAAGACCTTGTCGCCTGCAGATGCTTCATGGCCTCGGGGATATTTATGCCCTTCTGATTGTAAATCCCGCCGTGAATGTCAGAGATGCCGACGACTTTGAAACCCGCTTCATGCAGCAACAACGCCGCGATTCCGCCGACATTCCCGCTGCCCTGCACAATCACGCGCGTTTCGGCCGGCGTCATCTTAAACCGCTTGGCCGCCTCGTTGACGACAATCAATAATCCCCTTCCGGTCGCTTCACGTCGGCCTCTCGATCCGCCGAGATCGACTGGTTTACCTGTAACCACCGCGTTGACGGTGTGACGCGCGTGCATCGAGTACGTGTCCATGATCCACGCCATCGTCTGCTCATTCGTATTCATGTCCGGCGCGGGCACATCCTTCTCCGGGCCGATGAAGTCAAGCAGCTCGGCGGCGTAACGTCGGGTCAACCGCTCGAGCTCGCCGATGGACATCTGCGCCGGATCGCAAATGATGCCGCCCTTGGCCCCGCCAAACGGAACATTGACCACGGCGCATTTCCAGGTCATCCATGCGGCCAGCGCCCGCACCTCATCAATGTTCACGTCCGGTGAGTAGCGAATGCCTCCCTTTGCTGGTCCCCGAGCGAAGTTGTGTTGCACCCGAAATCCTTCGAACACCTGAATCCGGCCTGAATCCATGCGCGTCGGAATGTAAACCTTCAACTCGCGATTCGGCACGCGCATCACGGCGTAAAGATCGGCGTCGAGGTTCAGCAATTGTGCCGCTCGATCAAACCTGGACATCATCGATTCGAATGGATTGTCTTCTTTGATTTCTTTGATGTCGTCAACCAGTGCTGTAGACATGGGTCTCTCCAACAAAAAGATCGGCTTTCGGAACGGGTTAGTTTGGTTGCGCGAATGTTAGCGCATGAGGTAGGTGCGCGCAACCACCATGACTTGTGCCGCAAGGCTCACGCATCCGTTTCCGTCACTGAGTATGGTGAGCAGTTCGCGGACCGTGACTGGATTAAGGCCATAGCCTCAAATACTAGGAGGTGAGATTTATGCGCCGAATTAATTCCTGAAATCGCGCGTCAGAGCGAAGGGGATCCAGTCGCGGATCGACTTTGAGATGGATGAAGTTCTCATCACGTTCCTGGTACGCGCGCTCGAGCCACTGAAACGCCGAGTCCTTATCACCGAGCGCCACATATATTAAGGAGACGCCATACGAAGAGATATAGGTCTTAGGACCGGCGACCTTCATCAGCTTTTCGATTGTGGCCCTGGCTTCGCTTTGCTTTCCAGCTATTGCATAAGCATGGCCGAGGCAGGCCAGCATCTCTGGTTTGCCTTCCTCCACTTCAGCACTCTTTGAGAGATCGATTGCTTTTTGAAAGGCGGCGATCGCTTCCGGGTACATGTGCTTCTGTTCGTATGCCAGGCCAAAGCTCCAGTACGTGTCACTGTAATTGGGGTCCTTCGGCAGCGCCGCTTGCAGATGCTGGATCGAATCGTCATAGCGGCGCGCCCAGAAGAGCGCGCGGCCTAGTCCGGTCGCGATGGACAGCGACAACGGATCCAACTCCTGCGCTGTCGTTCGCTCGCGAATTGATTCGTCATGCCGGCCCATCTCGGAAAGATAGACGCCATACCATTGATGGGCGGTCGCGTAACCTGGATTCAGCTGAATCGCCTGCTTGAATTCAGCCTCGGCACCCGGCCAGTCCCAGGCGTAAGACAATTTGATCTTGGCGAGCGAGGTATGAGCTTCGGCCAACTGATCGTCGATCGATAACGCTTTCTGGGTGGCGTCCAGCGCCAGCGGCATCGCCTGTTTTGGCGAAAGCTGCAAGACGCTTCCCAACACGTAGCAATCCGCGAGGCCCGTATACGCGAGAGCATATTGCGGATCGAGTTTGATCGCATCCTGAAAATATTTGATTGCCTGGTTGATATCGTCGGACTTGCGTTGGTTCCAGTGATAGCGCCCCTTCCAATACAGTTCGTAAGCCTGCGGGTTAGCGGTGTAACGCTTCACCAATTGTTTGCGGGTATCGCCGCTGAGTTCGAGTTTCAGCCCTTCCGAGATCTCCCGGGAGATGTCCTCAGGCAGATCGATCACGTCGGCGACTTTGCGGCGGTACTTCTCGCCCCAAAGTTGAGTCTGGTTACGAACGTCAACCAGTTCAGTTTGCACGCTTAACGTATCGCCAATCTGCACGATGCGTCCCGTCACGACGGCGTTGACCTTTAACTCGTTTCCGATGACTTGAGGATCGATGTTCTGCCCCTTATAACGGAAGACAGAACTGCGCGCGATCACTTTCAGATTCGGCACGTGCGAAAGGTCGTTGATAATGCTTTCCGTGATGCCGTCGCTCAACCAGTTTGCTTCCGGACCCAAAGCATCTGCCTGTTCGCTGTTCGAATAAGTGAATGGCAGCACCGCGATTGACTCGACCGCCCGGGCCTTTCGGGCGTAATACAAATATATGGCGACCACGATTATGGGTATCGCGATCAGGATAGCGTTCCGCAACAGATGCCGGCGCCAGACCAACGCCGGTCCAATCGCCGAAGCATCAGTCGATGGCGCGGCCGGCTGATCAAGCGTGGCTATTCTGGCGGGCATTGCCGCCGTCGCCGCGCCGGCGCTCAGGGTCGCCGGCGCACTCTCAGTTGTAGTGTTCTGACTGGCGAATTCCAGGTTGTGCTTCAGTCGCTTCAAGTCAGCCAGCAGATCCGCCGCGGTCTGGTAGCGCTGGTCCTTGTCCTTGGTCAGGGCGCGGTCGACAATCCGTTCCAATTCGACCGGGGTCTCTGAATATAAATCCCTAAGACGGGGTGGCTGTTCTTTCAGGATCGACGCCACGATGTCGCTGTTGGTGGCGCCGATGAAGGGAGAGCGGCCCGCGACCATTTCGTAAATCACCATACCGAGCGAAAAAATATCCGACCGCCCATCGACGCGTTGACCGCGCGCCTGTTCAGGCGACATATAACTTGCCGTGCCGACGATCATTCCTACTTCGGTGTTAACCAGCGTCGCGGCTTCAGTGCTCACTTCGTGCTGTTCAGTCGTCCGCGCCAGCCCAAAATCCAGTACCTTGACATAACCGTCCCGGCGCAGCATCACGTTTTCAGGCTTCACATCACGATGGACGATGCCCGCCTCGTGCGCCGCCTCTAAGGCGCTCGCAATTTGAATTGCGGTTTCCACCACATCATCGATCGGCAGCGGACCGGCTTTGATCCGTCTGCGCAACGTCAAGCCATCGATGTACTCTGTGGCAATAAATGGCGGCGTGTGCTGATGATCGATTTCGTAGATGGTGAGAATGTTGGGATGGTTCAGACCAGAAGCCGCGCGGGCTTCCTGAATGAAGCGACGCATCCTGCCGGGATCATTGGCGAATTCGGCAGGTAGAATCTTCAGGGCCAGGGTGCGCTCCAACTCGACGTCAACTGCCTGATAGACCTCCCCCATTCCGCCAGTGCCGATGTGGGCGCGGATTTCGTAGCGGCCAAGCCGAGTTCCGGGGGCCAGCGTCATTTCAGCAAACTTGAGTCTATTACACGGGCAACAAAAGTCAACGAAGTTAATAAATTAGGTTCTGGTTCAGTTAAAGAAAATTTCTCGGCGCGTAGCGTCGACGTGACTTTGGCCCGGCCTTTCAAGGCCGGGTGGACGGCGGTTTTGTTCCCGTCGCGTAGCGACGGCTGAATCAATCGTCGCTGACGCGACGAGAAATTGCTTGCGATTGCGCACCGTGGCTTGAAAGCCACGGCTACAGTCATGCCGACGCTACGCGTCGAAACCGCTTGAGCGGTTCCAGGGTAAACCAGTCCCCGCAGTTAATCGTGTGCTGACGCAACGTCAAACGAAGTGTTAACATCGAAGCCTCATGAACGGCCGCGGGTCGTTCGTCCTTTCCAATTCAGTAACGAACATGTTCGCAGGCCTGGGCTCAAAACCAAAACTGCCTTACGCGCTTTGTCTGTTGGCGATCCTCCTTTGCTTTCAGACCTCGACGGCGCAGAGCGACGACGAAACTGATCCGGTAAAGCTGTTTGAAAAGGGCCAGGACGCGCACGCGAAGAGTGACTACAAGCGCGCGATTGAGTTGTACGACGCAGCGATAAAGTTAAAGCCTGAATTCCCTGAGGCAGAGTTCCAGCGGGCCATGGCTTTATTGTTTACGAATCGCAAATCTGAAGCAATCGAAGGCTTCAACCGCGCCGTCGCCCTACGACCCGATTGGACGATGGCGTATTCGAAGTTCGGCACCTTTCTCGGCAGTTACGGAAACGATCCCGGCGCGGCAGAACCGATCCTTCGTCGCGCGATAGCGCTTGATCCCAAAGACGAATTCGCACTTACGGTTCTGGCTGAGATCCGCGCGCGCGTCGGCGACACGAATGAAGCGCTCAAATTGGCGCGCGCGGCCACAGAGTTGCCGACGGCGAAATCATCGACCTGGCGCAAGCGTGCGTTCATTGAAAAGTTGGCAGGAGACAAGATGGCCGCGGTCGCGAGTCTGGACCGCGCGTTGACGGCCGCGCCGAAAGACCTCGGCGCGCGGGGCGATCGCGTTAGGCTGCGTCTGGAAGTAAATGACCGTGAAGGCGCAATCGCCGATCTTCGGGTGCTTGAAGAGGCAGGTTCTGGACGCGACCTTCCCGACGCGCTAGATTACGCGCAGCTCTACGAACGGGCCGGTAAGCGCGACGACGCATTGCGGGTGCTTGACGCCCTCACGGAAAAGGATCGAAAGACTCCGGAAGTGATCGCGTTGCGCGCCGAGATTGCCGGGGGTGACGGCTCCAACGCGGAAGAGCGTGCCGCCCTCGAAGACTTGCTGAAAAACGACCCGAAAAACGCCGGCTTGCTCGCCCGTCTCGGCGGCGCGTACCGGCGGACCGATCCGGCCAAGTCCCAGGATTATTACTATCGGGCGCTGCAACTCGATCCAAAAAACCCGAAGTACGCTACGGGGTACGCCGCCGCCCTGATCCAGGGACGCAAATTCGCCGAAGCCGAGCCGATTCTCAAACAGGTGATTGCCGCAACTCCCGACGATTACACGGCGCACGCTAATCTCGCGCTCGCCTTATATGAGCTGAAACGGTTCGCCGAAGCCCTCCCCGAATACGAATGGCTGGCCGCCGCGAAACCCGAAATCGCCGCTACATACTTTTTCCTTGCGACGGCGCATGATAATCTCGGAGAGTACAAACCGGCCCTCGACGCGTATGAAAGTTTTTTGTCGCATGCCGATCCAGCGAACAACAAGCTGGAAATAGATAAAGTGAATCTGCGCCTGCCGGTGCTACGCGGGCAGATTCAACGCGGAGAGGGCGCGAAACCAAAACGGCCCTGATCATGTTCACTCGTTGACCGTTCGACGTCATGTCAGTTTCGTTTCGCTATGAATCGCTTGTCCTTTTGCAGGTGGTCGCCGCCTGTGCGCTCGTAACCTCGACCGCGGCCCAACAACCAGAACTGCCGCGCCTGCCGGCGCCGCCGCCAATGCACCTGGTTTCAAAGTCTGAGCGTTCACAACTTGATGAAACGCGCGACCCGAAATCGCGACTCCACCAAACGATGATTTTGGCCGAAGATCATCTGACGCGCATTGAGAAACTCACCGGAGAGCGAAAGTTTGATGAGGCATCCGCAGAATTGGGGAGTTATCTCGGCTTGATCGGCGACCTGCGGGATTACATCGCGAAACTTAACCACGACAAGAACAGCACCCGCGATCTTTACCGCCATTTTGAAATCGAAGTCCGCGCCCATATCCCGCGTCTGGCGATAATCCAGCGCACGACTCCGGCTGCATACGTGCTGAACGTCAAAGACGCCGAGGAATTCATCAAGGACACGCGAGCTGAAGCGCTGGATTCGTTCTATGGCCATTCAGTGCTGCGCGACCCACCACCGGAAAAAGCGGAGCCGCCGGCGACCTCTGCCGGCGCTAAAGATTCAGCGCAAACCAAACGTCCATGAATTCAGCACCCGGGGCCCGGACACTTCGCCGCTTCGTGCTGCGAAGCCTCATTCTCTCGATCTCGATTCTGGTTGTTGTTTCAGCGTCTGCACAACGCGATCATCTCACTGACGCGGAAACGGATCTCGTACGGTTCTATCAGGAGATAGATAAACGAACCGAAGTCTTTATCAAGGCCGCCGACCGCCGGTTCGCCATCATCAACGGCACCACGCAACCGGCAACAAAAAAGTCTGAAAAGGACGAGCCTGACTGGGGCGACGTGCCTAAAGGCACGCACGCGCAATTGCTCGGCGACATCGCCGGAATCCTCGACGAAGCGATCACCAACATCGACAACGTGAGCGGCCGCGATCCGAAGAACCCGCTTGTCTCACGGGCGCTGAGAAAACTAACGAATGCGGCTAACGGCTACGTACAGCAGTTAAGCTCGTTGAAAACAAAAACCACGGACCCGGATGAGCTGGCGGCGCTGGAACACATCAATGACGAGGCGAAAGAAATAATCGAAGCCAGCGGGCACTTACCGTCAGGCGCGGTGGAAAACGAACAGGCCGACAAAAAGGGTAAGAAGAAGAAGCCATAACTGTCAGTTGTCAATGGTCAGTTGTCAGTTGCAGTATTAAATCCAATTCGCGATTGACATTTTGCGCAAAAATGAGTCTCGGTAATCTAGAACTGACAACTGACAACTGACAACTGACAACTGACAACTGACAACTGACAACTGACAACTGACAACTGACAACTGACAACTGACAACTGACAACTGACAACTGACTACCTCTCCTCCCTTCCCTTCTTCAACACCTCAGTCGCGCGTTTGATGGCGGCGACGATCGCATCCAACCCTTCTCTTAGATTAGTAGT
The DNA here is from genome assembly GCA_046728235.1 of Acidobacteriota bacterium. Classification (GTDB taxonomy): domain Bacteria; phylum Acidobacteriota; class Blastocatellia; order Pyrinomonadales; family Pyrinomonadaceae; genus UBA11740. The sequence goes on from JBKPEE010000080.1 coordinate 9,314, forward strand.
GTTGCGATCGTCCAGGGCCTGCCGAAAGTCAGTCAACGGTTGCGCGGCATAGCCGGTAAAGATGCCCGGCGCATAGATTTCATGTTTGTACCATGGCCGGCCCCGCAGGCCGCGATCATCGATGAATGCGCGCTCGGCCCCCATCAGCGCATCGTTAAGACGACGCAGCCGCGCGCTCGATGACTTATCGTTTTCGCCCGCAAGTCTCTGCCTCTCTCTTTCAATGCGCGCGGCCTCGTCGGCGAAATCCTTCAACGCGTCATTCATCGCCTTTTCATCAACGGCCGTTTCGAGGTGGCGACGTTTCGCCAGCTTCACACTCTCGTTGAAGTACTCGCGAATCTGATTTGCATAATCCGTGTAATCGAAAGGAAGTGCCGAGGCGTCGGCGAGCCTTAAAGCCATGGTGCCCCACAATTGCGCGGCGGCGACGTGATACACGAAGTCGGGATCGCCAAAGTGCGACATCCAATAAAACGAATCGTAGGCCGAATGATAAACGCCGTAATCGCCGCCAAATCCCATGTCGGTCGACGCGATTCCCAGGTGCTGCAGGAAAGGCGTGTAGTCGGAACCGGACCCCAGGGGCCCAATGCGCGCTTCCGCGTCGTAATCAGGATCGAGTTCGTTCCGTTGTTCGCGCGTTCGGTCCTGCCATTGCTGGTAAATGGTCTTGCCCGTTTTGGGATCCTTGACTTCACGCGTAGCGCCGCGAATTAATCTCCAAAGCGACGGCACCGACGAGGCGTTGTAGTTCGGACCATTCACCGCTACGTCGACGTTGAGATAGGCAACGGCTTTCTGCTGCAATTCCTGCGCGTTCTCTTCAGCCCACTCAGTCGAACCAATCAGGCCGTATTCTTCTCCATCCCAACTGCAAAGAATGATCGTGCGGTGCGGATGCCAGCCACTCTTGAGCAGTTCACCAAACCCGCGCGCGACTTCCAGCATCGTGGCGGTACCACTGTTTGGATCGACGGCGCCAAACACCCACGCGTCGCGGTGATTCCCCATAATCACCCAACGATCTTTCTCTTCGTCACCGTCGATGCGCGCGACCACGTCCCAAAGCGTGCGCGACTGATAGTCCATGTCGGTTTTCAAATGAACGCGCACGTCATTGGTCCCGCCGACGTGATAAGCAAAAGGAAAACCACCTTGAAAACCGCGCGGACGTACCGGACCTTTCAACGGCGCGATCAATTTGCGGGCTTCGTCATAGGCCAGAGGTTGCACCGGAATGCGAGGAATGTCCGCGTAGGCTTCTTCCAGACTAATTCTGGGCGTGCCGGGAATCGCGGGCTTGCCTGGCGTCAAAGGATCACCGGGATACTGAAACAGAAATTGCACTGAGCCGCGCTGGCCGGCGGCGACCGGCCGCCACGGTCCTTCCGGGTAGACTTCGCCCTGCACATAACCGTCATCGGCCGGATCCGAATAGATGATGCAACCAACGGCGCCGTGATCCTGCGCGACTTTCGCTTTCACGCCGCGGAACGAATTGCCGTAACGAACGATGACGATCTTGCCTTTGACGTCGACGCCGGCTTTCGCGAGCGCGTCGTAATCCGGCGGCAATCCATAGTTCGCATAGACGAGCGGCGCCGTCACATCGCCGGAAGCGCTATAGCCATTGAAGAGCGGAGTTATTTTAGGGTTCGCAGATGTCGGGTCTTCTTTGAGCACGGCTTCCCGAACTGAAATCCTTTCGCGGCGGGGCGCGAGTAACTCGACAGTCGGGTCCGTCTTCGGATAATTCAGCCAGACCTGATATTCCTTGAACTCGGCGGACAAGCCAAAGAGGCGCATCTGGTCGCGGACATAAACCGCCGTCGCGCGATCTTCCGGCGTGCCGGCGACGTGCGGCTCGGCAGTCAGACGGCGCAGGTGCTCGCGCGCCGAAGGACCTTGCGGCACGCCGCGAAAGTGCTCTTCGATGCGACGCTCGTCCGCCGATCGGGTTGCGGAAAAGCCATCGATGGTTTGAGCGAATGAGACTGAGTGACCGAACAGGAAAAGTAATGAAAGCGAAGAGGCGACGCCTCGTTTCCATTTCATCATAAAAAGATTTTGAACCTCCGCAACGTAGTCTGTACCATCCGCGTCAGCGGATGGGATCAAGCGCATCTACGAGTTCAGCACAACAGATCAGTCAAACTCTCGCAAGTCACCACCGGCTCTCGGTGTCATTGCCACATAAGGGTCACTTTATCCCATCCGCTGACGCGGATGGTACTGACTGGTTATCGCCTGATCCGTGCCGGCAACGACGATAGTACTGAATTGGTTGTTCTCGTCAGCAGACGAGTTAAGCGCATCCACTGGCAACGCATTCAGTCTCATCGGTCAGCGGATGAATAAAGAACAACTATAGCAACGCAGTCAGTACCATCCGCGTCAGCGGATGGGATAAAGAACAACTACAGCAACGCAGTCAGTACCATCCGCGTCAGCGGATGGGATAAAGCGCAACTATAGCAACGCAGTCAGTACCATCCGCGTCAGCGGATGGGATAAAGAACATCACGGGTTACAGCGCAGATCAGTCAAAGTCTGGCAAGTCGCCACCCTGTCCACTTACAACATATTCTATGGCTGCAGCAATACTCTTTTCATTCCACAGACCTCTCTTGCTCCCTCGATCCGCCCATGGCGTATGTTCATACCTCCAATTGCCATCTCTCCGCATGCGGCGAGTCGCATAAGCTTTGAAGGCATTCAATGCGCGTTCCGGTTTCACGTTGCCAATTGAGACCACGGAATGTACATGGTTCGTTCGAACATTCACCGCATGTAAGAACCAGTGACGATGGTCGCACACTTCACGAATTGCGTCATCGACGCTTTGGCGCTGCGAAGCACTGAGTGTAACCGGTTTCGATTTCAATTCACGAGCGCTTACTTCTTTACGGCGATCACTGCGGGGGAGGTAGGGAGATCTGTATCGGTTGTGAAAGCGGTCAATTGAACCTCGTTCATCGCCATGCAGCCAGGTTCCGTAGGATCTGAAAGTGATCAGGTATGCGAGTGGGATCTCGGTATCGTTCCACATATAGTGCCGCGTTATCCCATCCGCTGACGCGGATGGTACTGACTGGTTATTTGCGGGTCGTACTGACTGGTTATCACTTTATCCCATCCGTTTACGCGGATGGTACTGACTACCATCCCTTATTTTATTGAACTAACTGTCGCAGCCGCGCGTAAAATGGCCTAAGGAGAACGACTTAATATGGAGAGCCGCTACTACCCTGGCGTTGAAGCTGACGTAATCAAACTGATGACTGAGCTTCGCGATCTTTTCGACGAAGACTTTGAAGTTCAGACGATGCAGGTTTCATCGACCGCAGTGCTGCAAGCGCGCAAGTCTAGCACGTTACGCGACATCACGGGACTGTCCGCCGCGCTCACGATCAAGGTCACGCCCGAAACCGGCGGCACCCGCGTCGAGATCGGCATGCAGAAATGGTTCGACAAAGCGGCGGTCGCCGCGGTCGCGCTGGCATTGTCAGCCGGCTTGTTGCTCGCACTGCCCGCGCTCGGCGCTTATTGGCAATACAAGCTTACGGAAGATGCCTGGAAAGTGATCGAAGCTCACATCGGGCGCAAGGCCGGCGGCTATGTGCCGCCAATGCCGGGTCGCTGCGGCACATGTGGCGCGGCGGCGACGGCCGCTTCAACTTTTTGTTCGTCCTGCGGCGCGAACCTGCGCGCACCTGCATGCGCATCATGCGGTGCTCTGCAGAAAGATCCTAATGCGCGGTTTTGTAATGCTTGTGGAAAACCGCTGGCTGGTGCATAGCCGACTATGACGCGTAGCGCCAGAGCGATTTTGCTTCTGCTGGTCCTCGGCTCATCCCTCGCCGCCCAGTTAACTTCAGTCAAATCTCAGAATAAGGATTCGTTCGACGTCGTAAAGGTCAATACCGACCTTGTTGTCTTTGACGCACAAGTTATCGACAGGAAAACCAAACGCATCATCGGCGATCTTTCCCGCGATGATTTTGCGGTCACCGAAAATGGCGCCAGGCAGGAGATTAGTTATTTCAGCCGCGACGAGCTTCCTCTTTCTATCATTCTATTGCTCGACGTCAGCCGCAGCGTTCGTCCAATCATTCACGAGATCCGAGACGGCGCGCTCAATGCGTTGCAGCGCCTGAAACCTCAAGACGAAGTTGGGGTGATGGCTTTTGGCACAACCTACAAACTGGCTCAAGACTTCACCCGAGACCGGCGGCTGGTGTCGCAAACGATTACCTCTGTGACCGCCAGCGATAATCTCGGCGATGGAACATTTCTCGGTAACGCTCTGGAAAGCGCTGCGACTCACATGCGAGCAGCGCCGACGTCCGGCAGCCGGCGCGTAATTCTCATCGTTACCGACAACATCGCCTGGACCTCCCATCGAGACACGAAGTATATCGTTAACGAACTCCTGGATAGCGGCACCGTCGTTTATGGTTTGATTGTGCAAGCCGCTTTTGGAAAAGCGTTCAAGATCATGTCGTTGGGGCAGATCAGTAAAGGTGTGAACGACTTCGTGGAGCTCACCGGCGGGGAGATCGTCGGAGCCGACAAGAAGGAAGTCGATGAGAAATTAGCTGTTGTTATCGATCACTTGCGGGCGCGTTACACCCTGGGTTTTCGGCCCACGAACGATCACGACGACGGAAAGTTTCGGCCGGTCGAAATTAAGGTAGCTCACCCCGGGAAAGCGAAGGAAAAACCTGTGGTGCTGACGAAGCGCGGTTACTATTTTCGGAAAAAAGATTAGGCGGCTCAAAGAAATGAAGTAATGAGCCGCGCGTACGTCGATAGCGTTTGCTCATCGTCGTAACGTTCTTCGTTTTGATCCCGATCTTCGCGCACCGATGATCAGTCATGTCTCAACGCCCGCACCGGATCGATCCGCGCCGCCCGCGCCGCCGGGTACAGCGCTGCCAGAATCGAAACTCCTAATGCGAAAAGAATAGCGCCCAGCCAGAGCCACGGCGGCAGGTGAAAGAAATCGACGAATGACGCGCCCTGGGGTTTCAGGATAAAGCGATAAGCCAGCCGGTTTGCGACCACATCAATGACCCACGCCGCGACTGAGCCAATCACCCCGCCGACGACGCCGATTACCGCTGCTTCGAAGAAGAAGATCAATTTAATCTCGCTGTCCTCAGCGCCGATCGCTTTCATGATGCCAATCTCGCGTGTGCGCTCGAGAATCGACATGATCATTGTGTTGGCGATACCAAACGAAGCGACGAGCAGCGAGATGCCTCCTAACAAACCCAGCACGGAATTGATAATGAGGAACACGGTACGAATTTGATCCAATTGATCGACGATCGAGAAACTGCCAAGCCCCATGTCCTTAATCTTCTTCCGCACATCTGTGAGCGCCACTGGATCCGTTACCCGCACCACGGCGGATAAATAACCTGGTGCCTGGTCCTCGCTGATAGCGCCGCTTTCTCGCGCCAACGCCATAATCACTTTGTTCTGCTCGCCACTGTGTTCGATCGACCATTGGTGAGCGACGGCGATTGGGATATTGATATCGGCCGTTGGCATTAATCCGCGCGAGGGGCCTGGCCCTCCGTTTGGTTTCACTTCTTTCAACACACCGACAATGCGAAATGTATGCGCCACGACGACTGCGGTTTTCGGCTCCGGAGTCTCTTCTCCCCCAAGTGGCAGGCCAAAGAAACTCGGCTGATCTTCATCGGCCTCTGTCTTCTCTTCCTTGTCGGCCGGGACCAAAAACTCGATAGTCTTCCCCACCGCGTCCGCCGGCGTCGCGTAACCAGCGATGCGGGCAAAATCAAAGCTGACGACCGCTTCATCAGCATTTGGCGAGCTGATCATTTGCCCGGCCTCAAATTCTCTAAATCGCGACGAAAGATTCGGGACGTTGCAACCGGCAACTTCGTCACCAAAGGTCTTGCCGTTCGTGCGAATCTCCACGCCGAAAAAGACGGCTGGTTCGACATAAACGACGCCGGCAATCTTGGCTATTTCGGCTACTGCGGCGTCGTCAAGAAGCCGCGTGGGCGCGTCGGGGTTGGGGACGCGCGGCCCCGGCGGCCTATCACCCCCGGCGCGTCTCGAAAACGAAGACCGATCCAGCGCCCCGCTGATGCTTTTGCCATAAACGGACATTTCATTGAATAGATCGAGCGCCTTAAATCGGGACAGCAGATTGCGCTGCAGCCCCAGCCCAAAAGACACCATCGTCACAATTACTGCCACGCCAACAATTACACCCATCGAGGTGAGCGTGGCCCGCAATTTCGCTTCGCGCAGGTTTCTGAGCGACAGTTTGAGCAGGTCAAAAAAGGGCATGATCCGATAACGATATTTCTCGGCTTAGATTAGCGCATTTGTTACGGCCTCAGAAGCCCGACCTGGCCCGGGCTTCCGGGCCGTGAATACACGCGTGCAACCTGCTCTCCCGTAAGGGTCAGGCTTCTGACACACCTGCGAAATTCACGACACATCCGTGCAACTCTTCGACACATTTTTGTATCTAATAATTCCCGACCTAATAAAGCGAGATTTGGCCTCAAGAGATACGGCAAACCGACGGCCCCTCGACCTCACTTGAAAAATCAGTCTTGCGCAACGTCCGAAATACTGTTAGAAAACCAAGTTTTAAGGAGTAACCCCAGATGTTCCGTTTAAGAAATACCCTCGTTGGCTTAACTGCCGCCGCAACCCTGATTTTCGCATTCGCGGCGGCGTCATTTGCCAAAACGCATTCGGACCCGGCGTTTTCAAACATTAAGATTAAGAATTTCGGCAAGATGGATGACCGGCTCTATCGTGGCGCCCAGCCGAAAGAAGAGGATTACAAGGACCTCGCCGCCATTGGCGTAAAGACTGTAATCGACCTGACGGACAGCCCCACGAATTACGAGAAGCGCAGCGTTGAATCACTCGGAATGCGCTACGTAAACATTCCGATGAGCGATTCGAGCTATCCCAAGCAGGAATCAATTAACGCCTTCCTGAAGCTGGTTAACGATCCATCGACGGGCGTCATGTTCATACACTGTGCCGGCGGGCGTCACCGTACCGGAGTCATGGGCGCGGTTTACCGCTTCAACGTGAACCACTGGAACTATGATCAGGCGTACGCGGAAATGAAGGACTATGACTTCTACACGCGTTTCGGTCATGGTGACCTGAAGACTTTCGTTGAGGACTACGCGCAGAAGATGCAGAGTAACTCGGTGGCGGCTGCTGCCGCGACTGCCACTTCGCAGAAAAACTAACCTCCAGATAAATGAATTAATGAACTCCCGAATCTGATTAATCCGATTTGCGAATTCAGCGAAGGCCGCTTCTAACGAGGCGGCCTTTTTTCTATAAACGTTGCGCCGCGTTGCATTCTTCTAACGCTTTTCTTGTCGTTGGTAGTCAACGGCTCGAGTCCTGGTCTGGTTTGGTAAAATGATTGCGAACCTTCCCCTTGGCCCTTGGCCCCACGCGATAAAACAACTTGACCAACCGGCGACGATACGTCGCGGACGTCGGTCTCAATTCTCTTCCCGGACAGGAGTCCTATCATGCAATCACGATTCAGGAATCGCTGGCTGGTGCTGTTAACGAGCGTCGCTCTCATCACTGCGTTTTCTCTGGAAGTGTTTTCCAGCGCCAAAACCAAAAAGAAGAAAAAACACCACCCAAACGGACCAGCAGTCCTGTGGCGCGATCCTGGCAACATCCCCAACCGCGATCTCTATTACGGTCCCGGCTCGAAACAGCTGGCGCCCGAACCGCCGTTTAAATTCCTGAAAGAAGCTACTGAAGGCGGGATGCCCAAGTTTGATGTCGAAGATGCGCGCGGCGTGAAGTGGCGCGTCAAACTCGGATCGGAAGCCCAACCTGAAATAGTTTCCAACCGCTTGCTTTGGGCCGTCGGCTACAACGCCCAGGAGTCCTACTATTTTGATCGAGTCCACATCAACGGCATGCAGCGCCTGTCGCGCGGTCAGAAGTTCGTGCAGGGCGATTCCGTCGTTGGCGCCCGGTTCGAGCCGCGCCGGAAGGACGTCGAACGCAATCAGAACTGGGATTGGAATCACAACCCTTTCAAAGGCACGCGTGAGTTGAATGGGTTAAAGACGATGATGGTGTTGCTGAATAACTGGGACACATTCAAGAAGAACAATCGCGTGCTGCACCTGAAAGATACGGGCGATGACAACTACACAGTTACCGATTTGGGCGCGTCACTGGGTGCCGCGGGCGGCTTCGGCGCGCGGCGATCAAAGAATAACGTGAACGATTTCGCCCGCAGTCGCTTTGTGAGCAAGGTCAAGGATGGAAACGTGAAATATGCTTACGATCTGAAGCCAAAGAAGCTCGGCATCTTAAGCGTGCTCTGGCCACCGTACTACATCCGGCAACACAACGCGACGAACCGGATGAATAAGGTTCCGATAGAACACGCCGCCTGGATCGGTTCGCAACTGGCACAGCTTTCCGACGATCAACTGCGCGATACTTTCCGCGCCGCTGGATATGATCGGGCCACGACCGAACAATACGTGAGAGCCCTAAGAGCACGGATTAATCAATTGAACCGGTTGCGGGAACCGGAGCTGGCGAGCAGGCCACGGCGAACTCAATAGGCCGGTCGGTTTGAGTCCTTCGTGCCCGCGGTAGGGGTTTCAATTCCGAAGTCAGCTGTTCCGATCAGAATTTGAAGTGTAAACAGTCGTCTTCAATAGTTACTTTTGAGCTTTGCGCCTTCTGCCGGCGTACCTCTTCGGCAACTCGTTCCAGGATTTCCTGTCGTCTGCCCGCGGCCCACTGGATGTTATTACCCTGCCAGTACGCGTCCCAAAGTTCCGGCGTAGGCACAAATATATATGCCCCATCCATAGCGAACTCCCAATCGAGTCGTAGCGCCTGCTCATTCTCTGTGTAATTGATAATACCGCCGCGGCCGGACTGACTTATTTCGACCTTATAGCTCATTGTTCCAGTATAAAGGCATTAGCGCCTGGCACCGGAATCTGTGCCGCCTTCCGGTTCCGGCCGCGAAATCTCAGAACCGGGGCGGCGCCTCTTCATCGAACCAACCTCGTCGCAGCTCGGCGTCCGGAACGGATGACAAGTACGGTTTGATGTCAAGAATTGGTGTGCCATCGAGCATGTCCACGCCTCTCACGCGCACCTGCGGTCCTTCGCGCCCAAGCACCTCGACCACGGTTAGCCCAATTGGATTCGGCCGTCGCGGCGAGCGCGTCGCGAACACGCCGTGTGGGTGCGTGGCCGTCGGCGGTTGCCCCAGCAGTTCATAGCCCTGGCTGCGATCGAATACCCAGAGCACGTACACGTGCGAGAACCCTTCGATATCGCGCAAACCTGCTTCGTATTCTGACTCTATTTCGAGGATGCCGACGGCTTCGTGTTTCGCGCCGCGGCCCTTAGGAATTTGCGAGGTCTCGCCGTAAGGACTGCGCACGATGCCGATTGGTCGCATTTCGATCATAGCGCAATGACGATTCTGGTTTCCATAGTCTTAGGTGAAAGAAATTGTACGGTTGGGTTGAACTTCGCGGCGTCTTACGCCTTTGCCGTACAACCTAACGCAGCCGGCGCACTACCTGAAGTGTTCCCTTGACGAGTCTGAACCAGGCTTTGCCCTTGAGACTGGGGCAACAGGCAGGATCATTCTTACCGTAACGCATGGTGGTTAGGTTGATCACGCCGTTGGTAATCGAATCCAACTCAACATCGCGATAGCTCTTGCTGCCCACATCCACGTGCGTCATGGGCACAAGCTGGCCGTTCACCCTTTTGAAAACGGCTAGATATTGAATGTGGTTGTTGGTTCCGTTCTGACCTTCAATCGTGTAGAGCACGACTGTCTCCGGGGCGCCGTCACCATTGAGATCTCCGCTGACGACCTTGCGCGCGTCGGGATATTCTTCTCCGTGTTCGCGCGTAGCCTGGTTCAAAATGAACTTGTCGATCGCCGCCTTGTCCTGGTCCTGTGCTGAGGCGAAAGCAGGTAAAAGCAAACCAGCTAAAGCAAAGACTGCAAGTAGGTGCTTCATGTCGGGCCTCTTGAACGCGTTTTAAAAAGTCGCGTGAGTATACTGCGGGAGCGAGACCTTTCGCGAGCGCGGGCGCGCTCTTTCGGAGTGCGGCGACTTGTCGCCGCTTTCTAAAGCGCTGACAAGTCAGCGCACTCCATACGGCTACCTCAACCGTTTAAACCGTGACCAGCTCGCGCTCGTCCGATTCTTCGCCCCGGAACTGCAACTCGTAAAGTCGCGAATATAGACCGCCACGGGCGAGCAGCTCTTCGTGAGTTCCCTGCTCGACAACCCGACCCTGATCGATAACGAAAATCAGATCAGCGCGCCGCACGGTCGCCAGTCGATGCGCGATCACGATCGAAGTCTTCCCTTGCATCAGATTTTCGAGCGCATCGAACACAAGTTTCTCAGATTCAGCGTCAAGCCCCGCGGAAGGCTCGTCAAGAATCAGAATCGGCGAGTCGCGTATGATTGCCCGCGCGATGGTAATCCGCTGCCGCTGCCCGCCGGAGAGCGTAACGCCGCGTTCGCCAATCATGGCTTCATAAGTCTCAGGCATGCGGTCGATGAATTCATCGGCATTGGCCAGTCGCGCCGCGCGCACAATTTCCCGGTGTGACGCCTGTGGTTTGCCATAGGCGATGTTCTGCGCCACGGTGGCGTGAAACAGCAGCGACTCCTGTAACACAAAGCTGATTTGCTCGCGCAGGGATTTCTGTTTGTAACGGCGAATATCGGTACCATCAATGCGAATTTGGCCAGACGCGGTTTCATAGAAACGAGGCAAGAGGCTGACGATCGTGGTCTTCCCTGCTCCCGTTGGACCAACCAGGGCAACCATTTGTCCGGGCTCTATCTGCAAACTCAAATCTTCGAGCACCGGCCCGTTTCCGTTATAAGCAAACCCCACGTGATCGAACTCAATCCTGCCTTTGAAGCGCGGCGCGCGTTTCGCGCCCGGCAGGTCGCGCACCTGGGTCTCGTTCTCCAGCACCTCGCGAATTCGCTCCCAGCCCACATCGGCTTTCGAGATAGTGTCGGTCATCTTCGAGAGCTCGCGCATCGGCTTATACATCTTGCCGAGATAGAGGAGAAAGACCAGCAACTCGCCGGAAGTAAGTGAACCCGCGACCACCAGACGCGCGCCGTACCACAAGACCAGACAGGTTCCGGCCGCGACAATGATCTCAACCAGCGGCGGCAGCTTGGCCTTGAAGTTGCGCGCTTCCAGGGCTTTCTCGACGCTTTCGCGGCTCTCTCGCTCGAAACGTTTCTGCTCATAGTCTTCACGCGCGAATGCTTTGACCACCCGGATCGACGACAGCACTTCCTCCAGCACCGAAACCACTTCGCCTTCCTGCCGGCGCATGGCGCGAGAGGCATTCTTGATCCGGTGCGTGTAGTGATAGACCACGAAGAAAAGCGCCGGTGCGACCAGCAGGGCGATCACGGTGAAGGCCCAATTCAGATACAGCATCACCAGCATCATGCCGGCCAGCGTCAGAATGTTGACCAGCATCCCCAGCAGTACCTGTGAGATCAGACTCTGGACGGCGTCAATGTCAGTCGTACAGCGACTGATCAGATCGCCGGTGCGCTTTTGATCGTGATACGAGAGCGAAAGACGCTGAATGTGACTGTAGAGCACGCGCCGCAGGTCGTGCATGACCCACTGTCCAACACTGGTGGTGAGATATTTTTCGATGTAACTGCTGATGGCGCCGAAGATGGCGATGACGATCACGGCGAGCACCGCGAAATCAAGAATCGAGAATTTGTCGGTGCCGATAAAGCTGATGATGCCTGCCAACCAGTCGGGCATCGGCTTGGACCCGAAGACGTAATCGAAGACGATCTTCAGCGGCCAGGGTTCGAGCAAATCGGTGAGACTCTCACCAATAACAGCGATGAAGGCAAATGTGAGAGTCCCCCAGTGCGCATAGAGCAGGTCTGTGATCCGGATCTTTTTCTGCATAGAGTCGTGTCAGAACCGGGAGCGGTAGCGACCGGGTCAGGCGTTCGCCGGATCAGGTCAGACCCGGTCGCTACCGCTCCCGGTCCGACATACTTTATCCCGGCAAATTGGTCAACTCGTTAATTCTCGCCCTCACCACCCTGGTAAGACTTTGAATTTGGTCCGGACTGTAGTTTGCCGCGCGAAACGCATCGCTGATCTGTTGGTCGCTCAGCTGCGACAGAATGCCCCCAATCCATTTCGCCTGCTCGACCGTGATGTCTTTCAGCAAGTTCTGATTCTTGCCGTGATAGTCGAATTCCACTTTGCCATTCTTGACACCACGAACGAATTTAGCGTCCGTCACGTACTGGTCCGGGCGACCGCGCGTATGGCCGAGGATATTGCCCTCTTTGGCAAAGCTGGCGCCAAGATCGCTATCGATGTACTCGGCTACCTGCTCGCCCGTGGCTTTATCACTCAGAAGCAAAACGTTGTTATTGTGATTTTGAATGTCCCAGTTATTCATCAACGCCATCAGCACTTTGAACCCGGCCAGCTCTTTAGTGCCGACGAAGGGGTTCTTTTCCCAATCCCATCGCTGGTCCAGACGCTTGACGCCGTCGCCGCGCGCTTCGAAGCGAACATTGTCGAAATCCCCTTTGCCTTCAATGCGAACGTGCGGAGCCAGGTAAGTGATGTCGGCGTAATATCCGGCCGCCCAAACCAGACGCGTCGCCGCGGTTTCCGGTTGCGCTTCCGGGCCAATCTTCACTACCCACTCCTTACCTGCGCCGTCACGGACACGATACTTCTTTGAGAAGCTGCGCGTTTCGTCTTTGACAAAGACTACGTGCGACAGATCGGGCTTCATGGAATCTCCACCCGGGCCGAGAAACAGATCGCGTGAGGTGATGTCCGTTGGCTCCTTCCACAGAACGGCGTGCGCCCCACCCGGAATCGGCTTTGGCCCTTTGGTCTTACCATCTTTTTGGGCTCGCAGCACCACGGGCATTAAGCCCAGCGCCACGATCGCCACAATCACTATCGCTTGAATTCTCTTTCTGATTAGCATTTGATCCTCCCTGACTTTTTCTGGAATTCGGGGGAATCAACCGAGCGCATCTGCGCCTTCAAAGTAGATTTGGCTGTCGAAAAGGGACTGGCTGGCAGACGTCACCTGCTTGTACGATCCCTCAGGGGTCAACTCATGAGCATTGACGTTGTCGCGCAGGTAGCTCTGCAGCACCTCGTCTTTCAGGTATGCGCGCAATTTGGGATCTTCAATCGGGCACACAACCTCAACACGCCGGCTCAGGTTGCGATGCATCCAGTCGGAACTGCCGATATAAACTTCCTCCTGGCCGTCGTTTGCGAAATACATCACACGGCTGTGCTCAAGAAACCGGCCGACGATGCTGCGCACGCGAATGTTTTCAGACAGACCCGGCACCCCGGGGCGCAACAGACAAACGCCGCGGATGATCAGGTCAATTTCCACACCCGCGCGCGATGCTTCGTAAAGACTGTCAATGATTTGCTCGTCAGCCAGCCGGTTCAGCTTGGCAATGATTCGCGCCGGCCGGCCTGCTTTCGCGTGCGCGGTCTCGCGCTCGATCAGAGCCGTCAACCGCTCGCGTAAATTCACCGGAGCCACCAGCAACTTCCGGTAATCTTTCGGCGTGGAATAAGCCGTCAGGTAGTTGAAGAACTCGCTCGCATCTTCACCAATAACCGGGTCGGCCGTGAAAATGCCAAGGTCCGTATAAGTCGACGAGGACGTTGGATTGTAGTTTCCGGTGGCGATGTGGACGTAGCGACGCAGCGCCTTCCCTTCACGTCGCACCACCAGCGTCAGCTTGCAATGCGTCTTTAATCCAATGAGTCCGTAAACGACGTGTACTCCGGCGCGCTCCAGCCGCTGCGCCCATTCGATGTTGTTCTCCTCGTCAAATCGCGCTTTCAACTCGATCAACGCCGTGACCTGTTTTCCCTGCTCGCCGGCCTGGCGCAGAATCTCGGCTATTTCTGACTGCTGTCCCGTGCGATATAGACAAATCTTGATAGCCAGCACGTTAGGGTCGTTGGCGGCGGCGCTGATGAAGTTCGTCACCGTCGAATAATCGGTGTAAGGATGATGCAGGAGAACATCGCCGCGCTTGATCGTCTCGAAGATCGATTTGCCTTTCGCCAAGGGCTGGGGCGTGACGGTGTGCAACGGTTTATACTTCAGCTCCGGCCGATCCAGATCGCATAGCGCGCCCAGATCCAGCACGTTCAGTGGGCCCTCGAGCACGTACACATCGTCAGGCTCGACGCCGATCGATTCCATCAGGTAGAGCACCATTTCCTCTGGCATCCCGGAGGCCACTTCCAGTCTCACCGGCGAACCAAAACGCCGCTTCCTCAACTCCTGCTGCAACGCGCGCAACAGGTCGTCGGCTTCCTCTTCGCGAATGTCGAGGTCGGCATCGCGCGTAACCCGAAACATGTGGGCGTGCTCGACCGTCATGCCGTGAAACAGCGAGCCTAGATTAGCGGCGATGACCTCGTTCAGAAACGTGTATCTCGTCGTGGTCCCCAACTGGACCAATCCCGGGAAGGATGGCGGCACTTTCAAACGCACAAAACGGGTCTCGGCTTTTTCGTCATCAACAGAGCGAATGTTGATCCCGAGGTTCAGACTCAGACCTGAAATATAGGGAAAGGGATGCGCCGGATCGACTGCCAGCGGCGTCAGCACCGGAAACACCTCGCGCGCGAAAAACTCATCCGCCTGGGCCCGCTCTTTTTTCGACAGCGCCTCGTAAGGAACAACCATGATGCCTTCGCGCTTAAGCGCCGGCAGGATATCTTCGCGCAAGCAGCGCATTTGCTCGACTACCATTGGTAGCAGCCGGTTTCTGATCTCCTCGAGTTGCTCGGATGCAGTCATCCCGTCGAGCGAAGGCTGTTCCCAACCATGCTCCACCTCTTCCTTTAAGCCGGAGACACGCACCATAAAAAATTCATCTACGATGCTTGAAAAGATTGTGAGAAACCGAAGCCGCTCAAGCAACGGGTTGCGCTCATCCCGCGCTTCGTCAAGCACCTGTCGAAAGAACTCGACCAGGCTTAGTTCCCGGTTGAGCAGGTGCCTCTCAGGCGCCGGGGCCAAGGTCAGTTTTGCCTTAGCCGGCTCAGCTGCAGTTAAACGATCTTTGATAGAAATGTTTGTTAATACTTGCATTGGATAAACTTTCCTGGAGAGACATTCATACATTTAAAGTTTGAATGTTCGGTATTGTTCCGCTGACCGCTTCACGGGGACGTTTCAGCAACTTGCGTTCCTTCTAAATTCTAGGAAGCGCATTGCTTTGCTGGCGTTGTTCACAAATCGCATAGGCACAATATTGTGAAAAAGTTGCAAGGCAATCGTATGAATTTCCAGCACTGGAATGAATTGTTTTGGATGAGCGACCGCGAGGCGAGGCGGGGCCGGAAGGGCCATCATCAACGCTTCCCGGCATACTTCCGACGCGCGGGCACGGTGATGAATTCTCCGGTCTCGACGACGAACGCCGTCAGGTTACCGCCGTATACACACCCGGTATCCAGTCCAATTGCGTAGGCTGCGCGACGCGGCTGTTTCGCCGGCCAGTGCCCGAAAAGAATTGTCTGTGGGCCACGATAGACGCGATACCAGGGAACGCCGCGGCGCCGCGGAGGATCAACTCCCATCGTGCGAATCTCGGTCATATCGCTGGCCATCTGCTTGTCCAGATCAACGCCTGGCCGAATGCCCGCGTGAACGATCAGATGCGAACCAAGATCGATGGTGAACGGAAGCGAGCGCAGCAAGGCTTCATAACGGCCAACATCCGAACCAAGTTCACGCAGCACTCGTCGTTGGTCGCCGTTGAGGCGAACGGGCTCACCGCGGAGCTTTTGCCTGATTTTTCGATCGTGATTGCCAACGACTGAGGAGAAGCGGCGGTCTGATATCAGCAGGTCCAGCACCTCACGATTCCTGGGTCCTTTGGTGATGAGATCGCCGACCGCGATAACGCGGTCATCTGGTTTGAGATTTACTGCGCTGAGCAGGTCGGTGAGTTCGTCGAAACATCCGTGAATGTCACCTACAACGATTGTGCGGCCCATGTCTGTGTCAGTCGTCCCGAGGGGTCACCACGATTGTCAGGTTAACCCCGTCTGACTCTTAGTCAAACAAATGGTGTACCGCGTCCGCATTCCAATCGCCGAGGTTCGGGGTGACGACGTCCGCGCCTGCCTCGCGCAGTGCTTTCTCGGTCACCGTCGTAGTCACGCCGATGGTCCTCATCCCGGCGGCGCGCGCTGCTTCAATTCCGGGCGGCGCGTCTTCTATTACGACGCATTCCGTGGCCAGCGCCGGCAGCTTTCGGTCAGCCCGCCGCTGCTCATTTAGCAACTTCAAAGCCAGCAGATAACAATCGGGCGCGGGTTTGTGATTCAGATCCTTTGCCGCACTCACTACGACCCGAAATTGTTGTTTGACACCGGCGAGATCCAACACGTGATCTATCTCGCTGCGTTCAGCCATACTGACGATGCCAAGATCATAGAGGCGGGCCAACTGTTTGATAAAAGCCACCACCCCGGAAGGGACGGGGAGATCGTTGCTAATGATTGCGCGGTGCAATTCGTGCTCGCGATTGATGACATCCCGCATTAGTTCATCGGCCAGCGGTTTATTAACCCGTCCAAAGGCAGCGCGCACGAAAGCAAAATCGTCCATGCCCAACGAGGCGAAATAATCATTGTCAGTCAGTTCGACGCCTTCGGCGGCCAGGACTTCCCGATAGGCTTTCAGATGGATGCGTTCATCGTTGATGATGACGCCGTTGAAATCAAAGAAGATTGCGTGAATCATTGAGCCAAAGGGCGAGTGGATAGATCAGGACGCGATGCTGGCCTTTGCCGAAGATGGTTTCAACTCGTCGAGTCGTTCGTTCTGCTGCGCGAACAGCAGCGGCAATCGCTCGCTCTCAAGCACATCGAGACGGCGCAGGACTTCATTCAAGGCAATTTCATTTTTCAAGTTAACCTGATAATCGAGATCCGCCCGCAATCGATCCTTCGAGCCCTGCCGGTTCTGCGACATCATGATGATGGGCGCCTGGAAAGCCTGAAGGATGTTCAGGATGAACAGGAGAAAAACGTACGGGTAAGGATCAAAGCTTTTGGACAACAGGATATTGAGGGCCATCCAAACTGACATGAACAGCGCCGTCGCGCTGATGAATTTCCAACTGCCGCCGAATTCGGCAATCATGTCCGCCGCCCGGTCCCCGATCGTAGCCCGCTTCTGCTGCTCTTCGTTCACATTTCGCGAAACGCGCTGCTGCAGCATCTTATCGGTATGCCGTAGACGCAAGAACGTGGCGCTCAACATTTCCAGGGCCACGGCGGGATTACGATGAATGAACCGCAGGAAATTTTCGCGAGACAAAACTGCCAGGCGGGCGTTCTCGAGTACCGTCGCGTCAGCCGATCTCTTTTGCCCGTCGATAATGGCCATCTCGCCAAAGAAATCTCCGCGCGCCAACTCGGCCAGCACAATTCGCTTCTGGTCTTGATCAGTCACTGAGATTTGCACGCGGCCACTTTCGATCAGATACATAGCGTCCCCGGCGTCGCCCGCCGAAAACAGAGTGGTATCGGCATCTTTGTCCTGCGTCCGCAGCAAATCGCGTAATTCCGAGGCGGCGCGATCATCCAGCGATGCAAACAGGGGCACCGAACGAATTGCGTCAAGCGTCATTTCCTGGGGGGTTGGTGTTGACATAGCATTACCTCATTGATTCATTGGTTCATTGGTTCATTGGTTCATGGTTCATTGGTTCATTGATTCATTGGTTCGCATGAGCAATGAGTAAATGAATCAATGAGCAAATGAATCAATTGAGTCAATTTCCCTGAACTCTCCCGTCTTTCATCATAATAATTCGATCAGAATAACTGCTTGCTAATTCGTGATCGTGCGTGACCAGCAGCACCGTCAGCCCTTCGCGCGCAACCATCTCGCGCAACAACGCCAGCAGCTCGCGGGCGCGCGTCGAGTCTAAATTGCCGGTCGGCTCGTCAGCAAGCAAAACACGGGGACTGTTAGCCAAAGCGCGGGCAATCGCCACCCGTTGTTGTTCGCCGCCGGACAACTCTGACGGTCGGTGGTCCATACGGCCGGACAGGCCCACGCGATTGAGCAGCGCGGTCGCGCGCTCGTGTCGCTCGAGGCCGCGGATGCCGCCAAACGCGAGCGCCAGCTTCACGTTTTCCGCGGCCGTCATCGTCGGAATCAAATTAAAGTTCTGAAAGATCATGCCTACCGAGTGGCGACGATAGCGCGCCATCTGTTTCTTGCTCAAAGGCCCGAGCGGCTTTGAATCAAAGAACACTTCGCCGCTGGAGGGGCGGTCTAGTCCGCCTAAAAGATTCAGCAAAGTAGATTTGCCCGATCCGGATGTGCCCTGGATGGAGACGAATTCTCCCGTATCAATACGGACGCTGACATGGTCCAACGCGGTCACCTGGGTAGTGCCCATCTGATAGATGCGGGTGATTTCTTTCGTTTCGATCAGCGACATGGTGGTTGAAACAGGGTGGACATGATGGACAGCATGGACATGATGGACCGTCCACAATGTCCACCGCGTCCACGATGTCCACTATGTCCACCGCGTCCGCATGGCCGCGCGGAAGCGACATTGTTGTTCAACTTGCTACCGCGCGCGGTAGCGCATCAGCTCGCGCGATTCGCCACAGCTCAAACTGCTCTTCATCAAAGCCTTTAAGCGGAATTTCAAAACGTCGAGCAACTATGCCATTGCCGGGCTGGCGAAGGAAGGATCGCACCTCGGGGTCATCATACACGGCACTCGAAATCACTATATCTTGTCCCGTCGATTGGCCCTCGAGCCGCGCGGCCAGATTCACGGTCGACCCAAAGTAGTCCAGACGTTCGTTGAGAGTCACGGCAATGCATGGGCCCACGTGCAGGCCGGCCTTCAAGTTGAGGGGGTGTCTGTTACCGCTGTCCGCCAATAGCTGCTGTGCATGCAACATTGCCTGCAAAGCCGCGGCCGGCTGTCGAAACACGGCCATGACGGCATCACCAATTGTTTTTACCAGAGCGCCGCCGTGTTCGGCGATGACTTCCTTGAGCACATCGAAGTGATTCATCACGTGCCCAAACGCGGTGGCGTCACCAATCTCCCGATACATGCGGGTCGAGTTTTTCAAATCCGTGAACAGCACCGTGAGCGTACCGACGGAGATTTGCTCGCCCGGCCGCAGCGCCTCAGTGGCAAATAGATCGCGAAACACCTGAAGTGCGGTGACCTCGGCGGCCGTGGCAGCTTCATCGCTCCAAGCCGTACGTTCCAGGATAAACAATTGTTCTTCGTCAGTAGCGTTTTCGAATTGCAGCTCGGACTGTTTATTGATCGGCAACTCCTCGCTTGTCCAGCCGTCTGCCGTTGCCCGGATAGTGCGGACCGGTCGCTCATGATCGGCGGCGTACAAGTGCTGCCAACCGGGAATGCTCATGGTCCGCACGCGATAACGGCCATAATCGAGGTGCAGATCGATCGTGCGCGCACCGCCCGGCGCCAATAATTGCTGGGCGGCCACGTGTGGCATCACCTGGGGGCCACCAATACAAAACATCTCAGCTTCAACTTTGCGGATAGCGGGGTTGGGTCGGAAGGTGAGCTCAACCGACTGCTCAAGATTCACACTGAAGTCAATGTTGCACCCGGGACAATGCACCTTTGGATCGACTTCGGTTAAGGATTTCATTGCGTTGCCGCCGCGGCATAGGGGGCACATGAGGTTCCATTGCAAATCCAGGATGCCCGCACGCGTGGCGCACAGACACGTCTCGAGCACTTGCCGCCGCGGCTTATTCCAGAACCGGGCCAACTCGTACGGCCGCATCCGAGCGGCGGCAAACTCGTCTGCATTTTCGAGATGATCGACCAATAGCGCCACCACCTCCTGGTCGTTACCCGACGCCACGAGCTTTTCGCTTAATGCCAGCAGCCGTTCGCGCCCGCCGGAAGCAAACCGAACACCCCGGGACTCGCTGGCTGCCGGACGCCCATGCCTGGCCAGCTGGTCATAGTCGCGGATGGTGCGCGAAAAGTTGCGCGCGCTGATAACCCCGATCTGAACGGGAATCGCCAGAGAGCCAACGAGGTTCTTTGGCTTGGCCCACACCTCATAAACCAATCTCGTGCCGGTGGCGGCTTGGTTCCCGCTGCTGATCGTGGCGAGAGGTTCCAATTCAACCCGGACGCGCAACTCGCTGATCGGGCCCTTTGAATACCGCCGCACAACGCCGAAGCGCTGCGGCCGAACCCACTCAAATGGTTGCTCTTCCCATTCAACCGGAATTCCGAACGCGGACAGGTGCAGCCGGCGACGCGCGTTACGCAGCCCGCCCTGATCGGCGACCATCCCAATCGACGGCACGCCTGTGTCGCGATTGAAACGATTGGTATCCGCAACGAACGGCCAGATCTGCTGCGGTGACGATTCGAGATCGAACTGCCAGCGATAGTGGAATTCTCGCATCGGCGTCAAAAACAGTTTCAGGTTTCAAGTTTCAGGTTCCAAGTTCACATCGATCGTAGAAGCTACGGTAAGCGAATTGAAACAACCTGAAACTTGAAACCTGAAACTTGAAACCAGAGCTACACTTCCTTGTATTCCGAATCTACATCTTCGTCAGAAAAAGCCACGCGGTAGTTCTTTGACTGGATCTGTTTGGTGATCAGCAGATCGTCTTTTCGCTTCACCAAATCGCCGCGGTTATAGACCGACAGCTCAAAGTTGTAGCCGTGGGTGATGGCATCCTTCGGGCAGGCCTCGACGCAAAAGCCGCAAAAGATGCAGCGGTTATAATCGATGTTATAGACCTTGGCGTAGCGTTCGTCGACACCGATTCGTGCTTCGGGTGGGCGTGGGTCATCTGCCGCTTCGATGTAAATACATTCGGACGGACAGGCCGCGGCACAGAGAAAACAGGCGACGCATTTCTCGCGGCCAAGCTCATCAACGTGGAGCAGGTGCTGTCCGCGATATCGCGGCTGCAAGGTCACCGGATCGTCCGGATACTCGACGGTCTGCTTGCGTTTGGGAATATATGAGAGCGTGACACTCATGCCCTGAATGATCGCCCGCGTCGAATCGATTACTTCTGAAAGGATTGACATGACGTCTGCTATTTTACACGAGCCCCGAGTCGCATGCAGCCCGGCCGGGATTATGAGCCGAAACCGGATTAACTACTTCGGGAAATTGGTCGTCAAAATCGCCACGCCATAGAGCAGGATGATAAAGGCGATTAGCACAAAGTAGAGCGCACCCGTCACAATGCCAACGATGGCAAAAGGCTTACCTGTATTCTGATCAGGATTATTCTTGATTTGGCTCAGTTGATATATTCCCAGGGCAATCGCAACCGGCGCGGCTACCACCCCGGAATAGCAACACCAGCCGATCGTGATTGAGAAGATGCCGCAGATCATCGACGCCACTGCCAGTCCCTGTTTTGGGCCCTGGGCATAGGGCGGCGGAGGCGGCGGCTGCCAACCGCCAGGCTGCGGCACACCGGAACCGAAGCCACCCAATGGTGCGCCTCTGTTTGACGGCGGAACCGGTGGCGGAATTGGTTGTGATTGAAACTGCCCCGAGCCGAATCCGCCGGAGGGTTGCTGCCAGCCTCCCGGGGGTGGCGGGGGCGGCGCCACAATAGTTGGCGGCGCTTCGTCGGGTTTGGCCGGCGACTCGACAATCAGCGTCGTGCCGTCCTGCGTACAGAAGGCCAGCCAGTCTTCTTCAAAGGTGCGGTTACAAGTCGGGCAGCGTTTCATTAGATTGGTCCGTTAATTAGATTGGTCCGTTGTCAACAGTCCGTTGTCAGTTGCCGGTTTAGGTCATGCAACTGACTACTGACAACCGACTACTGACTACTGAACTACTGACAGCTTATACGAGTTCCAACTGGCTAAAGAAATATGAGACTTCGATGGCCGCGTTTTCGTCGGAATCAGATCCATGCGTTGCGTTCTCGCCGACTGAGCCGCCGAACTCTTTTCGAATTGTGCCGGCATCCGCTTTGGCGGGATCGGTCGCGCCCATCAGATCGCGCCAGGCTTTCACGGCCCCTCCCTTTTCCAGCGCCATGACGATGCATGGCCCGCTCGACATGAACTCAGTCAAGCCCTGATAGAAAGGTTTGCCGCGATGAACCTCATAGAAACCTTCGGCCTGCTTGCGACTCTGATGAATCATCTTCAGCGCGCGAATGCGAAAACCGCCGGCGATGATGCGATCGATTATTTTTCCGGTGTGACCCGCGCCGACAGCGTCGGGTTTTATGATTGCGAGGGTTAGATTGTTCGTCATCGGTTCTGTTCTTATTCAGCTATTAGTCCTAATCGTTCCTGCGCGAGCGGATCGGGCAAAGGGGTCGATAAATCATGGTCTGCAAGAGCTTAAGCTTCATCTATGCAGGTTAATTGCCGCTCAGGGCGCGCTTCATGGCAGCGCCAATTTCGGCAGGCGACTTTACGACATCAATTCCCGCATCCGATAGCGCTTTCATCTTCTCAGCCGCGGTTCCCTTCCCTCCGGCAATGATCGCGCCGGCATGTCCCATACGGCGTCCCGGCGGCGCAGTCTGTCCAGCAATGAATGCGACGATTGGTTTGGTGACGTTCTCTTTCGCGAACGCAGCGGCTTCTTCTTCGGCAGTGCCGCCGATCTCTCCGATCATCACGATGCCTGCTGTCTCGTCATCTGCCTGAAACAGTTTCAGCGCATCGACGTGTGAAGTGCCGACAATGGGATCCCCGCCGATACCGATGGCGGACGATTGGCCCAGGCCCAGCGAGGTTAGTTGGCCGACCGCTTCGTAAGTGAGCGTGCCGGAACGCGAGACCACGCCCACACTTCCCTCCTTATGGATATGACCGGGCATGATTCCGATTTTGCATTTGCCGGGACTGATGATTCCGGGGCAGTTGGGGCCGATCAATCGCGTGTTCTTGTCGCTCAGATACTCTTTCACTTTCACCATATCCAGAGCGGGAATTCCTTCGGTGATGCAGACCACGACCGGAATGCCGGCATCGGCGGCCTCCATGATTGCGTCGGCAGCAAACGCCGGCGGCACGTAAATCACGGAAGCGTTTGCTCCGGCTTGCGTCACCGCGTCAGCCACAGTGTTGAAGACGGGAATTCCTTCATGCGTCGTGCCGCCTTTGCCGGGTGTCACGCCGCCGACTATCTTCGTCCCGTAATCGACCATCTGCCTGGTGTGAAATGTTCCCTCTTTGCCGGTGATGCCCTGAACAACCAGGCGAGTAGATTTATCGACAAGTACACTCATTAATAGATGACGATCCTGATTTCTGAATCTGAATCCAACTAAAATCGACTGCGCAGTATACCAACCGAATCGAGGCAGGCAAAATGCTCATTGGAATGGCGCGCACATCTGGCGCGTGATTCACGCTCCGGCAGTGATGGCGCTTTGACTGGAGCGCAAGCGTCCTCGCTTGCTTGCCAATAGCAGGGTCTGGCAGCGGTCACTCGGGCCGGAAGGCCCATGTCACACCTGAAACCTTTTGCGCCTGAAGTTCACTAACTCATGAATATCAATTGTAAAGATTTGTGAAGACGTAACGTAAATTCGAATTTGCGGGAACCACCGGATGATGACTGCGTATTAAATTGCAAGTGAAGCGGCCTCGCTGCCACTGGCGGTAGCAGCGAGGCCCTCTGGACAACACAAGATTGGTCGCCGTGAAGCGCGCAAAGATGCATCGTCGTTCAGCCCGCATCTTAGCGCAAACCGCAACCAACCTTCAACGAATTGAATAGCCCATAACCCGCGCCGCGTTGTGTGGTGTGCGGTGCGGATCAGCCCCTTCACCGTCTGCGCTCAGACTGGATCTCGCAAGGAGGTTGCTTCGATGCACAAGTACCAGACTGTTTTTACCGTTTTCGTTCTCGTTCTTCTCTGCGTTTGCGTCCAGGCCCAGACCCCGCAATCTGCCAAACGATTCTTTCAGCAAGGGGCCAAAGATTTCGGAGAGGGAAACCTGGATGCTGCAATCGAGGACTACAGCCGGGCGATCGAGATGAGTTCGCGCCTGGACTCGCGCTCGAAAGACAAAACGGGTGTGATCGGCAGTGCCAATGACTTCAATTCGGGCGGGCGGGACGACGACATAAGGGTGATCGATCCGTTCACCGCCAACGCCTACGCAGCCCGGGGAGCCGTGCGATTGAAGCAACATTTTCTTGACAATGCCCTGGCTGACTTCAATGCGGCGTTGCGCATCAATCCACGACTTGCCGAAGCGTATCTGGGACGCGGCGTCATTTATCGCGTCAGAGAAGAAAATGATCGTGCCGCCGCTGATTTCGATCGGGCGATCGCAATCAATCCTCGTTTGGCCGAAGCCTACACGGACCGGGCTGATGTTCGCATAGAAGCAAAGGATCTTGACGGAGCGTTGGCAGATCTCAACCGCGTGCTGGCGATGAAATCTCCCTCCGCGCAGGTGTATGCCCTCCTGGGACAGATTGGCATGCTGAAAAATGAATTGGACGTTGCGCTGGTAAATTTCAGTCGCGCCGTCGAACTGAATCCGCAACTCACCTTTGGTTATCACGGCCGAGGCACCGTGCTCATGAAACTCGGTGACTTCAGCGGCGCGATTGCGGACTTCACTCACACGTTGCAGATCAATGCGGACCTGCCGTACACCTATTTCAATCGTGGTCTCGCTTTACTAATGCTGGGCAAGGAGTCTGAGGCGAAAAGCGATTTCGAAAAGTGTCTGGCATTGAAACCAGAGCTGGCTTCGGATTTAAAGCAGCACATCGATTTAGCCAGGGAAGTGCTCGCGTCCAAGCGGTGAGCCGGACGAGCGTGTACGAGATCAGGTAATGCTCACGAGTTCGTGAGTAACCTCCGGCTTGGCGGCGGATCCTTCGGCGAGCAGCTTCTCTGTTTCCTTTACAAACGCATCGACAATATCTTCGCCGGCAACTTTGCGCATCGGCACGCCGTTTTTGAAGATCATGCCGACGCCGCGGCCAAAGGTGATTCCCAGTTGTGAGTCGTGCGCTTCGCCCGGTCCGTTCACAGCGCATCCCATGATCGAAAGATGCAGCGGCTCTTCGACATGCGCCAGTCGTCGTTCGATTTCGGTTACGATCTCGACGAAGTTGTCCACATCGAGTCTGCCGCAGGTGGGGCACGCAACCACCGTGACGCCCCGCGTGCGCAGGCCGAGCGACTTCACAATCTCCCAGGCGACTCGTACTTCTTCCTGCGGCTCGGCTGCCAATGAAACTCGGATCGTGTCGCCAATCCCCTCATGCAACAGAATTCCCAAACCGATCGAAGACTTTATCGTACCCGTAAATGCAGTGCCCGCTTCGGTCACGCCGAGATGAAATGGATAGTCGACCTTTTGCGCGAGCAAACGATACGCCGCTACCGTGCGATGAACATCTGAAGCTTTTAGCGAAATGATGATGTCTCTGAAGTCGAGGTCTTCGAGGATTTGAATGTGACGCATCGCCGATTCGACCATCGCTGCGGGCGTGGCAGTGCCGTACTTCTTCAAGAGATCCTTCTCGAGCGAGCCGCCGTTGACGCCGATGCGAATCGGCACCTTTTGCGCCTGCGCGGCACGCACAACTTCAACGATGCGCTCATGCTTGCCGATGTTCCCGGGGTTTAGCCGCAGCTTGTCGATGCCGGCTTCGAGCGCCATCAACGCCAGCTTGTAATGAAAATGAATGTCGGCGACCAGCGGCACTTCCGGAACGCGTTTGCGGATTTCTTTCAGCGCCAGCGCCGCGTCGTTGTCAGGAACCGCCAGGCGAACAATCTCACAACCGGCGGCGACCATCTCTTCGATCTGTTTGACTGTCTCATCGACGTTAGCCGTGTCGGTCTTGGTCATCGACTGGATCGCGACCGGCGCGCCGCCGCCGATCTGCACATGTTTGACCTGGACTGGACGTGTTTTACGCATTTCGAATTCTTATTATTTCCCTGGGCTTGCCGGCGCGGGAGATGCCGGTGCATTGCCTCCCGGATTTCCCCGCGAGATTGAAACCTGCTTCACTATATCGTTCGTGATCACAAAGACCATCAAAAGAATTACGACGACGAAGCCTACCTGCTGAATTCGCTCGCGCACTCGCAGCGAAATGGTCATGCCGACAACTGCCAGCGCGCCTTCGACCAGCAACAGAAAAATTGCGCCCCCATCCAACACTGGAATCGGCAACAGGTTGAAGACTCCCAGATTCAGACTGAGAAAACTCAACATCGTGAAGATCCCGGCCCAACCCAATTCCGAAACGACCCGCGAGGATTCTCGCGCAATTCCTATTGGTCCCGTGAAGGTATTTCGCACCGATCGCTTGCCCTGAAAGACCTGGCCTAACGCCTTCGCCGTCAGACGGAGGATGCGCACATTCGAATCAACGGCGTACCGGCCGGCGGCGACTGGTCCGACGCGAACAAAAGGAACCTTTTGCCCGATGTGAACGCCGATGATCTGCTGTCCCGGCGGGATCCTGACGGTCAGGTGCAACGGTTGACCGTTGCGATCAATGTCCATCTCAAGCGGTTCATCCTTGTGCGCGCGTATGTACTGGACCACTTGCTCGGAACTTTTCGCCGGCTGTCCGCCGATCGCCCCAACGCGATCACCGCCCTTCAGGCCGGCCTGCTCCGCCGGGCTTCCCGGCGTCACGTCAGCAATCATCACCAGCACCTGACCATAATCGGGAATGAACTCCAGGTCGCCGGCAGTCTCGCCATCGAGGGTCAACGGCTTTGGTTTGATCGTGAGACTGAGTTGCTGGCCGTTACGCTCGACGACCACGGGCAGAGGTTCGTTGGGCGAAAGGAGCGCGTCACCGCTAATCGTATCCCAGTCGGGATTGGGATTACCGTTGAAAGAAACAATCCGATCGCCAGGCCGCAAGCCGGCGACCTCAGCCGCACCACCAGGCGTTATGGAGCTGACTACCGGGGTTGGAGTCGACGGTATGCCATACATCAATCCGGCGGCCAGCGGAATCGCCAGCGCCGTCAGGATGTTCATAATTGGGCCGGCCAAAGCAACTGAGATTCGCTGCCATCGCGGCCTGAGGTCGAATCTTTCTGCAGGCGGAATGTCTGTTTCACCCTCGCCTTCGATCGGGGCATTCGACTCGTCGCCTCCGAGTTTCACATAACCGCCCAAGGGAATAGCCGACACACGATAGTCCGTGTGACCGACTTTTTTGCCAAATAGACGCGGGCCAAAGCCTACAGAGAAGGTCTCGACGCGAATCTTCAGAATCTTGGCCACGAGAAAATGGCCGAATTCGTGAAGAATCACGGCCGCTCCGAGCACGATTATGAAGGGTAGTAACCAGGTAGTAATGAAGTGAATCATCGATGTTGTTGCCGCAGATCTACTTCCGCGGACAAAATTCAAGTTTACGTGTGGCGATAGGTGAGGTCAAACGGGTGTTCCGGGTAGTGGGGCAACTGGGTGCATAAATGGGCGGACGGACCACACCTTAGTTCTTGAAGGGCGCGAAGCATTATCGCCTCATTTGGATTGTTACTTGATTTCCCGCTTTAACCGAAGTTGCCTGCGGTGCATGACGTAACAGAATATTGCGAATAACAGCATTGCCACAGTCAGAGAGATCGCGCCGCCGGGGTTTGCCTCGTGCCCATGTCTGGTCGCTGCTCCGTACCTCGGCGATGGCAAACTTTCTCCAGTCCACAGGTAGTAGATGACATTCCCGACGGCCACGCATATCGCCATGACTGCGCCACTTAACCAGTGAGCCCAGCGTGGAGACGGCTTTGGTGAATTAGCGGCCGACCGCCGTCGATTGTCTGCTTTGCCACGCGACATCTGGTTTAGAGATCCCGGGATCAGGCAACACTAAGACGGGCTTCCGACCCGCGGCTGTCGATAGCAGCTCGAGCCAACAAGCGCGCACTGCTGTCGGCGCGCAGCACGCTTTCCAGATCCGTAACTGGCGTCGTCTGGTGATGGTTCATGACGTCTTCGATCACGCGAGGAATCTCCGAAAAGCCGATGCGTTCATCAATGAATGCGTGCACCGCCTCTTCGTTGGCAGCGTTCAGGGCGGCCGGCATTGTGCCGCCCGTCCGCAAAGCGCGATATGCCAATCCGATGCAGGGGAAACGTTCGAGATCCGGCTCTTCAAAATTCAGGGAAGCCAGTTTGGCGAGATCGAGCGACGGCAGGTCCGAAGCCAGGCGGTCGGGATAGGTCAGCGCATACTGGATCGCGTGACGCATGTCGGTCACACCGATCTGGGCAATCAACGACCCATCTATCAGTTCGATCATCGAATGCACCACCGATTCAGGATGCACGACGATGCTGATCGCATCGGGACCGAAACCAAACAGCCAGTGCGCCTCGATCACCTCCAGGCCCTTGTTCATGAGCGTTGCGGAATCGATAGTAATTTTGGCGCCCATGTTCCAGGTGGGGTGCTTTAACGCTTCGGCGACGGTCGCGGTCGACATCGCTTTTCGGTCGCGTGTGCGAAATGGACCACCTGAAGCAGTGAGAATGATCCGGCGGACTTCGGCGGCCTTTTCGCCACGCAGGCACTGGTGCAATGCATTGTGTTCTGAATCTACTGGCAGTAATTCAGCGCCCGATTTTTCGGCGGCCCGCGTCATTAACTCGCCGGCCATCACCAGCGTCTCCTTATTGGCCAGGGCGACGCGCTTGCCTGCTTCCAGCGCCCGCAACGTCGGTACGAACCCCACGGCGCCCACCGTCGCAGAGATCACACAATCGGCTCGGTTGTGCCTTGCGACCTCGACCAGACCGCGTTCGCCGGTAACCAACGGTGGCACTGGCAGACCGCGTGCGCCTAACTCCGCTTTCAATGCGGCGGCGAATTGTTCCGAGGCGACGGAAACGAGCTGCGGGTGGTGTCGCTCAATCTGGTCGGCAAGTTTCCTGACGTTACGCCCGGCGGCCAGCGCCACTACTTCAAAATACTCCGGCCCAAGCGACTCGATCACGCGAAGTGAGTTGCAACCGATTGAGCCGGTTGAACCAAGAATCGCTATGCCGCGTCCAGACATAAATCAAAAGTTACTCTTTCTGGAGTCGGGTCTCAATCTCAAAGTGGCGCGGGCGTCCCGGCCGGTAAGCCGCGCGAAACATGTGCGGCCACCCAAAACCAGGTAGTCCCCTAATTTCTGTTTCGGCGTACCACCTTCAGGCGGAATGTTTAAATTGGTCTCTTTCCGCCTAAAGGCGGTACTCCAAACTGGGGCACTACCCAAAAACCGCGACGAGTCTCTCAAGGGGAGGCCGAAGAAGCCGGCCCGTATGCCTGCATCAAATCGATCGTTTGCCCGTCGCGCTCGTACGAAGCACCCGTAACTCTCCACGAGCGGTTGCTGCGATAAGCAAGATCGACACGCACGTTCGCGCTCCGCTTTTCTCCAATCGCCTTCAGATAAAGCGACGCCTCGCCGTCCCCGTTTGAGACATTGATGCTGCCGGTGATGATCGAGCCGAAATCCTTTACCTCACCGATATCCTGTTTCAATATTTCGTTGGTGCGCAGATAGTTGCGAGCGGTGTCGGCGGCTTCGCTCTTGCTGATCGTATGAAAAGCGAAGAAGGCGATCGCGCCGACAAACAACGCCACAATCACGCAGAGGACGACGACGATGCCGCCGATAATCAGGACTATTTTTTTCGTGCTCATTTATGCGAAGCGCCACACGTCGTGGCGCGCACGCCGGTCACGGTGTTGTTACGTGTCAGCGGCTGAAGTAGGCCCACGCGAAATAGTAGATGACCGGCGCGTTGAACAGCAAGCTATCGATCCGGTCGAGAATCCCGCCGTGGCCGGGAAGCACTTGCGCTGTGTCCTTGGCGCCGGCGCTGCGCTTCAAGGCGCTCTCTGTCAAATCTCCAACTACACCGACGACGTTCATTACGGCTGCGAGAGGCAAGGCAAACTTCAGCGGCAGATTGGTAAAGAACCAATAATGCGCGGCGACCGCCAGCAACAGGCTCGCCAGCATTCCGGCCACGGCTCCTTCCCAGGTCTTTCCCGGACTGACGCTCGGCGCCAGTTTGTGACGCCCAAACATCTTGCCGCCATAGTAAGCCGCGGCGTCCGATCCCATGATGACCAGAAAGAAAAATGACAATAGATGCCGCGACAACGACGGCTGAAAACCAATCCGCACGGCAATCAAGTGACCGCCCAGCAGCACGACATACATCACACTCAACAAGGTGACGCCAACCGATAGGATCATTCGATCGAACGGTGCGCCACGCACCATTGCCGCCGTCAAAGACCCGGCCGTCATCAGCAATAACACCAGTTGAATCATCAACAGGTCGGGCAATTTCCCGGGAGAGGTGAAATAGAAAATCGTCAGCAGCGCCAGCCCGCTTAATATCCCCGCAGTCGCGTCGGCGCGAATCTGCTTTTTGCGTGCGAGCAGCCAGAACTCAATTTCACCCAACACCAGCACCACGGCGGCGAGCAGGCAAAACGGAATGGCCAACTGCTCGATCAGGATCATCGCAATCAGGATGGGCAGCAAAACGGCGGCGGTGAGGACCCGCGCAACTGGTGGGGAAAGCCGGCTAAAAAAAGACTTTGGGGTTGGCTTTGGCTGCTGGTTTTTCAACGATTAGTTTTGGGATCGTTCATCTGCTCGCGACCGCGCGCGGCTTGCTGACCAGCTTCAAGCCACCGAAGCGGCGGCTCCGCTGTTGATAACCCAGTATCGCTTCCAGTAAATGAACTCGCCGGAAGTCAGGCCACAAAGTATCAGTTACATAGATTTCTGCATAGGCGCTTTGCCAGAGGAGAAAATTCGAGATCCGCAGCTCGCCGCTCGTCCGCACCAGCAAATCAAGATCGGGAAGATTGTGCGTGTAGAGTTCCTGCTCAATCAAGGCTTCATCCAGCTCGTTCACCGTTTTGCCTTTTTGCTCGAGCCTGGTGACGGCCGCGCGACAGGCATCTACTATCTCGGCGCGGCCGCCATAATTAAGCGCCACACTCAGAATCATGCCGGTGTTCGCCGCAGTTTGCTCCGAAGCCCGGGCAATTTCGTCGCGCACGCGCGACGCCAGCGCTTCAGTGCGTCCGATTGTCTGAAAGCGAATGTTTTGCCGGCGAATCTCATCGAGCTCAATGCGCAGGTACTTCCGCAACATGCGCATCAAAGCATCAACCTCATACCGAGGTCGTTTCCAATTCTCGGTCGAGAACGCGTAAAGGGTCAGGGCCCCGAGCCCCAGGCGCGCGCCGGTATCGACCGAAGCCCGCACCGCCTCGACCCCGGCGCGATGTCCGGCAATCCGCGGTTGTCCACGGCGCGCCGCCCAGCGGCCATTGCCGTCCATGATGATCGCCACGTGCTTTGGCAACCGGTCCCAATCAATGGCCGCCAGCAACTTCTGATCGGGTGACCCTGCGCGAACCACGTCGGTGAAATCTGAAAGCATTAGCAGGTGTGTACGGTCAGCCGCATCTTAATCGCCGCGTGTGTCCGAGCGCAAACTTGCTCCGTCTAATCAGGATTTCTCATCGCCCTCTCCCTTTGGGAGGGTTGCGTGAGCGTTTCCAGTAAGCACGAACGTTTATGAACGAAAAATGCTTACTCCCTTCTCCCGCTGGGAGAAGGGTTGGGGATGAGGGCTTGAGGCGAAAGCGACTTTTTTGTCTTTGTGTCTGTGTCTGCTGGGGGCTGGCATTCAAAGAAAAAACTGTTCTTGGGCTGTGTCGTCGCTAAACCCTCACCCCGACCCTCTCCCAAGGGAGAGGGGGAAGAACGGTTTAGCGCGTACAACAAAATCTTAAGAGCACTGATTAGAAGTTCGATGGGTTTGCGCTACGCCCTCATCCCCATAGGGAGAAGGGAGCAAAACCTGATAAACGCAGCATCTGTGCGCGCAGAGCGACTTCTCAGTACTCCACTCTCACGAGCGTGAGCCCATGTGCCGGGGCTGTCGCTCCGACCAGCTCGCGATCCCCATCAATAATCGCACGCTCCACAGTTCGCTGGTCGATTTCACCTCGGCCCACGGCCATCAGCGTGCCGACAATTGACCGCACCATATAACGAAGAAACCCGTTGGCAGAAACTGTAAACTCGATCAACTCACAGTGCCGGCGAGGGTCGTCGTGGCGTTGGATATCCAGTTGCGTTATCTTCCGGACACGAGACTCAACCTGTGACTGCGCCGCGGAAAAAGCAGTCCAATCATGTTCACCGAGAAACCGCTCCGCGCAGTGCTGCATCCTGCCCAGGTCGAGGTATCGTGATTCCTGAATCGCATAACGCAACCAGAATGGCGACATCACCAGTCCCGTAACGATGCGATAGCCATACGTCTTCCCTTTAGCCGAATAGCGCGCGTGAAAATCATCAGGGACGACGTCAACCTCGAGCACGCGTAAATCGCCTGCGAGGTTGCCGTTAATCGCATTGCGAAGCTTCTCGGGACTTATCTCGCGCTGCAACTGCACGTTTGCCACTTGTCCTTCGGCGTGAACCCCGGCGTCGGTTCTACCGGATCCGTGGACGGTCACTTCCCGGCTGTCGAGCAACGAAAGCACACGCGTGAGTTCACCCTGAACGGTGCGCAGGTCAGCTTGAATCTGCCAACCGTGAAAATCTGTGCCGTCGTATTGGATAAGCAGGCGGTAGTTCATGGTGGAAAGTCGGCGTAGCCAACGAATGACAATAGCCCACCGATTCATCGGTGGAAGTGAAACGACGGCTGACCCTCAATAGACCCAGAATTTTGCAGTCGTCCGCTTTGCGGACTTACCCGGAGTCGGTTCTAAGTGTCCCAGCGCTAAAGAGGGTGTGTCAAAACTCGAGTCTGACGTCTGATCTGCACGTTGCTGCGTTTCGTGATGCTTCGTGTGATTTCGTGGACCGTACTTTTTGGCGGCGTAACGGACGATCCACGAAATCATACGAACTAACACGAACAAAAACATGAAGAGGAATTCGAGTTTTGACACGAGCGCTAAAGCGCTGGGCTATTTTCACTCGTCCGCTTCGCAGACATTTCGCAAGTTACTTTGGGCCAGGATTATCCGGCATTCACTGTGAGGACTGGCAGTCGCCCGCCGCTAAACGGAAAGGTTCAACCTTTGCGGCTTCCGGGTTTCACCACGGGCTCGCCGCGCCGGCAGGCTTCGCAGTCATCCGCTGAGACGGCCGCCACGTTCAGCGTAGCCAGCGATACGCGCGGCACTCCCACATCCGCCTTGCCGCCCGACCGATCGATGATTGAACCCGCGGCGATTACGTCAGCGCCTGCAGCTTTTAACGCGACAATCGTATCCCGGGTTGAACCGCCCGTCGTGATCACGTCCTCGACAACCAGGATTCGCTCGCCTGGCCGCACCGTAAATCCGCGCCGCAAGGTCATGGTGCTGTCCCGCTCAGTCCAGATAAATCTCGCGCCCAGCTGTCGCGCCACTTCATAACCAATCACAATGCCGCCGATTGCCGGCGAAGCCACCGTTTCGATCTGACGGTCCTGGAAATGGGCCGCGATTGCCGCGCCGAACTCAATCGCATCACGTGTAGCTTGCAGCGCGATGGCACATTGCAAATAAACTGCGCTGTGCAGGCCGCTCGATAAAAGAAAGTGGCCTTCGAGTAAAGCGCCGGTTTGTTTAAATCGATCGAGTACTTCTTCGTTGCGCATGTTGTAAAATTCCCTGGCTTAATTTTGATTACCAGCGTGATGAAAACCGGTTGAGCGTTTTGCGTCCAGTACGTTAATGCCTGGTGGTGAGAGGCACGACCAACCCGTCATTCTTCCCCGCCCTTTCTTAAACTCTGCCTCAACGATTACAATCGTTTTCGTGCAAAGGCCGCGCAACTTAATCTCGGACTCCCCGCTGGTGCAGGACACTTTTGAGTTCGTGCGGGAAAGCGGTGGACGAGCCAAATTTACCGAGATCACTAATTCAATTTTTCATCTTCACAATGCGACTGAACAATTAGCAGCGTCGCTGGTAGCTGATCTGGTGCAGAACGATCCGCGGTTCAGTGTCGAGGATGCCTTTCTCGCGATTAAGCCCGACGAGATCGAAACACAATCGTTAGCGGATATCGAATTTGTCGTGGTGGACGTCGAGGCGATCGCAGGCAAATCCATGCCGACGCGAGTGATCGAAATCGGCGCCTGCCGCATTGCCCGCGGCACGATCGTCGACGAATTCGAAACGCTGGTTAACCCCGAGCTGCCGCTGCCACGATTTATTTCCACGCTCACCGGCATCACCGAGGACATGGTGTCGGTAGCGCCGCTGTTTGCGGCCATCGCGGATTCATGGTTGCACTTCGCCGGCGACGCCGTCCTGGCCGCGCATAACTCAACGTTCGATATCACCCTGCTGAATCAGGAGATCGCGCGGGTGTTTCCCGGTTGCCGCATGCGCAACACGGAGCTATGCACCGTGCAGTTGGCCCGGCGCCTGATGCCGAATCTCGAAAAACATCATCTCGACGCGCTGGCGGATCATTTCGGATTTCAAATCGCGGAACGGCATCGCGCGGCCGGCGATGCGCGCGCCACGGCGCGGGTCCTCCTGCACTTGCTGGACGAACTGGAGATTCGCGGCGCCAGAACCCTCCACGACGCGCGCAAGTTCCGCGCTAAGGCTTCACCACCGCAAACTGACTTGGAACTAGCTTTCAATTCCTGACACCGGCTCGACCCTGTTTGCGCGACGCATCAAGTTCTTTCCGACAAAGAAAAGAATGAAAAGAACTGCCAGTCCGATACCAATCGACGGATAATAATGCGCCAGGATCTCTTTTGCGTGGTCGCCATATCGCGCCGCCAAATATCCTTCGAGCAGGTATCGAAATGTTCGGCCAGCGGCAATGGCGATGGTGAACCGAATCAGATTCAGGCGAAACACGCCGGCGGACACCACGAACAATTTAAACGGAAACGGCGGCGGCAGGACTGAGGCGACCAGCACGGACAGCACATCGTACCGGTCGATTAGATCTTTAACCCGTTTCTGTTTGCTTTCCGAGAAACGATCGAGCGCGCGCTGCCCGGCCTTCTGCGAGATCTTATACAAACCAACGCACCCGATGGTCGATCCAAGCGTAGCGGCCACCACATAGATAAACATCCACGAAGGCCGCGCGGTCGCCAGTACCATCAACATGGCGTCGACGCCTCCGGGAATCGGCACCAGGACCGAATCAAGAAAGGCGATCGCAAACAGTCCGAAGGGACCAAACGAGAGCAACCAGTGCGAAAGCTTGCCCAGGCCGCCGGTAATTTTGTGAATCAGGGATTTCAATTGAGTAAACAGGACCTTTCCATTTATTTGTCCGCTGTCTTAACGGCGGCGCGTCCTTTGCTCGACAAGAGATAGATCGCTAAACCAACCAAACATAATCCGCCGACGATCGTCACGATCATCAGTCCGTTGTCGCGCAGAAAGCGCAGCACCCGTTCGCCATAAAAAACTGCGAGGATTCCTTCAGTGTAATAACGCACTAACCGCGCGATCAGGATCGTCAGTAGGAATCGTCGCCGGGGAAACTGCAAAGCCCCGGCGGTCGCCACAAAGATCTTGAAGGGCATCGGCGGCGGCAGCAGCGCGGGCACGGCCAGCGCCAGAATTCCAAAACGCGCATAGGCGCGCTCGACTCGCTGCACGTGTTCAAGTTTGAACCGTCGATGTAGTACCGCCAGACCGCCGCGTTTCAGAATGGTGTATAGCAACAGGCATCCCAAAACCGATCCGGTCGCCGCAAACAAGGGGAAAAAGAACGCGGTGTGCGGATGCGTATAACATCTCGCAACTACCAGATAATCATTTATCTCCGGCAGCGACAGGAGCGATGAATCAAGCGCCCCGATCAGGATCATCACCGGCCCGGCGACGTAAATCGGAACATGAACAATGAAATGGCCTAGTCGCCGCGCGAGGACTTGCAGCCAGTCAAACATAACAGGTGTCAGAGTACCGACTCTAGCCGGAATTTATCCAGCAGGGGACCCAACTAAAGTTGGCACTCTAACACCTGCTGATCTCCGAAAGACGCAGAATACTATTTTGCCGGCGTGAAGATGGAAGGAGTGTCGTAAGTAACGCCAACCGTAACTCCTGAGCGCGGACTGAATTTCGTCAGACCCTTGATCCCAGCAAAGTCAAAGCGCAGGCCGCTCGCGCGCACCTGCATTCCCAAACGCGCCTCGCCCTGAGATTCAGTTCCCAATGGACCAGTGCCGGGCCGCGTATTCGCCCGTCCGTTTACCTCGCCCACCAGGCTGAAAGTTTTATCGAGGCGGATGATCCCGGCCAGGCCATAAGTCAGAACATCGTTTTGCGCAAAGCTCTCGTTGGGCACTCCCAGAATGCCAATCCCTAAATTTCCGAAGGTATTCACGCGCGCGTTGTGACCGAATTTCTTCCCGATCAGAACCTGGCCATAAGCATTAGTCTGGTTCAGGCCAATACCGGAGGCCTGGTTCGAGTTCGGCAGCTCTACGCCAAAACGAAAACCGATTGACGGCATGCGCGCAGTTTCGTTGCGCAACTTGATCTTGGTCCACAGCGTGAAGTCACCGGTATCGTTCGTAGAGTTAGCGTCGGCCGCAATGTTCAGCGGAATTGAACTCCGGGTCCGAGAGTTGATCGCAAGGAAGTTTTGCGCGACCCCTTCGACTTGAACTTCGACATTTGGCGCCAGTCCAATGGTGATACCGATTACGCCGGCGCGCGTCAAATCGCCTTCCAGACCGGAAACCGGATAACGCGCTCGCTGCATGAAATCGACACCCGCCTGGATACGCAGTGAACCCGGAGTGATGATATCTACATCTTCGGTAATCAGCGGCCGTTGTTGCGCGCGCGCTGCGCCACCAAGGCCCAGCCCGAACACGACCACTAATAATGAGAGAATCTTTGACACCGCGTGCTTCATCCGCAAGACCGGCCAATTGTAAATGTCAGCCAATGACCGCGTCAATCACTCTGGCGCACGGGCAGTGGAGCAGTTTGATTTGGCGACGCGCCTCGACGCGTAGCGTCGACGTGACTTTAGCCCGGTTCTTTAGAGGCCGTGTCAAAAATCGAATTTCTCTTGATGTTTTTC
>JBKPEE010000081.1:0-11875 GCA_046728235.1 Acidobacteriota bacterium
TCCCAAGTGTGGTTATTACAAGGGCAGGGAAATCATTCAGGTGGACCAGAACGCCTGACAACTCTCGATCCCTATGGATCTCGCGCGGGCGGTCCTCAACTCGGGGTTTGTCCTGCTCTAAACCGTTAAAAACAACTGAGTGTTCAAGATTCGATGACTAATGTGAACGCAGGCGTTCTGGGCACGGGCCATTCGTATCCCGAGGGCGTTTTGACAAATGCCGACCTGGAAAAAATGGTCGACACCTCTGACGAATGGATCACCTCGCGCACCGGAATAAAGCAGCGGCGGAAATCCGCGCCCGGCGAATATACTTCGCAATTTGCCGTGCGGGCATCTCAGGAAGCGATCGAACGCGCAGCGATTGATCCGAATGAGATCGATCTGATCCTTTGCGCCACGGTAACGCCCGATCAAATTCTGCCTTCGACCGCGTGTCTGATTCAGGCAGAACTGGGAGCCCACAAAGCGGCAGCGATGGATATCGTGGCGGCCTGTTCCGGGTTCCTCTATGGATTGACGATTGCGAGTCCGATGATTCGCAGTGGCGAGATAAAGTACGCGCTGGTTATCGGCGCTGAGCTATTGACCCGTTACGTCGATTATACTGATCGATCGACCTGTATTCTGTTCGGCGATGGCGCGGGCGCAGCGGTGCTGGGGCCGGTCGCCGCAGATCGGGGAATTCTGGCGGCCCGGATTCGATCCGATGGCCGTTACGAAGAGCAATTGTATGCGCCTGGCGGCGGTACGAAAGGCGGATTTACGGCTGAGACGATTGCGCGCGGCGATCACTTCTTCAAGATGAAAGGCAACGAAGTGTTCAAGGTCGCGGTCCGGTCAATGACGGAAATTTCGCGTGGCGTCCTGTGCGAAGCCGGCCTGAAAACTGAAGACGTTGATCTGTTTATTCCGCATCAGGCCAATCAAAGAATTACCGATGCGGTAGCCAATGCGTTGAATGTCGATGAGTCGAAAGTGTTCTCGAACATCGCCCAGCACGGGAATACGTCGTCCGCCTCGATCCCTATCGGCCTGGACGAATGCGTCGAACAGGGCCGCGTTAAGAAAGATGACATCGTGCTGATGGCGTCCTTCGGCGGCGGTTTTACCTGGGGCAGTGTGGTAATGCGCTGGTGAGGACATTGACGATTGCCAATTGCCGATTTCCGATTGGCATTTGAAACTAGGCCTGAGTTGAAGTTCTGATCGCCTTCTTGCTGTTCCGGGTAGACAGGCAAAGGTAAGCAAAATTGGCAATCGGAAATCGGCAATCGGCAATTGCGTACATTTTTCCCGGCCAGGGCTCGCAGCATCCGGGGATGGGAAAGAATCTGGCCGAGAATTTTGCGGCTGCAAAAGAGCTCTTTGAAGAAGCTGATGACGCGCTGGGCTTTGCGCTTTCAGAGCTTTGCTTTAACGGCCCGGCCGAACAGTTGCAGCTGACCGAAAACACGCAGCCCGCAATCCTGACGACGTCCATCGCTACGGTGCGGGCAATGGAGGCTGAAGGTTTCCCCGCGGCGGGCTTCGTGGCGGGACATAGTTTGGGCGAATACTCAGCCCTGGTTGCGGCCGGCTCGCTTGCGCTTGCGGATGCGGTTAAGACGGTGCGCGCGCGGGGCCGCTATATGCAGGAAGCCGTGCCGGTGGGGACCGGCGCCATGGCGGCGATTCTCGGGTCGGATCTGGCGACGGTGCAGCAGACATGTGACGAAGCCGCCGAGGGCCAGGTTTGCAGTCCCGCGAATATTAACTCGCCCTCCCAGATTGTGATCGCGGGGGACGCGGCCGCCATTGACCGGGCGATTGCGATCTTGAAAGAGCGCGGCGCCAAACGGGCGGTAAAACTTAACGTCAGCGCGCCTTTTCATTGTGCATTGATGAAGCCGGCGCAGGATCGGCTGGAGAAAGATCTGGCAAAAGTGAGTTTCAGTGACCTGCGCATGCCGCTGGTGACGAATGCCGATGCAAACGTGGTTGTGCGGGCCGAAGATGCGCGCGAGTCGCTCGTTCGCCAGGTCTCGCAGCCCGTCCGTTGGTTGGAGTCAGTTGGATTTTTGATCAATCAAGGTGTACAAACCTTTGTTGAAATTGGTCCCGGAAAAGTTTTAAGCGGTCTTGTCCGCCAGATTGATCGCCACGTGCGTTGCGTAAACGTCGAGGACGAAACCAGTTTACGCGCTGCGCGCGAGGCGCTGAATTAGTTCGACAAACTTCAGTTTGTCGCCGTGTAGGAAACAGATCTTTACAAATCGACAAACCTGAGTTTGTCGAACTTAGAGGAGCAAACGAATGCCCGATCAAGAGATTGAGCAAAAAGTAAAACAGATTATCGTCGATGAGCTGGGCGTGGATGAGAATGAAGTCACACCCAACGCCCGATTCATCGATGACCTGGGCGCGGATTCGCTCGACACCGTCGAGCTGGTCATGCGCTTTGAAGAAGAGTTTGGGATCGAAATTCCCGACGAAGACGCGGAAAAGATTCAAAGCGTGCGCGACGCGTACAACTATATCGATCAGCACAAGGGTAAGTAAAAATGGAGGGGCAGGTTGGTCGCTGCCCGCGGTTGCCGATTGAGGCACACGCGAGCCAGGACAAACCTTGCCCCTGCATTATCTGATGAAGAATTCTGTTTTGAATCGTCGCGTTGTTGTTACCGGCTTTGGCCTGGTTACTCCCGTAGGTAATTCAGTCGAGAGCACCTGGGCAGCGCTTGCCGCAGGCAAAAGCGGCGCCGACTACATCAGGAAATTCGACGCCGAAAAATTTCCCGTTCGTTTTGCGTGCGAAGTCAAGGACTTCAATCCGCTCAACTATGTCGAGAAGAAAGAAGCGCGCAAGATGGGCGCCTTCATTCACTATGCCATTGCGGCCTCGCAGGAAGCAGTTGATAACAGCGGCCTGAAAATCACCGACGAGATCGCGGAAAATGTCGGCACTTACATCAGCAGCGGCATCGGGGATTTCTGGGCTATTGAGCGCGAGCATGAAAAACTGCTCAAAGACGGACCAGGTCGCGTCTCGCCGTTCTTTATTCCTTCGGCGATAGTCAATCTCGCTTCCGGTCAGGTTTCAATTCGTCATAACGCCAAGGGGCCAAACTCGGCCACCGCGACAGCCTGTTCGGCGGGCGCCCACGCGATTGGCGACAGTTTCAAAATAATCCAGCGTGGTGACGCCGACGCTATGATCTGCGGCGGCGCCGAATCAGCCATCACGCCGATGAGCGTTGCCGGGTTCGCGGCGCTACGCGCGCTGTCGACGCGCAACGACGATCCGCCACATGCCTCGCGGCCTTTCGAGCTTCATCGGGATGGCTTTGTGATTGGCGAAGGCGCCGGGATCGTGATCCTCGAAGAGTTGGAGTTCGCCCGCCGGCGGGGGGCGCGAATTTATGCTGAGATTGTGGGGTACGGCATGACCGGGGACGCTTTTCACATCACCATGCCCGATCAGACGGGGTCAGGCGCCGTGCGCGTTATGCAAAAGGCGCTCAATGACGCCGGCGTAAAACCGGAGCAGGTCGATTACATCAATGCCCATGGAACTTCGACTCCATACAACGATAAGTTCGAGACGATGGCCATCAAGCGGACTTTCGGCGAGCACGCGTACAAGATGGCGATTAGCTCGACGAAATCCATGACTGGCCACTTACTTGGCGCCGCGGGCGGAGTTGAGGGAGTGTTTTCGGTGATGTCGATTGACCGTAATCTGTTGCTGCCCACGATCAACTATGAACAGCCGGATCCCGAATGTGATCTGGATTACATTCCGAACCAGGCGCGCGAGGCTAAAATCAACTACGCACTTTCGAACAGCTTCGGCTTTGGTGGCACGAACGCCGCGCTGTTGTTTAAGCGGTACGAAGAATGAAAAGACG
Source organism: Acidobacteriota bacterium (assembly GCA_046728235.1). Classification (GTDB taxonomy): domain Bacteria; phylum Acidobacteriota; class Blastocatellia; order Pyrinomonadales; family Pyrinomonadaceae; genus UBA11740. Next base: position 3,891 of record JBKPEE010000081.1, read on the forward strand.
GTCTTTGTACTTTGGTCTTTGGCCTTTGATGTGTCGGTCATCACTTGTGAAACACCAAAGGCCCAAGTCCAAAGTCCAAAAACCAAAACACTGATACCTCAGCAATGAAGATCTTGGTATTAATGAAGCAGGTGGCGAACAAGGACGCGATCCTGCGCATCAACAAAGACTCAACCTGGATCGAGGAAGCGGATCTGTCCTTCGAGGTAAACGAATCTGACGGATACGCGCTCGAAGAAGCCCTGCGGATCAAAGAGAAAGTCGGCGGCGAGGTGGTCGTGGTTTCGATGGGGCCACCGCGGGCCAAAAACGTGATCAAGGATGCCCTGGCGCGCGGCGCCGATCGGGCCATTCACGTCCTTGGCGATAACGTCGCTCATCTTTCGCCGTTTGGTGCGGCCGGCGCGCTGGCCGCAGCGATTCGCGATGAGCAGGCGGATCTGGTGATGACCGGCTTACAGTCAGACGATTACGGCTATGCCCAGACGGGCGTGATCCTGGCTGAGTTACTTGGTCTGCCGCATGCAACGATCGTCATTGAGGTCGACGCGAGCGGCGAGCAACTGCGCGTGAAACGCGAGCTCGAAAGCGGCTGGTATCAATGGTATACGATGCCCCGCCCCGCTTTGCTCACGATTCAATCCGGTATCAGCCAGATTCGCTATGCCACATTGAAAGGTATCATGGCGGCCAAGAAGAAGGAGATCAAAGAGGTCGCGCCGGCAGCAGATATCCTTAACCAGCCATCGCATCAGCGCATCGAGAAAATATATCTGCCGCAGAAATCAAAACAGACTCAGTTTCTGGGTGGAGGCGATGCCAAAAAAGGCGCGGCTGAATTGGCTGAGAAACTGCGCACCGAGGCGCGGGTTATATGAGCAGCATAGACTTTCGTCCGTGATGGCACGCGAGGCGGAACAGAGTCACAGACTAAAGTCCAGGCTACGAAATTTCAGTTTATGAGCAACGGGATTCTCGTATTCATCGAACACAAAGGCGGCGCACTCAACAAGACTTCACTTGAGGCGATTGCCGCCGCGCAGAAGCTCGGCGCGGAAACGAGCGCTAAACCGTCTGCAATCGTGTTGGGCGCGCCCGCGCTCGCGCCCGAGATCGCTCAGTACGATCTGGAAAAGATCTTGAATGTCGAGCATGCACAGCTCGCCGACTACACGCCTGATGCATACGCTGCGGCGCTTGAGCAAGTCATCCGCGCGACCACTCCTCAATATGTGATCATGTCGCACACTTACCTGGCGCGCGACTTTGCGCCGAAGGTGGCGGCGCGCTTCGGCAAAGGTCTGATTGGCGATTGCATTCGCATGCATGTCGACGGCAGCAAGGCGACCTTCACGCGACGAATCTTCCTGGGCAAACTCGATGCCGACGTGGTGGCGGAAGGCGAACCGCCCACCTTTGTGACGTTTCAGTCAGGAGCGTTTCGCGGGGATCAGGCGCAGAAGGGAAGTGGCGCGCCGGTGGAATCGATCAATGTCGACGTCAGTGAGCCCCGCATGAAACCGGAAGCGCCGTTCCAGGAAGCCAGGCAGGCAGTAGATCTCAGCAAGGCAGACGTAATTGTCGCCGTCGGCCGTGGCATCAAGAGCAAAGACAACCTGGCCCTGGCCGAAAAACTGGCAGAGGCCCTGGGTGGCGACCTGGCCGCATCCCGGCCGATTTGCGACGCCGAGTGGCTGCCAATTGATCGGCAGATTGGCTCCTCGGGCCAGACCGTGGCGCCGAAGCTTTACATAGCTATTGGCATCTCCGGGGCGATTCAGCATCTCGTTGGCATGAAGAACTCACAGACAATCGTGGCCATCAACAAGGATCCCGAAGCGCCCATCTTCGATATCGCCGACTATGGCATTGTGGGCGATCTTTTCGAAGCCGTACCCGTACTCACCGAAGAAATCAAAAAGTTAAAAGGCTGACATGTTGAGACTGATGCGTGGCCATTCCGTCTCAAAGAGTGGTCGCGCATCGGCATGGCATCGTCACATACTAAGAATTTCCTTCCGGGGCACTGGTGTCAGTACCATCCGCGTCAGCGGATGGGTTAAGGCGCATCATTATCCCACCCACTAACGCGGGTGGTACTGACTTCTCCGCAAGCCAAACCTTGCAAAAATCTTTACGTTGAAATTGTTCGATCACGTTGGTACGATTCGCCGAAAAGAGCAGGTGATGAGCGACGAACCACCAAAAGATCTGGCGACACGCGCTTTTCAAAAGCGCGTACTTGACGAGTTCGCTGCCGTAAGACGTGAGCAAGCCGCATTCAGGGATGAACTCCGCGGCGAAGTGTCTCTTCTGCGGGTCGAAGAGACCGCAATCTGTCAGGACATTACAGAGATTCGCGCCCAGCAGGCGGCAATGACGCAAAGCATGGCTCGTCTGGATGAAAGGTTGGCTTCGCTGGGACAACAAATCGATGCGCGTTTGAAAGAAACCCGCCCAATCTGGGAAGCCGTGCAGGAGCAGGTGCAAAGACTGGTCGAGAAATTTGATGCGATGCTTCACGATCTTTATGAAGTTCGCAGCGAAATGCAGATCCATGGCCGGCGCATCGGCGAACTCGAGCGCCGCGTCCTTTCCTAAACGCCGCATTCCACCAGTCGGTAGTGCCCTAATTTCTGGTTCGGAGTACCGCCTTCAGGCGGAATGTTTAAATTGGTCTCTTTCCGCCTAAAGGCGGTACTCCAAACTGGGGCGTTACCCATCCGTCGCACCTTTTGCCTTTTTCCTCGCCGCGGCATAACATTTTTCTGTTCCCTCTAAAATCGGAAAACACTTTTCTCGCTACGGAGGTTTGTGTCATGTCTTATCGTCGTGTGCTCACCTTGACCGTTCTTATCTCGCTGCTGGCCCTGGTCGCAATACACACTCGTGATACGAAGGCTAACCCGGCGAACGTCGACGCGGCCACAATCGAAGTGTTCGCCGACAATCCGCAACAGTCGGTCATATCCGGGTTTGATTTCTCGAACATCGATCACAGCGTCAGCGCCTGCCAGGACTTTAACCGGTTCGCGAACGGCGGTTGGATTGCGAAGAATCCGATTCCCGGGGCGTATTCAGTTTGGGGCCGGTTCACGCAACTGGATGAGCAGAACATAAACGTTCTGCACGACATCCTGGACGGTCTGCTTAAGAAAAAGCCCGCGAACGCAAACGAGGGGAAAATCGCGGACTTCTATTCCTCCTGCATGGACGAGCCAAAAATTGAAGCCGAGGGCCTTAAGCCTCTCGAGCCCGAACTGCAACGGATCGCGCAGATTTCAGATCTGATCAGCCTGCAGGACGAGATTGCCGCGCTGCACGTCCATCGTATCCCGGCGGTCTTTGGGTTCGGCGCGAGCCAGGACTTTAAAGACTCTTCGCAAATAATTGCGCAGTTGGTCCAGGGTGGCCTGGGTTTGCCCGATCGCGACTACTACACGAGTGACGATGCCAAGTCGAAAGCGACACGTGAGGCATACGTCGAGCATGTCGCGCGCACTTTCGAGCTTATGGGCGACGCGCCGGATCAATCGACCAGCGAAGCCGCCACCGTGTTGAGGATCGAGACCAGGTTGGCGGAAAACTCCTTGACGCGAGTACAGCGCCGGAATCCCGAGGCCAATTATCATCCCATGGACAAGGCGATGCTGATCGGACTGACGCCGGACTTTGACTGGGGCCGCTACTTCCGCAACATCAACCTGCCGGAAGTTGGCAAGGTCAATGTGGGCCAGCCCGACTTTTTTAAAGCCGCTGACAAAATTCTGACAGAGACGCCGATCAATGACTGGAAGATCTATCTTCGCTGGCACCTGGTCAATGCCGCGTCGAACACGTTGTCCGCAAAGTTTGTGCAGGAGAGTTTCAACTTCAACGGCAAGTATCTCAACGGTACGACTGAGATGTTGCCGCGCTGGAAGCGATGTGTCACCAGCACGGATCGCGCGTTAGGCGAAGCCCTGGGCCAGCTTTATGTGGCCAGGACATTTACGCCTCAGGCGAGAGAGCGGGCGCGCACCATGGTCGCAAACCTGATCGCCGCCCTACGCGATGATCTGACGACTTTGAGTTGGATGAGTAACGAAACGCGTCAGAAAGCCATCACCAAACTTGAAGCGTACAACCGCAAGATCGGTTATCCGGACAAGTGGCGTGATTATGAAGCGCTGACGATTGCGCGTGGACCTTACTACAACAACTTTGTCTCGGCCGGCGAATTTGAATTCAAGCGGAGCCTGGGGAAAATCGGCAAACCTGTAGACAAGACGGAATGGGGCATGACCCCGCCGACTGTCAACGCTTATTACAACGCGCAGTACAACGAAATCGTTTTTCCGGCCGGCATTTTGCAGCCGCCATTTTATGATCCGAAGGCCGACGATGCTTTCAATTATGGCGGCATTGGCGCTGTGATTGGGCACGAAATGACGCACGGTTTCGACGACAGCGGGGCGCGCTTTGACGCTAATGGAAATCTGGTTATGTGGTGGACTCCCGACGATTACAAGAAGTTCACCGACAGAACCAATTGCGTCGTCAAGCAATTCGATTCATTCGAGGTTGAACCGGGGCTGCATGAGAAAGGGCAGTTGGTGGTGGGCGAGTCAGTTGCGGACCTCGGCGGCTTGACCGTTGCGTACGCTGCTTATCAAAAATCTCTGCAGGGCAAGCCGCGACCAAAAGACATCAACGGATTTACGCCTGAGCAAAGGTTCTTCCTGGGTTGGGCGCAAGTCTGGGCGCAGAACGTTCGGCCCGAAGCGGCGCGCTTGAGCGTCACCACGAACCCGCATCCGCTCGGCAAGTTTCGCGTAAATGGACCATTGTCGAACATGCCGCAGTTCGCGGCTGCGTATGGATGCAAGGCCGGCGATCCGATGGTGCGACCACCGGAGCAGCGTTGCCAGATTTGGTAGGACAATTCTGTAAAGAACTCGAGAAATCTTCGCGCTAAAAAAGCGACGGCGACTACGGGCCTTACCACCCGAGTCGCCGTCATGCATTTAGCTAACCCTCTATTTCTTGATTAGCAGCACTCCGTCAGTTCGATGTGGCAGCGATAGTGATCGTTTCAGGCTTGCCTGCGCGCCCCGCTATCTCACGTTGGTTGCGACGCTCCTGTGAGGTTTTTGGCAACTCCTCGCCAATTCTGCGTTCCAAAACCCACACCTGAGAAAGAAAGAATTGATCTCCATACTTATTGAACACCAGCTTCGACTTCGAATCCAGCTGGACGTTGAGGTCCTGGACCGGATGAGTTTGAGGAAGGTAGATGCTCAGAGTCTTGTCTCTACTGCGAATTTGCGTCACGACCCGAGAATTATCCATGGTTCGCTGGAAGTAGTATTCTCCTGCCGGAAGCGTCTTGTTCCCAACGGCAAAGTCGAACGGAATGGTCACCGACATGGTCAGGCCTTGCGCGTGAACTGATGTGACTGTCAGCGCGGCGAAGAACACAACCGCCATGAATGTGATTAGATGCTTTTTCATAATAGACCTCCTTAAGATCTGATTCTTGAGGTTGCGGCTGAAGCGGCCCGCTCCTCGGATTTATCGTTAGTGGAATTGGCCGAAAACCAGTCGCTTCTCCACCGCAACTACCGAAAGTCGGATTTTCCTGGGCGTCTGGAGTCTTCCTTGTCGTGTTTCCCTCGCCCTCGTCTCATACCGCGAGAAAAGTGACGAGAAAGTATCAAGCTGAGGAAAGCGCTTAATCTGGAGGCTTAGAGACGAGGTGTTATAATTCGCGTATCGCAAGCTGCCCAAGAAGCAAACCTCGCAATCGCAAGGAGATCAGCTTCCCAATGGCTAGGACATCGCCGCATGAAGTGACCCAGCTCCTGGTAGATTGGAGTAACGGAGACCAGGCTGCACTTGATCGGCTAATGCCGCTGGTCGATCGGGAACTGCATCGTCTGGCTCACCATTATATGCGGCACGAAAACCCCGGCCACACCTTGCAGACGACCGCTCTGGTCAACGAGGCATACCTGCGTCTGGTCGATCAAAACCGCATGCACTGGAAAAATCGCAGTCACTTTTTTGCCCTGTCGGCCCAGTTAATGCGTCGCATCCTGGTTGATCATGCGCGCAAGCGGAAGTATGCCAAACGCGGTGGCGACGCCCGGAAGATCTCGTTCGACGAAGTAATGGCAGTCTCACCAGAGCGCGGCGCCGATTTGATAGCGCTGGATGACGCTCTCGAGAAGCTGGCGGCCATTGACCCGCGCAAAAGCAAAGTGGTTGAGCTGCGTTTCTTTGGCGGACTCAGCGTCGAAGAGACGGCCGAAGCACTGGGCGTGTCGCCGTTGACGGTTAAGCGCGATTGGAAGATGGCCAGGGCCTGGCTCTACAACTCACTGCGCAATGAAACCTGAACGTTGGCAACAACTCGATGAGCTGTTTCATGCTGGACTCGAGCGCGAGCCAGGCGAGCGCGCGGCGTTTCTTGATGACGCCTGCGCTGGTGACCAGTCTCTGCGGAAACAGGTCGAGGCGCTCCTTGCCGGTCACGAAATGGCAGGGAGCTTCATCGAGAGTCCGGCCATGGAAGTTGAGGCACGTCGAGTTGCTGCTGATCAGGAAAGCTCACCAGCCGGACTGGCGACCGGGGAACTAGTCAGCCACTACCGAATCATTGCCCAAATCGGTGTTGGTGGCATGGGGGAGGTGTATCTGGCTCACGATACGACCCTCGGGCGCAAAGTAGCACTCAAGTTTCTGCCCGTTGAGTTCACCAGGAACACCGATCGTGTCCGTCGCTTTCAGCAGGAGGCACGCGCCGCTTCGTCATTGAATCACCAGAACATAATCACGATTTATGAGATCGGTCAGGTCGATGACAGGCATTTCATAGCTTCTGAGTACATTGACGGCCTGACCCTGCGCGAGTATCTCGGAGAACTTCCATCAGGTGTCGCCGGCGGCGACAGGAACCAGGGCCTTGAGCCTAATGTGGCGTTAGACGTCGCCACTCAAGTTGCGGACGCCCTGGCTGCTGCCCACGCCAAAGGAATCGTACATTGTGACATCAAGCCCGAAAACATCATGCTCCTTAAGGATCGTCAGATGATGCAGAAGGAGAGCTTCGTTAAGGTGCTCGATTTCGGAATTGCCAACCTCACAGAACCTCAAGGAAGCGGGGGCGGGACCGACGCGACTACCAAAATACTAATCGACAGGCATGAAGGATCGGTGATTGGTACAGCCGGCTACATGTCGCCTGAGCAGGGGCGCGGAGAGCTGGTAGATGAGCGGACCGACGTCTGGAGTCTGGGCGTAGTGCTCTTCGAGATGCTTACAAACGAACTGCCGTTTGGAGGTAACACAGCCCAGGACGTCATCGCATCAATCCTGAAAGAAGCGCTACCACCGATCCCGATCGAGGTTCCAGACCGGCTCAGATGGATCGTAGAAAAAGCCTTGCGTAAGAAAAGAGAGGAACGCTACCAGACAGCCCGGGAAATGTTCTTTGACCTGCGCGAGTTGCGAGAACAGCGAGGGCCTATAATTGAAGGACAAGCCACTACCACCAAAGGGGCTGCGGCACTCCGGACGTCGCGGAACCATCGCTTCAGCGAACGTAAACGATTGGCGGCGCCGGTGACCCTGGCGGTATTTCTCCTCGCGATCGCGGCCATCACATTTGGGCTCTACAAATTCCCTTGGCGTGGCAGCCACACCGCTAGCCAGAACCAGCCGAGGCCGGCATCGCCGCTTGAGCAGATGAAAATGACAAGGCTCACTACGACTGGCAAAGCGACCACAGCAGCCATCTCGCCCGACGGCAAGTACGTAATTCACGTGGTGGATGACCGTCAGCAACAGAGCCTCTGGATCAGACAGGTGTCGACCTCAAGCAACGTCCAGATTAATCGGCCGGCCGATGTCTCCTACTTCGGACTGACGTTCTCACCCGGCGGTGAATACCTCTACTATTGGCTGTGGGACAAGAAAACCCCTTTAGCGCTTTATCAGATGCC
>JBKPEE010000082.1:0-20426 GCA_046728235.1 Acidobacteriota bacterium
GTGCATGTATATGGTCGCTGGTGCCGTTGACTATCAGCGTTTCACAGTCGTGTGATCGCAAAACCTTAGCAAGGTAGGCGTGCATGTCATTTCTGATCCCAGTTTCCGTAAGAAACGGAAATCGTTCCTTGGTTGAGAAGATTAAGTGCGTCCACAGTCTCGAGAGTGATTGCGACATACGAGCACGTTAGCAGTCACGTCAAGTAATAATCTTTAGCAAGCAACGAGGTTCCTGCGCGGGTGATTTTCAGCAACCCTTTCAGGGTTGCATCGATTTCGGACCTCGGTGTCCCAGGGTAGCGCGCTGGCGCGCGCAACCCTGGGCTGGAATTCGCGAACGCCTTCGGCGTTGGTATAAGAACCTTCGGGCTTCACGGTGCGCCCCATCCCGCGCTCTCAGGCAAACTTCCTGATGACGCGACCAACCCGCCGGTGCTAAGCTTCTCCGCTCTATGAGCGCGCCTGACTCGAGTTCCATTCACTATCGCAACTGCAGCATCTGCGAAGCGATCTGTGGCATCGAAATCACTCAACGCGCCGACGGCGCTCTCGACATCTGCGGAGACAAAGACGATCCGTTTAGCCGCGGGTATATCTGTCCGAAAGCGGTCGCGCTGCAGGATCTTCAATTCGATAAAGACCGGCTCAAATACCCCGTCCGCCGCACCCGGAACGGTTGGCAACGCATCGATTGGGACGAAGCCTTCGATGAGGTCGCGCAGAACCTCAAGCACATTCAAACCGCGCACGGCAAGGACGCAGTAGCGACTTATCTTGGTAATCCCACCGTGCACAGCTACGGCGCCATGCTGTTCGCCCCTGGATTCATCCGGAGCCTGCATACGCGGAACAGATTCTCGGCCACTTCGGTGGATCAGCTGGCGCATCATCTCGCCGCTTACTTCATGTTCGGCCACCAACTCCTGCTGCCCATCCCGGATGTCGATCGCACAGATTATTTGTTGATGCTCGGCGCGAATCCGGCGATTTCGAACGGCAGCATGATGACTGCGCCCGGCTTGCCGCAAAGGTTGCGGGATATTCGGACCAGCGGGGGCAACGTCATACTCATCGATCCACGCCGTAACGAAACCGCGGCGTTGGTTGACCGCCATCTGTTTATCCGTCCCGGGACCGACGCGCTCTTGTTGCTGGCGCTCTTGCACGTTCTTTTTACCGAAGGGCTCACAGAACTCGGCGCCGTCGCCTCATTTACTGACGGTGTGGAAGCAATCGCGAAGGTCGTCGCTGAGTTTCCTCCGGAGAGAGTAGGGCCTATCACCGGTATCGAATCGGACGAAATCCGCCTGCTGGCGAGACAGTTTGCGGCGGCCGAATCGGCCGTCTGCTATGGAAGAGTTGGCGTCAGCATGCAGGAGTTCGGCGGCCTGTGCCAGTGGTTGATTAACGTCCTGAATATTGTTACCGGCAATTTGGATCGTGAGGGCGGCGCCATGTTCCCGCTGCCGGCCTTTGATCCGGTGACGGCGCCGGAGGCCGTCGCGCCGCGCGGTAGTTTTGGTCGCTGGCAGAGCCGCGTGCGCAAGCTGCCGGAGTTTGCCGGTGAGTTGCCCGTCGCCGCGCTCGCCGAAGATATGCTGACCAAAGGCCCGGGTCAGATTAAAGCGCTGGTGACACACGGCGGCAACCCCGTGCTATCGACGCCGAACGGGCGCGAGCTGGATCGAGCATTAGCCGGCCTGGAGTTCATGGCCTCGATCGATTTTTATATCAACGAGACGACCCGCCACGCGCACATCATCCTGCCGCCAACTTCTCCTTTGGAGCGCGGCCACTATGACCTGGCGTTTCATCTGCTGGGAGTGCGCAACGTCGCGAAATTTTCACCCGCGCTTTATCCAATAAGCGGTGAGAGGCGACACGAATGGGAGATCTTTCTGGAATTACAAAAGCGGCTCGAAGGCGACGGCCTAATCCGACGGGTGAAGCACAGGATTAACCAGCGATTCCTCGGACCAGAACGACTTCTTGACCTGGGGTTACGCCTGGGACCTTACGGCAGCCTCGGTGCCATGCGGCGCGGGCGTCCGGCGCGTGAAATCATGCGGAAGATGCGCGTGCCGTACTTGAATTTACAAACACTGAAAGCAACTGTTCATGGAATCGATCTTGGTCCATTGAGTGCCTGTCTCCCCGACCGCCTGCGCACTGCGGACAAACGCATTCAGCTGGCGCCGGAAGTGTTCATAAGAGATATCGAGCGCGTGAAGGATTTCGAGTGCAGACGACTGGAGCGCAACCGACTGGAGCGCAAGCATCACGCTGGCAATTCGCGCGAAGAACGAACCATCGATACATCATCGAGTGCCGAATCGAATGGCCACCTGTTGTTGATCGGTCGCCGCCAGCTTCGCAGCAACAACTCCTGGATGCACAACAGCGAACGACTGGTCAAAGGCAAGCCTCGATGCACCATCCTTATGCACCCCACTGATGCGGCCGAACGTCAATTGAAACCTGGTCAGAGAGTCCTGGTGCGTTCGCGAGCCGGATCGATTGAGATTCCGATTGAAATATCGGACGACATGATGCCCGGGGTCGTAAGTATTCCGCACGGGTGGGGACATGATAGGCAGGGAGTTCAGTTACAAATAGCTGAAGCCCACGCCGGCGCCAGCATCAATGACGTCACCGACAACCTGGCCATCGACGCGCTTTGCGGCACCGCAGCCTTCAGCGGCACGCCGGTGACAGTTGAAGCGATCGAAGCCCGAAGCGCCGTCATTGAATAGCCCGACCGTCAGGTCGGGTTTGAGGCGATAAATAATTGGTGAACTCCGCAGGACCGGAAATTGTGTCGGCCCTTCGGGGCCTTTCAAATTTCCTCGCATGTGAATCCGCGACCTGACGGCCGGGGCAATTCAACGCCGGTCCTTCGGGCCTACCAGAACTACAGTCACGTGGTCATAACCGCACAAGTGATCACTTATTGATGCAGGGGCCTCGCAATGGAAAACGGATTTCGATCAGAAAGGACGGTGTCGATATGAAGTCTCACAAGCGCATCAAGTCTCATAAGGGGGCCTCTCTCAGGGCTCGCGGCGGCCAAGTCATAAACAAGAAGCAAATGGCGGCTCTGCTGGAGTCGACAGCCTCCGACGCAACAATGCAACGCGCCGACGGCCCACGGAAACGCGATCAGCATCCGCCAAAACTCGAAGGCCGCGGGAAACGTGCGGTGCCAGCCAGAAGCAGCGAGTTGTTGTATGAGACGCAAGAAACTTTGACGCAGGGGCCTTTGCCGAACACTCCTGCCCCGACCACGAGTTGGCAAGCCACTCTTCAGGCCAAAGGCGGGTTCCCAGCTGACGCTCAGATCGCCGTCTCGACTACGCACGTGATCGTCACGAACCGGCAGAGAATCAGGTACTATGACAAGAACGGTAACGCCCTCGGCAACGACATCGGGTCGGCGACCTTCTTTACGGCTGGTTTGAATCTCAAAGACGCAGCCGGCAACCCGATCGACGTGTTCAACGACCTGCGAATCATCTTCGATTCATACCGCAAGCGATTCTGGGTAACGTGCTATGCAGGGTTCAGCGGCGCCAAGAACGTTCCCGCCGCCAAACGCCGCTATTACATTCCGATGGCTGTTTCCAAAACTCAGAACCCTTTGGACGGTTGGTATTTCTATTACACAGACGGGGCCGCGCAACAGGGACAGGCCAACAGCCAGATCTGGCAAGCAGGCGACGCGCCGGACTATCCGATTATGGGCATCGATAAAGTGGCGATCACGATCACGCATTCCGTGGGCCACGTAAACGGTGGCGGCTACTGGCGCGTGTTTTTCTTTCCGGCTGATTCGTTCGCAGCGGGCCAATTTCAGGGCGGCTGGCAGTTCTGGGATCTGAAGAACCCGGATGGCAGCACTCCCGATCGAATCGCGCCGGCGGTTCACCACGGGTCGCCGACCGGCGGGCGCGCGTTCTGGCTCTCACGGCAGGGATCAAGTCAGATTGTGATCTGGGCGATCACGCATCCTTTCGACTCGGCGCGTCATGTCGACGCGGTAGCCGTGAAAATGACGAACGGATTCAGCAGCCCGGTCAACGGACAACAGAAAGGTTCCACCAAGTTGATCAAGTTCACCAACCTAGGCAATAGCGTGATGAAGGCGGCATACCGAAACGGATTTCTCCACATGGTCACTAACGATGCTCACGATTGGGGCGGCATCGGCAAGGTTCGCACCTCAATTCATTACCTAAGGCTGCCAGTAGGGAAATGGCCGGATGTTCCTTCACCACCGGCGTCGAGCGGCGTCGATCGCGTCTTCGGCGGTGGCAACCCGAATGAGGAGATCACCGGCTTGAAGCACTACGGCTGGGCCGCAGTCGAGGCGAACAAGAACGGCGACGCCATCATCGGGTACGCGCGAACCGGCGAAAAGGTGTTCCCGGAAGTCCGCGCGAGTGCTTATATGGCAAACGAGAACGACATCCGTCCCAGCCGGCAGGTCAAAGCAGGTGATACGTTCGCTGACAACCCGAACTACCCCAACGCAAATGACATTTTGCCCTGGGGAGACACCTCCGGGGCGTCGGTTGATCCGTCGGACGATACCGGCGTCTGGATTGCCCAGGAATACGCAAGCACGACGGCCAACAACAACGGTAACTATGATATCTGGGTCGCAAAGTTCTTCAGTTAGCACGGCGTTAGTCAGATAAGGCCCGAAGCGCCGTCTCAGAAACTTCTGCGGTCATAGACCGCCAGATTTCAGAAAAGTCGTGTCGCGGTAAGTCAGAGACTGACCGCGCATCGGCATGGCCGAGCCATTTGGAGTGCGCCGGCAGAGTCCCGACTTGTCGGGACGACGACGGCTTCGGATTTCCTCGCTCTCCCCATTGGGGATCATTTCTTTTCATCGACAGGATGATTGATATACCTTACCCAACGCATAGTCCTCTAATAAGTGAAAGGAGTGTTTCCGTGACGCCTTCATACCAAAGAAGACACGCGCAGCTATCTCGGTTCGATCGAACAACGATTAGTCGTTGGGTTGTGCTCTTCGTCGCCGCAATCGCATTTGGCACTGCCGGCTGCGCAAAACTGAAAAACGACAACAGCGCCGCGACCGCCGCCGGCGGAGGCCACACAAATACTTCGCCATCCAGTTCAAGCCCGGAGTCGGTCCCGCCATCTTCGAGCGATGCGGCAACACCAACGAGTTGGGAGGCTAAGGCCTCGTCTTTGAACGGCACAGACGGTCAGACCGTGACCGTGGCTTGTTCCCCGGGCGGTGAGCCACATCCGGTTTGGGGAAGCGACATCTATACCGACGACTCTTCAATTTGCACGGCTGCCGTTCATAGTGGGTTAATAACTTTGCAGCAGGGCGGCACGGTCACAATCGAATTGCGTCCGGGCAGAGGTATCTATGGCGCCAGCGAAAGAAACGGGGTGACGACCAGCTCCTATGGTTCATGGCCGCACAGCTTTGTTTTCAAAACTCCAAGCACAGAAGCCCTCGTCAACGCAGCTGATGAAGCGACCCCGGTGCTGTGGAACTCTTCAGCAGCTATCGCCGGCTTCGAAGTCGGAAAGACCCTCAAGTTCAGCTGTCCTGCCGGAGGCAAAGAAAGTAATGTGTGGGGGACAGACACTTACACGCTCGATTCATCGATCTGCACTGCGGCGGTTCATGCCGGCAAAATACAGTTAGATGCTGGGGGGCTGGTGACCCTGGAGATGCGGCCAGGTGAGCCTTCCTATAAAGGCAGCGAGCGCAACGGAATCAAGACAAATGATTACGGGCAATATGGCAGCAGTTTCGTATTGAAATGACGATTGGGCTCTTCTGCCTCTCCCGTAAGGTCGAAAAGCTGATCCCGCGAGGTGACGTAGAGACCAATCAGAAAGGAAACAAATATGTCAACAAACACGATCAGGCTTCATCGCGTCCTCCGGGCATCGCCCGAGAAGCTGTATCGGGCGTTCCTGGATGGCGACGCTATGGCCAAATGGCTGCCGCCGAATGGATTCACTGGCAAGGTACATCAAATCGACGCCAGGGTTGGCGGCACCTATAAAATGTCATTCACAAATTTTTCGACCGGCAAGAGTCATTCATTTGGAGGAACCTTCGTTGAACTAACGCCGCACCAACTCATCCGTTACACAGACAAATTCGACGATCCGAATATGCCCGGTGAAATACAGACGACGATCACATTGAAGCAGGTCTCTGTGGGCACTGAGATGAACGTCGTGCAGGAAGGCGTCCCTGCTGTCATTCCCGCGGAAGCGTGCTATCTGGGTTGGCAGGAGTCTCTAGTGCTGTTGGCGAAACTTGTTGAAGCTGAGATTCCGGACTGATTGGAATGCATGAAGAGCAAGAAGTCAGGCCTGCTGCTGAAAAACAAATTTGGAGTGCGGCGGCAAGCACCGGGGTCCCCAGCGCGGCATCCGTGCTGGGGTGGTCGTAGCGCGACACTGCTTTGGCTGCGTTCATCATGAGAATGCCAAAAGAAAATCCAAAGCGCCGCCGTTGTCGGCGCACTCCAAATTTGCTCTTCAGCAGCCTGCCAGGGCAATTCTCAAAGCAACGATGCGAGCTCTTTTGATGCTCGTTCGACCGCGCGTTCGTTATCATCGACTGTCTTGATTGCCCGTTCTAATTCACGCCCGATGTTTTGGGCGCGTACCGCCGCGGCGGCCGAGGCGGCGCTCGCTTCCTTGAAGCGCTGCTCAGCGTCGCGCTTCTGCTTCTCAGCACTTTTCACTTCGGCGTCGGCTTTCTGCTGTGCTTTCTCCAGACTCCGGACTTTGGCCTGAGCGTCAGCCAGCGATTTCCTGGCATTCTGGGCTGCTAGTTTTGCGGCAGCCAGTTTGGCCTTACGCGACTCTTCAACGTGGTGTGCTTCTTTAATTGTCGCCGAGTCTGGCCGCGTCGTGATCGCGGCGCCGGCCGACTTGGATGGAGGACTGGCCCGGGCAGTCTCATCGGGCCGCCGCGTCGTGGCGACCGCGCGGATGAATGGCGCAAGCGACTCAAACCCCGGAGGATCGAGGTCCTTAGTCAGGCGACCAGCAGCTTGATCTTCAGGAAGTACTGCGTAGGCGGACATCGCCTCGAGCGTCGTGGCTATGCGCCGCATCGTGTCCAACGTCGGGCTGTGACCCGCGTCGCGCAGCAAACCACTCGCCAGGTCGGACAGGCGATTGAGCGCGTCACGTCGGTCAGCGAGCGCTTCGTTCAACTCCCCAGCTTTTCCCGTTCGACTTGTGTGCGCCCGGCGAAATCGCTGACCTGCCGCGATCAACTTTTCGAATTCATCGCGATGACGCCAATAAAGTTGATTCACCGCCCAGACTGAGATCGAGGGCTTAGCCAGACTCTTCACGAGATCCGACTCATCAGCGCGTTCTTCCTTCTTCAATCGAGCTGCGAGAGTCTTGCGCGCGCCAATGAATTCTGCCAGCGGGAGCCTGAACAAGGCATCAATATCGCCGTCGATCGACTTTCCTGTCTGCCTATTCGTCACCATTGCACAAGTTTCTCACAAAAAGTAAGTCAGAGACGCAGGCTAGATGTGATTTCTGCGATTCCAGGTTACCGCTGTCGGAAGCGAAACCCTTGCCACATGGCTCGGCCATGCTGATGCGCGGCAAGTCTGGAAGCGATCCATTCGAAGGAAGGGTTACTCAGCGAATGGCTCTGCCATGCCGATGCGCGGCAAGTCTCCGACTTGCCGAGGCGGCCCCACTCCAAACCTGTGGGTCTCCGACCCGGCGCACTCTATTGCGCCAGGCTGGACCGTGTGCGGTCAGAGACCGCTTAAGTTTCAGGGGCCGTATGCGGCAAGTCGAAGACTTGCCGCGCATCAGCATGGCCGAGCCATCGCAGAGAGCTTCTTTCTACTGAACCCGTCCAATCGCATCAAAGACGACTCACCGCGCGCGAGTTGTGCCGCAAATACGAATTTACAATTTTTAACATCACCGCTGGGGGGTTAGAGCTTAGAATTTAGCGCTCAGATTTTCAGCTCTTACAGTTGTCGTTCTCCCCAGGACGCGGAAGCCAGGCGCGATCCATTCCTGTGCCACATCCGAAGGAGCAAATCTATGTCCCGCAGAAAGCACCAGGTACTTGGCAGAAGTCAGGAAGCGCTTCTCTTACTTTTCCTGATCGTCGCAGCGACTATCAGCTTCACTGGTTGCGCGAACATGGCCGAAGGCCCCAAGGGCTCGGTAGCTGTGAACAAAGATCCGAATGCCGCCGGCAAGATTCCCATCACTACTTCTTCCGACGAAGCCCGCAAGGAATTTCTGCAGGGCCGTGATCTCAATGAGAAGTTGCTCATCCAGGATTCCATCGCGCATTTCGATAAGGCGATCTCGCTGGATCCGAACTTTGCGTGGGCAGAGCTGAGCCGGTC
The DNA here is from genome assembly GCA_046728235.1 of Acidobacteriota bacterium. GTDB lineage: Bacteria > Acidobacteriota > Blastocatellia > Pyrinomonadales > Pyrinomonadaceae > UBA11740. The sequence goes on from JBKPEE010000082.1 coordinate 8,409, forward strand.
TGCCGTCAGTCCCACGGGGAAAGAATTTTTCGATCACTTGAAGAAAGCCGTGAGTCTCGCGGACAAGGGTTCCAGTGGTGAGAAGCTGCTCATCCTCGGCACCGAGGCCGGCGCCAACGGCAATCCGGCGAAGCAGAAGGAGTACTTCGACCAGCTCATCGCAGCTTATCCAAATGATGAGCGCGCCAACTTTGCTCTGGGTGGTTACTACTTCGGGCAACAGGATTTTCCGCAGGCCATTACGTATTACAAGAAAGCGACCGAGATCGCTCCAACTTTCTCTTCAGCCTTCAACCTGCTCGGCTATGCGTACCGGCAGAATGTTGATTACCCAAACGCCGAAGCAGCGTTCAAGAAATACATCGAACTGATTCCGAACGATCCGAATCCTTATGACTCGTACGCTGAGCTGCTGTTGCGGGAGGGGAAGTTTGACGATTCCGTCACCCAATATCGCAAGGCGCTCTCGATCGATTCGAACTTCATCAACGCGCACCAGGGCATCGCCATGGACTTGCTCTACCAGGGCAAAGCGGATGAAGCCGCGAGCGAAATCCAAAAAATTAACGATAAGGCGCGCAGCGATGCTGAACGTCGCACGGCTCTGTTTGCTTTGACGGTCGTGGATGTCGATAGCGGCAAGTGGGACCAGGCGCTCGCGGACGTCGACAAGCAATACGCTCTGGGAGAGAAGACTGGCGATGTCCCGGGGATGACCGGCGATTTGCAGCTTAAGGGCAACATCCTTTTGGAAATGGGCAAGTATGACGAGGCCAGGAGGCAGTATGATCAAGCTCTCAAGATGACTGAGGGTTCAAGCATGTCGCAGGAGATCAAGGACAACGCCGGGGTGTTTCATCATTACAATCTCGCCCGTGTGGCTTTGGGAAAGAAAGACCTGGCAACGGCTAAGACCGAGGCGGGCGCCTTTCGCCAGGGCACTGAGGCGGCCAGGAGACCTTTGCAGATCAAACAGGCGCATCAGTTGTTGGGAATGATTGCGCTGGAAGAAAAAGACTACGGCAAAGCCGTGAGCGAGCTACAACAGGCCAACCAGCAGAACCCATACGATCTCTATCGCTTGTGTCAGGCGTATCAGGGACAGGGTGACGGGGCGCATGCGAAAGAGTTTTGCGGGAAGGCGGCGAACTTTTACACATTGCCGGCAATTCAATATGCGTTCGTGAGAACGAAGGCCGCGAAGGTGTGAATCGGGTCAGAACCGGGAGCGGTAGCGACCGGGCATGGCGCGAAGCGCTGGGATTAATTGGTGAGTCCGGAGGACCGGCGTTATGACGGCCCTTCGGGCCTGCGGCGTTATGACTCGGCCGAGCCGACGGCGCGGCAAGGCTGCGACTTGCCGGCGATGCTCCTTTTCATTCCATGGGTCTCTGATGCCCTGCGGTCAATAGACCGCCAGATTTAAAAAACTCCTTTTCCGGTAAGTCAAAGACTTACCGCGCATCAGCATGGCCGAGCCATAGCGGAAGTAATCTGATCTCCCACAACGCCGTGAACAAACAGCCTGGCCGCGCATCAGCATGCCCGAGCCAATTGGAGCGCGCACAATTTTGGAGTGCGGCGACGATCGGAGCTATTCAATGGCAGCCCTGCTGGCCTGATAAGCGGAATGGACAAAGTGTCTCAGTTGTTCAAAAATGAGCTGCGGTTGTTAATCGTCACATTTTCGATGGAGCGTCCACCAATGAAAACACTCCACCTGCGCATTCTGTTTGGCGTCGCGATGTTGTTCGCGCTCACTATCGCCGCCAGTGTCTGCGCCCAGGATCGGGTCCGTATCGCCGCTGGCACATTGGAAGGAACAATAGATAAGACTTCAGGCATCCGCATATTCAAGGGCATTCCCTTCGCCGCACCGCCCGTGGGTGACTTGCGCTGGCGTGCACCGCAACCAGTCAAAGCCTGGCAAGGTACGAGAAAAGCCGATCAGTTCGGTGCCCAATGCATGCAAGGCCGCATCTTTGGCGATATGGGCTTTCGCGCCGGCGGCATGAATGAGGACTGCCTTTACCTGAACGTCTGGACCCCCGCGAGATCCGGCAAAGAGCGTCTGCCGGTGCTGGTCTACTTTTACGGCGGCGGTTTCGTGGCCGGCGATGGCTCAGAGCCGCGTTACGACGGCGAGAGCATGGCCCAAAAAGGGATCGTGGCGCTGACGGTAAATTACCGGCTCGGAGTCTTTGGTTTTCTCGCTCATCCGGAGTTGAGTAAGGAAGCCCCTTACCACGCTTCGGGGAACTATGGACTGCTCGATCAAGTGGCGGCGTTGCGCTGGGTGAAACAGAACATCGCCGCTTTCGGCGGCGATCCCAAGCGAGTGACGATCGCCGGCGAATCTGCCGGATCGGTTTCCGTCAGTGCCCAGATGGCTTCGCCTTTATCAAAGGATTTGATTGCCGGCGCGATCGGTGAAAGCGGTTCGATCATCGGCGCCTTGTCGGCAATACCGTTGGCCGAGGCAGAGCAAAACGGCGTCAAGTTTGCCGCGACCGCCGGCGCCGGCGATCTGGCGGCGTTGCGAGCCATGGGCGCCGATCAGTTGCTGGCGGCGACCACGAAACCAGCTGCAGTCTTTCCTAACCCGACGATTGATGGCTATTTACTTCCGAGAGCGCCTTTGGAAATCTATCTGGCCGGCGCGCAGGCTCACGTACCTTTGCTGGTGGGTTCAAACTCGGAGGAAGCTCCTTACCAGGCGATCCTCGGGCGCGACGAACCGACCGTCGAAAATTATCGCAAGGCGCTGCAACGACTTTATAACGATAAAGCAGATGAGGTCTTTAACCTCTATCCGGCAACCACAACCGAAGAGGTGAAGGATGCGGCGCAGGATCTGGCGGGTGATCGCTTCATCAGTTTCAGCACGTGGAAATGGATCGATGCAGCGACGGCAACCGGCGGCCGGCCAACCTATTATTACCTGTATTCGCGGCCGCGTCCGGCGATGCGACCGGAGATGGGCAACGCGATAGCAGGTCTCGCCGGCGGTGTCGTTCGCAGTCCGCAAGCGCCGGTCATGCCGACGCCGCGCGGCGCCGTACACTCTGCCGAGATCGAATACGCGATGGGCAATCTCGACTCGAACAAGGTCTATGCCTGGACCGCCGATGATTACAAAGTCTCGCAGGTGATGGAGGAGTACTTCGCAAACTTTATCAAGACGGGCAATCCGAATGGGTTAGGCCTGCCGCAATGGCCAGAGTTCAAGACCGACCGGCGAATGATCATCGCCGTCGACTCGCGCGCCGAAGCCGAACGGGTGCGCGCTCGTTATCAGTTCCTTGGGCAGTTCTTCATCAGAAAGTAATCAAGCGAAGCCGCCAGTTAGTTTTTGTCGACTGGAGCGCAAGCGTCCTCGCTTGCACTTGTTTCAGACTGGCAACCGAGACGGTTGCGCTCCAGTCTGGACGACTTCGGTTCTAAACTTATTTCGGTTGGATGCGTAAGGTAAAGCTGCAGATCCCGATCTTCTCGTCGGGCTGGACGATGGTTCGTTGCTCGCGCGGAATTTCGCGACCGGTAATCAAGGTGGGATTTCGTCCCTTGGCGGTGAGCCAGTAGCGCCCCTGGTCGTCGAACAGCAGGGTTGCATGCACGCGGCTGATTTCCGGATCGCCCTTCAACGGCAGATCCACTGCGATGGTGCGCGAGCCGCGGCCTATCGTGATTTCAGGCTTGGTGATCTTGACAACGTTTTGCCGGACGCCGTCCCGCCACACTTCAATCGTATACAGCTCAGTAACCCGAGGCCGGACCACCGTTGCTTCTTCACCGCCGCCGGCGCCGGTGTCCTCCAGCCCGGCGGCCGCCTCGCCGTCTGTCGCCATAGTTGCGGCGGCGGGCGTGACACCGGTCGTAGTCATCGCCGGACGCGCGGTCACCATGGTGTGGCCGGTTTCGGTCTCGTCCCAGACAGGTTGTACGCGAAACTCGCCCTTGTTCAGGGTCCCGTCGACGCGCAGCTCAATGGCGAATGATTTGGTTTGCAGTTGGACTGACCCGGCCAGCTCACGCGCGCGCTCCGAGAGCACATGAAACAGACCCTGCTCGAGGCCGCGCCGCTTGTCGCCCTGCCAGTCTTTATCGTCGTCGTTACTTAGATAAACGATGTATTCCCGTGGGATGTATGTTGGCCCGCCGGGCGGAGTGAACATCTCGCGCTGCATGCAGGCCTCGACCTCGCGCGCGATCTTGACAAGAAACTCTTCCCACACCCGCCGCGGTTTGGTATGCCCTTCGGCTTCTTCAAAAATGTCTTCGGCAGTTTCACCGTCGATCCATTTTCGGATTGATTCGATTAGGCCCATTTATATGTGAATAGTAAATGGAGAATTGTAAAACGAGAAATGAATAAGTCAATGACTCTGAAAGTGGGGTACTGATTCAGTTAGAGAAAACTCTCATTCTCGCCGCCGCTTTAGCGCGGCGACATTCTTTCGCAGTAAACGGGAAACCGTCTAAACGGTTTCCTTTGACTTCGTGCCTCGGACACCGGGTTAAAGCCACGGTGTGAATAAAAGAGCCAAGCTGAACCAGTACCGAAAGTGGCAAGAGCGTCCAGCGCCCGTAGACCACGCGCAAGACCCCCGCGCTCGGGATTAATCAAATTTCAAAAACGCTCGATTGAGCCACCCGTGATCGGACGACGATGGATCCTCTTTCGGTCGCGAGTGCTGCAGCACCTGAACTTCACACCAGGTACTGTTCGGACTCATGTTCATGATTTGCACTCGTGAACCTGATTCTGCCAAGCCGATTATGTCTGTCTGCCGGTTTGGACCGGCCCGCAAATTTACATCGGTAATGGTCACTGCCTGTCGACCAGTATCGCTGGTTGTGGTCTGCGGTGTGCTGCCATGTTGTCTAATCCACGAGCGCACGTACGCGCCGGTGGCCAGCAGCAAGCCCGCGAAACATAACACAAGAACCAGCCCAACCACGAAGTCACGTCCACGTCCCCGCGGTTTGACCAACCCCGCCGGCGCTGCTACAGGGCTCGACGATCCGTTCGGGACGACCGGCACCTGAACACGTCCCGATTCAAACGTGGGCAGGTCCGGCGCCAGGCCCGCCCCGCGAATCGGAACCACAATGCGCGGCCGCAGCCCGGCGAGCCCGGCAATCTGTTGCTGCTTGATCTCGCGCGAAGTTTCGAACCGCGGCCGGGGCGGAGCCGCGGCAGTTACTCCTTCATCCACGTTAAGGTCCGCGCTGATCCGCCGCCCGGTTTGCGCGACAACCAGTGGTTGCGTGACCGGCAGGCCCACGTCGTTAAGATCATCCCAAAAGTCCTGGACGGTCTGATACCTGTCGGCAGGTCTGGTCTGGGTAGCCCGTTCCAGCACGTTTAAGAGGGAAGCGGCCCAGGGCCTAACCGAGACTGGCGCCGGCAACTCAGTAATAGGCCGGTGCGCGAAGGCGCGCGGCGACAGGCCGCAAATCATCGTGTAGGTAGTCTTTGCCAAAGAGTAGATGTCGGCGGCCGGAGTCAGCGATATCCTTAGCGATCCGGTTTGATCGAGTTGCGACGTCTGGACCAGAGGATTGTGTTCGGGCGCGGCATAAATGTTCGTGCCTACACGGGTGATCGCCCCTTCTGATGCTTCAATGCGGGCGACACCAAAGTCCGCAATCTTGACGGTCTCGCGATCGGCGGTAAGCAAGAGATTCTGTGGCTTTACATCGCGATGAATGATGCCGCACTCGTGCGCGTGCGCCAGCCCCGCGCAAACCTGCTGCAAATAATAGAGAGCTTGATCGAGAGTCAGCGGCTCAGTGCGGCAGAGCTTCGCGAGATCGCCTCCGCTCAGATATTCGAGCACCAGATAGTGAAAAGCCGTACCGTTCAGGTCGATCGCAGTTCCGTGACCGAGGCGGCTGATGATGTTCGGGTGGCGCACGCGATCAAGCGCGACTGCTTCGTTCTGAAAATTCTGAATCAGCGTCTGCTCGAGTTCCGGATCCTGATAACCCTGAAGCAGCACGTTGAGCGCCTTAATGACGACGTCGCGGAATCGCGCATCAGTTGCCGCTTTGTCTCGCGCCAGGTAGATCTCGGCGTAGCTACCGCGCCCCAGACAGTCTTCGATGTCATAACGACCGTCGAGCCTGCACTGGAGAAGTTTTAATTCACTCATCGAGCATAAGCACTACTACTTGGGAGCGGCTTCGCCCTTGAGGCCGAGTGTTTCGTCGAGGATGCGAATGGCTTTCTCCTCAGCCATAGAACCTTGTTGGGACTGGGAGGCGCCGGATGCTTTATTCAACTTCAAGGTGGCGGCGGCATTTGCCAACTTCGTTTCTGCCTGCAGGGACAGCGGCGGGCTGCTATCGGATTGAAGCTTGCTGATGGAGGATTCAAACGCCTCGTTGGCGCCGCGATGATCTCCGGTCTGCATCAATGCCCGTCCATACAAATAGAGAAACTCGGGGTCTTTCGAATCGACCGGATTGGTGATTGATTCCTTAGTCAGTTGCGGCTGCACGTTGTCATTAATCCACTTTTGCGGATCGGCATCGACGGCGTCCCTCTTGGTCGCGAAAGCTGATTGGGGCGACGGGGTCGGCTGAGCGTTTGTGGTGGCTGTTAGCACGTGCTGTTGACGTTGATAAAGCATGCCTGCATAGAACGCTCCGGCCGCGGCCACAATAAACAAAAACAGGGCCAGAAGTCGCAGCACACCGCGGCCGCGTCGAGCCCGAGCCGGTGCTGCTGCCGTTGCCGCCGCCGTTGCCGTTGGTTGCGCAATTGATGACGCCGGAAAAGCGGTACGCGATGGAGGCGTCAGGCGCGTGCCGCTGTCGGCTGTGACCGCTGCCGGCGCGATGGTCGGAGGCGGCACTTCCGTCGGCTGCAGATCCAGTGACTGGGTAGGCTCGCCATCGATCTGGTGCCGCTCAAATTTCGGCGTCCCGACCTGGACAATGACGGCGGTCAGATTGTCTTCAGCCCCGCGCTGATAGCAGCGCCGCTTCAGCTCTTCGCATAGCTGCGCGGGTGTGGCATCACTGGTTAAGAGATCGCGCAGCTCGTAATCAGGAATGTGCCGAGTAATGCCGTCGGTGCAGAGTAGAAATGCGCTACCATCCTCCACCTCGATCGTCTTCATGTCGGCTTCGACCGATTCTTCGGCCCCGAGGGCGCGGCTGATCACATTCTTGCTGGGATGGTTGGCAGCCTGCTCGGGCGTCATGCGGCCGGCGCGCACTTCCTCTTCGACGATGGAATGATCCTGGGTCTCGCGATGCAGACTTCCATCGGGGCTCAGGCGATAAAGTCTCGAATCGCCGACATGACCAATCGTCGCGCGATCGCGATCAAGATGCAGCGCGACCACCGTCGTCGCCATCATCGAGAAGCGCGGATTGTCCTGGGCCATTTGATGGATCGAGCTGTTCGCGCGCTGGATGGCCAGCTCCATCAAATCTTCTATGTCATCGCCGTGGTTGACTTGGTGCCGGAACGCGTCGTCGAGCACGTCCACGGCCGTTTGCGACGCAACTTCACCAGCTTCAGCGCCGCCAACGCCATCGGCGACTATGAAAATCCCGCGCGCAGCGTCCGCGAGATACGAATCTTCGTTCAGCGGCCGCTTCTCGCTCAGGCCGCGATCGGATACTGAGCCAACTTCAATCTTGTTCGACGGCGATGGAGTGCTCATTCGACTGCCTCCAGGGGAATTGAGCTTTCAGGTTCGCGCGCGATGTTCCGAACGGCCCGCGCATCTTGAGCATTGCGGTGTGAGAAAGCCATTAGCATGCCCAACATTGCGAAGCTGGTAATCAAACTAAAACCGCCGTGACTAACGAACGGCAAAGTAATGCCGGTCATCGGCAGCGCGCGCGTAATGCCGCCGATATTCACCAGCGCTTGAATACCTATGAACGCCGTCAGGCCGGCGGCACATAACTTAGTAAACATATCACGCGCTTCGATCGAAGTGCGAATGCCCGCGATCACGAAAATTATGATTGCCAGCACCACCAGGCCGCCGCCCAGGAGTCCCATTTCCTCAGCCACGGCGGCGTAAACATAGTCCGAATCAGCAATGGGAATGACTTCGGGAAAGCCGAGGCCGAGTCCGCGGCCCGTCGTTTTGCCGGAAGCAATTCCAAAGATTGCCTGCGCGGGTTGAAACGCGAGCTTGTCGAACCAGATGTCGGTGTTGACGCTCTTCTTCATCGCCTCGCTTTCTTCCGCGAGCTCTTTCATCCGCGGATCCTTGGCTAAGGCGTCGTCATAGTCTTTCTTCCACCAGGACTCTTCAGGTGAAGGCGGATCAAACCCATCAAGCCAGAGATGGAATCGCTGTTGAATGCGAGCAGGTAAGGCGTGCTGCACCGGACGCGCGATGGTCGGAATCAGGGGAAACTTCTCTTGTATGTCGCGCGGTAACGCCCCTATGACCAGAATTGAAATCACCAGAAAGACTGATCCCACGAAGACTAAAAGCTGTGGCCACCGTCGCACCGCGACGAGATACAAGGTCGCGTAGGCGCCGCTAAAGATCAGCATCTGGCCAAAATCCTTAAGCGCAAAGAACGGAATGAAGGGAATCGCCGCCATGACGATCAAAGGAACAATGTCGCGGGCGCGCGGAATGCCCCAATAGGTGCGCGCCAAATCTTTGTAGCGCGCGGTCAGAATTCCGGCGAAGCCGAGGAGGAAGGGAACTTTCGCCGGTTCCCAGGGCGTGGTGTTGCCGACTGCCTTGCCGGCGCTTGAGCTCACGATGGCGACTCCCAGCGGAATCAGGGTCAGCAGCACCACGATGAAACTATTGCGCTGAATCCACGATAAGAAGCGATCGTTAACGCAGAATGCATAGGCGAGAGCGAAAGCGACCAGAGAGAAAACCGGAATCCACGTGTAGCTTGAGGTAATCGCGTTCGCGAGGCTGTAGCCTGACTCTCGGACGGGCGCCTCTTGCTCAACGGGCGGAGGCGTTGGCGGCAGGCCCATCATCTGCCGCTTGGCGGCGTCATAGTTCTGATTGATATAGCGCATCCGCAAGGTGTCGGTCTTTTCCTGGCGCGCGGCGGCCTTGTTCCTGGCGTTGTACTCGGGGTCGCTGTAAAGCCGGTACTGGACCAGCAAGCCGACCGAGAAGAGCAGAATCGCGGTCGTGAAAAGGACCCAGTTGCCGCGGAATTTTCGAAACGCAGAAACCCATAAGGCCATCACGATGATGGGAAAATACATCAACAGATCGCGGGCAGCGCCGATGACTGAAGTTCCATAGCCGCGGATCATTGCGGCGCGATAAATCGCGTAGTATCCGACCACTTCAACCACGACCAGGGCAAGTAATAAGAGCAGATGTGATGAAAAACGATTACGCATGCTTCTATGGTTTGGAGTACCGCCTTTAGGCGGAACCGTCGAGCCAGTGAATTTCGACTAAACGCGCCCTACTCCAAACTATTCCGCCTAAAGGCGGTACTCCGAACTAGTCATCTATTCCTTCTCCTCGGTGCCGGTTGCTGTTGAGCCCCCTGCTGATTCGCCTGAGGGCCACCGCCGCCAAAGTACCCAAGGTCCTTCGCTTTCAAGATCAGTTGTGCCGCAATCGGCGCCGCGTTCTTGCCGCCGTAAAAACTGATGCCTGGACCAGGACCTTCGAGCAGCACCGCCATGGCCATGACCGGTTTATCAAGCGGCGCAAAACTCAAATACCAGGCATCGCTGCGGAGCTTGTCGGCAAACACGATCTCTTCATGCTGTCCGATAATCTTGCCTTTGAAATCCTTTTCCACCACCATCTTCTTCATCGGCTCGCCGGTTTTTGGATCGATGATGGGCACAGCTTTCTGTGCCGTGCCGGTCTTGCCGCCGCTGCGGATTCCCGCGGCCTTAACCGGCGCCATCGCGGCGTTGGCGGTGCCGCCTTCAGTCACCATATTCATAATGCCACGGATTTGCGCGGCCTGATCGCGCGTCAAGACCTGCGCGAACATTTCCGGCTGCCGATCTGATTCGATCTTCGGTTTCATCAGACGGCCGTCGAGATTGGCCGCCACCGATATCAGCATTGCCATTTGGAACGGCGTCATCTGAGAGGCGTATCCCTGGCCATAACCCTCGTACATCAATTCGCAGCGAGTGGAGTGGGGCCCGGCCTTTAACCATGACTCAGTTGGCGCAATCGCGTTTTGGACCGCTTTGGTGCTGGCGTTCCAGATTTCCGGCTCGCGTCGCCCCTGTCCCTGACCGCTGACGCTGTCGTAGGCGCCCAGACCGACGAGCTTCGCCGTGTCCTGAATCTTTGGACCGCCCATTTGCGTCGCCAGGTAAGAAAAAAAGATGTTGCTCGATTTTTGATAACCCACGTCGATGCCGATATTGCCGCAAGCCTCACAACCGCCATTGTCATCAGTAATTGTTCGCCCGCACCCCGGAGGCGAAAATCCGCCACTGGTAGTAAAACGTGTGCCCTGCATGTTGTTGCGAAATGCCGTGTACATCATCAGCGTCTTGAACGTCGAGCCGGGCACGTAGTATTCGTTCAGCGCGCGATTAAGCAACGGGCGTTCCTTTCGATCATTATTGAGTTTGATCCAGGCGGCCTCGTCATCCTGTACTTGTTTCAGGCTGTAAGACGGATTACTGAACATGGCGAGCACTTCGCCCGTCTGCGGGTTGAAGATAACCACCGCGCCATGATTTCCTTTTAATTGATCGACGACGGCTTGCTGCAGGTCCTGATCGATCGTCAACGTGTAATCCTTATTCAGTTTCTGCTCGGCGGTCTGTCCATTAATGATTTGCCAGACCTCAGGCACAGCGCCGCTTTCGGTGCCGAACAAGGCGCGCTCGAGACCCGGCTCACCACGATCACTACCAAAGATGTGCGCCAGCGCAGCGTCCATCGGATATTCGCGATCGATCTCGCCGTTATTGTTCTTCCGGTAATAGGCGAGGGGCCGGCCTTTGCGGTCGTAAATCCACCCGCGCAGAGTTGATTCGGACAGACGCCGGTTGCGCAGATCTTTGTAGCTGAGCTCTTGAAACTTGGGATTTCGCTCCGCCGCATAGCGGGCCCAGTAAACGTGAAAGCCGAAAATGAAAATCGCTGCCAGCGCAAACAGCCAACGCCACGCGCGCAATCCGCGATTGGTAGTCGTGGCGCCCAGCCGTTTCCTAATATCTTTTGGCAGACTGGACGGAGCGGTCGGCGCCGACGGCGAGCGCGAAAACCACGCGCGCGCTACCGAAAGGAGCAGCAGCAAACCAACCAGCGCCATGCCCGATACATAAATAAGTGTCAGCCAGGCCGGCAGCTTCTCCGGAGGGGCGGCGGGTTGCAGTGGTGTCGGGCTTTGAAAAAGAACAAAGGCGAGCAATGTCATGGATTCTTTTTGCGAAGGCGAACCTCGACGTCGCCAAACGCAACGACATCGCCTTCCTCAATAGGGCGAGCCTCACCATAGGGGATACGCACGCCGTTAATATGCGTGCCATTGGTCGAGCCGGTATCGGCGACCACGAGATTGTGCTGAATGTCCATCTTAAGTGCGGCGTGGACCTTCGAGACACTGGGGTGATTCAGGTAAAGATCGTTGTCGGTGCCGCGTCCGACATTCATGCGCTTTCCGCCGGCCACGAAAGGCAGTTCGATTTCTTTCTGGCCTTCCGGGAGAATAATCCTCGCGATTAAGGGGATCTCAGCCTTTTCATGATGAGGGGCCTTAATTGGCTTGCCGATCTTGCGTTCGAGATCCTGTCGCTGAAACTCCTCTTCGAATTCGCCGAAGGTGGCGTCGATCGCTATGTCTTTGGTGAAAATATCCACGTCGCTCTCGATCACCACCGGACCCAGAGTGCGGTAACGATTGTCGTTGATGTGATCGATAGCGGCCGCGAGAACTTCCCGCTCGAGCCTCTTTATGACTTCCGGAGGAGTTTCCGAATGGGTGCCCCATTCGAGCTTGAGTTTGAGATGATGGGGAGCAAGGCGTCCCTTGCCTTTCTCAGTTCGAACTTTGGAATCGATCAGG
>JBKPEE010000083.1:0-7502 GCA_046728235.1 Acidobacteriota bacterium
TCCTTAAGCCGAACGCGTTCGAACTGCTATGTAAGCCGCACGTCCTCTTGCAAATTTGTTTACGTTGACAAATTTTCGCGCTGCGCGCTCAATGCGGGCGAGGGCGCCCGCGGTCCCAGTATTTAGACTCACCTATTAGCTGATGTCACTATCAAATAGCCGTCACAAATCTGAGTTGCGCGAAGCCGGCTGGCATAGCCGAGGTTACCTGCCCCACTTTGACGGACGCGAGGTTTCTCAGTTTGTTTCGTTGCACTTATTCGATTCCGTCCCTGCTTCAGTGATCAGAAATTGGAAGCGACAACTGAATCTTTCGAACTCCATAGCTGATCGAATTTTGTTGCAGAGACGCATCGAACGATATCTCGATCAGGGTTATGGACAGGCATTCATGAAAGAACATCAGATCGCGTCGACTGTTCAGGATGTGTTGCTGAGGTCCGACGGCGAATCGTATCGGTTATCAGCGTGGGTAATCATGCCCAATCACATCCACATGCTCGCTACGCGGTTTGCGGAGTACACGCTCGCGGAAATCATGCAATCGCTCAAGTCAATCACATCGCATAAAGCAAATCAGATCCTCGGACGAGCTGGTGAGTTTTGGATGCCTGATTATTTTGATCGCTACATCCGAAACCAGGAACACTTTTTCAAAGCAGTACGCTATATAGAAAACAATCCGGTGAAAGCCCGCTTGTGCTGCCGGCCTGAGGATTGGCCATTTAGCAGCGCCTGGTTTCGCGCCCGAGCCTGATTTGTGGGAGCAGGCGTCTGATTGCTGGGACCGCGGGCGCCCTCGCCCGCATTGAGCGCGCAGCGCGAAGGTCATCAGTGCAAAGAAAGGGGCCGCGGCGGTACTTACGTAATTTCGAAAGGTTTAGCTCAAGGTGTTGGTACGTATTCGCGTGAGGTGCCTATTCGCGCTGCGCGCTCAGTGCGGGCGAGGGCGCGCGCGGTCCCAGTAATCAGCTCGACCGTTCAGGCTTAAAGGTTAGTAGTAATCTTCAAGGTTGCGGGCGAGAACGCCTGCGCTCCCGGTAAATCGGCTCCCAGCATCAACGCGCTCCCGGCAACAACTTGAACCTTTCGCTTCGCTCAGGCGTATAATTCTGCTGAGCACAACGCTGTTCGCGACCTGAATGGTCAGCCTTTTCATTACCGCTTTCGTCTCCGTTCTTGCAATTCTTTTAATTGGCGGAATTGGGCTTTATTTTTGGCAGAAGCCTGCGAGGGATGATAGCGAACGCATCCTCCCGCCCAGTCCCGATTTTCATGGCCTGTTCGGCAGCGCCTCATCAAAAAGCGATGAAGAAAAGATGCGCGCGGCGAATGCAGCGCGCGAAAACGACAATTCGGCGTTGCTCGATCGTGCTCGCCACGGTGAACGTTCGTCACTCCTGGAGGCAGAAAGGACCGGCGATCGTGATTTGTACGATCGAGTCCTTAACGAACTCGTGGCGCACGTTGCTTCAGATTCGGATTTGCTGTCATTGATGTCTTATGTGAAGCAAAACGAATTGCGAGTGAACCAGCGACTCGCGAAAGCCGTACAGGTAGCCTGGCGCATGTCGCCAAATCGCAGCAACACGGCCAAAGCGCTGCATTTCGCGGCCTTAAGCGATGACTCCGATCTTTACCGGGCAACCGTCGAAGAGGCGCTCGAGCTCTGGCGCGACGGAAAACTGCCGGATATATCCGCACTCGAGCTGCGGGCTTTATTTGATGGCGAGTTTTGGATACTCTCTGCGCGCACCCGGAGCTCAGGCGCCGGTTTTGTCCTGAAGCGCACCCTCGACAGCGCGCGCCGCGAACTGGAAACGGCGCGCGCAGAACAATGAATCAATTCCGATCGAGACAACGGTTTCATTCCGTTCGGAGTTCCGCCATAAGGGCGGAATTCGTGAAAACAATTTCCGCCTGAAGGCGGACTCCTAACGCATAGAGGTTCACCATGAATAACATTGATGTTTTTACTGTGTTGCCGATTTTGATAGTCGGCTTTGTCTTGCTGATCGTGCTGCTCGTTATTTTGCGGCGCATCTTCGTCAACGTGGGCGCGCGCGAAATCGCCATTAAGGAGCGGCGTTACATGGGGCGGCGCATGCCGCCGGGACGCGTCGTCGCCACCGAAGGTGAAGTTGGCATTCAGGCTGATGTGCTCAAGCCCGGCTTGCACTTGATCAAATTTCCTTTCGAGAAAGTCGTGCGCAAAGTTCCGCTCATCGAAATCGGTTCAGACGAGTTGGGCTTGATCGAAGCGATTGATGGCGATCCGATGCCGCCGGGAAGAATCTTTGCTCCCGATCGCGCGCAGAATGCGCACAACAACTTTCAGGATCCAATTGCGTTTCTGAAGCAAGGCGGCGTCAAAGGAATTCAATTGCGCACGCTGCCGCCGGGACTTTGGCCCATTCATCCGTATCTCTTCCGCGTATCGGTTGCCAAGACAACCGTCATTCCGCAAGGCAAAGTAGGCATCGTCACCGCGGCTGACGGGGCGCCGCTTGACCCGGGGCGTCTGCTCGGTAAAGCAATCAAAGATCATCTCAACTATCAGAACGCCGAGCTGTTTATCTCTTCAGGCGGTCAACGTGGTCCGCAGGTGGACATCCTCACGCCGGGCACGTATCGCATCCTGACACAGTCGGCGCCGCTTGAAGGCGGCACGGACGGAAAACCGGGCCTGTTCACGATCCGCCTCTTCGACGCCACCGTGATCGCCGAGAACCAGATTGGTCTGGTCGAAGCATTGGATGGCGCGCCGCTCAATCCGGGCGACTATGTCGCCGAATCGATCCCAGGGCACGACAATTTTCAGGACGGGCACGAGTTCATCGACAGCAAGGGCCAGCGGGGTCCGCAGAAAGACATTCTGTTGCCCGGCACCTATTACATTAATCCGCTCCTGTTCAAAGTAATTCTGGAAACCGCGAAAGAAGTTAAGCCGGGCGAAGTCGCCGTGATCGTTTCGAACACCGGCAAAGATCCTTCAGATGAAGTACGCCGCGAGATGGCGGCGAAGGTGCGCGCGCGGATGGAGCGCGAAGAAAAGGAACAGGCGGTACAGTCGGCGGCCCATCTGACTCAGATCGATGCGGAAGAAATTAAGACTGAACTAATGACGGGCGATCCGGCGGACCGCCGCCTCGACGAAGGCGCGCACGAAGCTTACGTCGTGCCGGAAGGTTATCGCGGCATTCAGGAGACGGTCGTGGGGCCGGGACGCTATTACGTCAACACACTGGCGATTACGCCAATCGTAATCCCGACGACGAACCAAACCGTCGAATGGACCTCGGGCGAAGTCGTCAACACCTTCAATCCTTTCGAAGTGATTTCCAAAGACGGCTTCACAATGCAGTTGGAAGTTCGTGTCGTCTTTCGGGTCAAACCAGAAGACGCGCCTTTCATGGTCGCGAAAATTGGCGGCATCGATCGCCTGATTCAAAACGTGATGCATCCGCTGATCGACTCGATCTTTCGCAACCAGGCGTCCGAGTCATCGGCGATGGCTTATCTGCAAAACCGGCATGAAGAGCAGGAACGCGCTGAAGCTCGCGTGCGCGCGCATCTGCTGAAGTATCACGTCGACGTAGTCAACGTGCTCATCTGTCACATTCACCTGCCCGAAGAGCTGATGAAGACTCAGACGGAGAAGATTCTGGCCGAGCAAAAGCAGAACATGTTCAATGCGCAACGTGAGGCTGAAGAGAAACGCATTCAACTCGAGAAGACCAAGTCCCAGGCTGACAACCAGCGCGACCTGATGGCCGCGACCGTGGGTGTTGAAATTGCCAGCAAGCGCGCCGAACAGCGCAAAGCGGAAGCCGAGGGTGAAGCGTCTTACATTTCGCAGACCGGTAAAGCCGAAGCCGAAAAGGTGCGATTGATGGGCGAGGCGCAGGGCGTCGCCTACCGTGAACAAGTGAACGCGTTGGGTGCGCAGGGTGTAGCCGTGGTGGAAACGCTGAAGGTGATTGGCGAAAAAGGCGTTCGCATCACCCCGGACATACTGGCTTCAGGCGGCGGCGCCGGCGATGGCGGCGGCATCGGAACTCTTCTGTTGCTGAATCTGTTTCGGGAACAGATGAAGCTGCCATCGGCAAACGGCGAGAAATAGGCGAAGTGGTCAGTACCATCCGCGTAAGCGGATGGGATCAAGGGTCAACCTTAACCCACCCGCTGACGCGGGTGGTACTGACCTCATTTGCATCGTCACCCAATCGCCAGCGACTTCTTGACTCCCGCGCGCGCGAAGTACCGTCGGGCTCGCGCAACGTCGCACGCGATCTGCAATTTCAACTCATCAATCGATCCAAACTTCTTTTCATCTCGCAGCCGGTGAAGGAAGCGAACGCGTACCACATTGCCGTACAGATCGCCCGACCAATCAATCACATGTGTCTCGACTGAGCTTTCCGGGTAATCGCCGAACGTTGGCCGCGTCCCGATGTTCGTAACACTGCGACGCCAGTGTCCTTCGACCAATGCTGCGGTGACATAAACTCCGCCGCGCGGAATCACCCGATTGTGCGGATGAATGTTGGCCGTCGGAAATCCCAGCTTCGCCCCCCGCTCGGCGCCGCGTACCACCGGGCCCTCAACGCCGTATGGCCGCCCGAGCATGCGCCGCGCGCGATTCATGCGCCCCTGCAAAATCAACTCGCGAATTCGGCTGGAACTGACGCGTTCGCCGCGGATTTGCACTTCCGGAACTTCATCAGCCAGAAAGCCGAGGCGGTTGCTTATCTTTCTCAATAGATCGATGTTGCCTTCTCGATTGTGACCAAAGAAAAACCCGCGGCCGAGATAAATCTCCTGCGCCTGCAAACGTTCGACCACCACCTCGCGCAGAAAATCCGCGGCGCGAATTTCCGAGAAGGCCTTATCAAAATGGATGACGATCGTCTGTTCGATCCCCAGCAGACCAAGGGCTTCAATTTTCTGATCGAAGGTTTGCAGCAGCGGTGGCGCTGACTCCGGATGCAGCACGGCGCGTGGATGAGGTTCGAAGGTAATCACGGTCGGAGTAGCGCCAATTGCCCGCGCGCGATCGACGACGGTCCTCATGATGAACTGATGACCGAGATGCAGCCCATCAAAGACGCCGAGCGTCAGCACGACGGGGCGAGCGATGTCGGCATTCTCGGTTCCGTGAAAGAGTCTCATTGGTCAGTTGTCAGTGGTCAGTAGTCAGTTGAGTCAGCGCACTACTGACAACTGACGACTAACAACTGACTATTCGTTGACCACCAGTCCGTCATACGCCCACTCAACATTCTCAGGCAGCAACTTTGATTCGCGCGCGTGCTTCACTTCATGCGTAATGTGCGTAAAGTAAGTTCGTTGTGGCTTCAATTCCTCAACGTACTCCAGCGCGCGCTCCAGCCACAGATGCGTCTGATGCGGGCGAATGCGCAAACAATCGAGGACGAGCACTTTCAAACCGCGCAGGCCTTCAATTGTTCCGGGCGGAATCTCGCTGAGGTCGGTCGCATAAGCAAAGTCGTTGAAACGATAAGCGATCACCGGCAGCCGGCCATGAATTACTTCCAGCGGTGTTATTTCGAGATCGGGGCCGAAACAAAACGGTGCGCCGTCGATGACTGTGTGGGGAACTATCTGCGGGAGCCCGCCGCCAAAATGCGAAGGCTCAAAAACATATTGAAAGATGCGCCGGATGTCTTTCCAGGCGCGTTCGTTGGCATACAGGCCCAGGGCGCCATACCGAAAGTTCAGCGGGCGAATATCATCCAGGCCGAAAATATGATCGGCGTGGCAATGCGTCACCAGCACCGCGTCGAGATGCCTTAACCCAACCTTCAGGGCCTGCTGTCTAAAATCGCTCGAGGTATCGACAATGATCGTTTGACCCGCATGTTCGACGAGCACGGAGACTCGCAGGCGTTTGTCGCGCGGATCATCGGACGTACAGGTGTCGCAATCGCAGGCTATCGAAGGAACGCCTGTCGAGGTCCCGGTGCCTAGAAAGGTGAGTTTCATCGCGGATCAGAAGTGACTGGAGCGCAAGCGTCCTCGCTTGCTACGACACCACAGCCTAGCTGACTGCAAGCGCGGACGCTTGCGCTCCAGTTACTTCCCGCCGGTGATATCGCTGGCGCTGAACTTCGCAGGTGGCGGCGTGGGTGCACTTGTGAATGAAACGTACTGCATGCGCAGATCGGCCAGCAGGCTCTCGAGCGTCTGCGCTTCCTGCTGATCCAGGTTGCCGCTGGTTTTGTGCTCCAGCATTCCGAGCACGTCGATCCAGTGTTTTGCGGTTTTCAGATCGACGCCCGTTTCGCCCGTCACCGGATGCGGCATCATGCCGAGACTCGCCGCGGCGTTCGATGCCAGCGACATCACCAGGCTGAGGAAGCTCGCCGGATCGTCCAGCGGATCGCCGGCGTGTGCATGCTCTCTCTCCGGAGGCCTGGGCGCGGTGCGGCGCGGCGATTCCGCTGGGGATGCCGGAGCCGGTGGCGACATTGCCTTTGCCGCGGCGTTTTCGACTTCCGCGGCCTTCGCCGCGCGATCGGCTTCTTCCTTTTCCTGCGCTGATAATTCGCGCGGCGAACCGTCGGGATTGAAAGGACGGCGGTCAACTACTTTGAATGTCGGTTGTTCTTCACTCATGACATTGAAACAGGGATGCGCCAATGACCTTGAACCATCGGCGCATCGATAATTTTGGGAATTAAGACGCCGTTCATGTTAGCACCGCGTTCGATCTGATCGCAAAAGCTGCGAGTCCGAGCCCGGAGTGATAGAGAGTGTGTCAAAACTCGTCTGATCTGCACGTTGCTGCCTTTCGTGATGGTTCGTGTGATTTCGTGGATCGTTCTTTTTGGCGGCGTAACGGACGATCCACTAAATCACGCGAACTAACACGAAGAAAAACATGACGAGGAATTCGAGTTTTGACACGGGCTTGATAGCGACGGGATATAAGGGATTAATGTTTCGAGCCTGCTGATCCCGTCGCCGCCGCTTCGGGTGCCGACACAACTTGAAACTTGAAACCTGAAACCTGAAACTAGCTCACATGCCCAAGACTTTTACCGATCTGGTTGAGTTGATGGATCGCCTGCGTTCACCGGGCGGCTGCCCGTGGGACCGGGAGCAAACATACGCCACGCTCGCCCCGATGCTTTTGGAAGAAGCTTACGAAGCCTTTGACGCGCTGGAAGAGGCGCGCCTGGGACGGCCTGATGATTTGCGCGAAGAACTCGGCGACTTGCTTTTTCAGATTACGTTTTTTGCGCGCGTGGCCAAAGAGCGCGGGGAATTCAGCATTGACGATGTCATCACCCAGGTACATGAGAAGATGGTGCGGCGTCACCCGCACGTGTTCGGCGACGCGGCGGCCAGCGATTCAGCCGAGGTGTTGCGCAACTGGGAAGCTATCAAAGCAGAAGAGAAACGCGCCGCGGGCAAAGGGACGGACCAGAAGCTGTCAATTCTCGACGGTGTTTCGACCAGGGCGCCCGCGCTGATGG